>NZ_CP113524.1:3795000-4115000 GCF_026723765.1 Lacrimispora xylanolytica
TTTTTAAAGCCATTCTCTAAACGGTTGCGGATAGCTTCCTCTAGTGCCGTCTGGTACGTGGTCTGGCTAGTCATTTCATCTATAAGGGCATAGGTATCCACAATGCCGGCCTTATCCATCTGATTTTTAACATTGTAATTATTCATAATTGTACTTCCTTTCAAAATGTTAATCTAAAGTTTGTTTTTTCAAATACTTGCTTTTATATCTGCCGTCATACATAAGGCAAGGACTGGAAATCCATGATTATTGCAGTGGCACATATTTTGCAGCTGAAATGCCATATAGTCAATCTCCTTCCTTGATATTGCTGTTGTGATTTCGTGCTATGAACATATCTTAATGGGCGAAGGTTGAACGAAAGTAAAAAAAGCAAAAATTATGAAAGAAAAAAAGCGTAAACCAAACATACGTCTGATTTACGCTTTTTTTTCCATTCCTTAGATGGGTAACGTGATTAAAAAGGTACTTCCCTCTTGAGGTTTACTTTCTACGCAAATGCTACCCCCACAAAGAGTAATAATGCGGGAAACAATGGAAAGGCCAATACCGCTGCCTCTTACGGCAGAGGTAGTATCGTGCTGATAATATTTTTCAAAAATATGTGCGGCGGTTTCTTCGTCCATACCTATACCGCTGTCGAAAAATTTAAGAGTAATCTCATTAGAGGTACACTTTGCGGCTATTTTAATTTCCCCATGTTCAGGGGTGAATTTAATGGCATTAGTAAGAACATTAATCCATACCTGTTCCATCAGCTCCGCATTGCCCACATAACAAATATCGTCTACATCCAGTTCCAGCTCTATCTTCTTCTGTTCAATTTTCGGCAGCAGCAGGATAGCACACCGCTTTATTTGTTCGGATAAATTGTATGCTTCTTTTTCGGTGATAATTTCGCAGGCCTCCACCTTGGAAAGCAGAAGTGTGGACTGCGACAAGGTGGACAAACGAAGAGATTCATCGGCAATGATCTGAAGATATTGATTGCGTTCCGTGTTTTCTATGTCATCTCCTGTGTCAATAAGGTATTGTGCAAATCCTGAAATTGAAGTAATAGGTGTATTGAATTCATGTGAAAAATCATTGATAAAGTTTTGCATTTCTGTTTTTGTATTTTTAAGCTCTGCTGCCATACGATTAAACCCATCATAGATTGGTGCATATTCATCTGCCTTTTTGCAGTCTAGCTGTACGTCCAGATTGCCATTGGATACTTCTTTTATACCAATTAACAGATCATCCATTTTTCTGCGAACAGACCGCAGTGTGAAAACCGTTCCCAAACTGACTGCAAGAATCATAAGTGGTATGATTGCCAGCATAGAAAGCGCATTTTCCGAATTCATGCCAAGCCAGCATGTAGCAATAAGCCCATAGGCCATCACAGCACCAACAACTACGATTGAGTCTGCAACGAAAACCCACTTAAATTGAATCAGTTTAAAGGTTGATTCTTTTTTATACTGTTTCATGGCTGCCTCCTATCTTATGAATGACAGCTTTATATCCCAGTCCGCGAATGGATACCAACTCGAATTCTCTGCACATCGAAAGCTTGTTGCGCAGGCGGCTGATGTAGGTTTTAATAGTATCGTACTCTGTCTCAGAATCACATCCCCAAATCCCGTCCATTAGCTGCTGTTTGGTGAATACCACATTGGGGTAGGAGAGAAACTTGTACAGCAGGTTGAATTCCTTGTTTGTCAACGAGATCGTTTCGCCGTTATACTGAGTTGATAAAGTGTTCTGTTCCATAGTAAAACCACCGATAACGATACGGTTTTCGTTAGCAATCTGTGCTCGCCTCATCAGTGCCTTAATACGCCAAATAAGTTCCTCGTAGTCGATGGGTTTTGTCATGTAATCATCTACGCCGGATGCAAATCCTTCTTTTTTGTGTGTAAAGGTATTCATCGCCGTCAGCATAATGACTGGTGTCATATCACCCACATCCCGCAGGGCACGTACCAACTCATATCCATTCATGTTTGGCATTTGAATATCCACAATGAGTAGATCAACATGTACGTGGTCGAGAACTTCTAACGCTTCTTCGCCATCAGCAGCTTCTTTTATTTTATATAGGTGACTAAGTTTTGTTTTTGTTAAAAGACGTACCATCTGATCATCTTCTACGATAAGAATTGTAACCATACATGCCCTCCTTTAAAAGTTAATATACATTATATCTGCAAAAGGTTGAACGAAAGTAAAAAAATGTGAACCATTTTACACAATTAAAAAAGAGACAACCGAAACACTACTATGCCAGATCCGGCAATAAGCGGTATTTCCAGTTATCTCTCTCCTTTCTTAAGCTCCCAGGAAATTTAGGGTAAAATGGGCCTCACCCGTCTCATCCACTTCCATGATCATATAAGATGGCTTACGCCCCTCCTGTCTTGGATAAGACAGGCTGCCTGGATTTAAAACGATAACTCCGTTATGTACCTCATAAAACGGACGGTGGGTGTGACCATACATAACGATATCAAGATTCCTCTCCCTGGCCTCCAGCTCCAGACGTTCCACGCCAAGAGAAACATTGTAATAATGACCGTGAGTTAAAAGAATCCTGTATTTACCGATAGTAATCTCCTTTTCCCGGTCAAGATCGGAAAAAAAGTCATTGTTCCCAAGAACCATATGGACCTGACAGTTTTCCCCTGCCCAGCCGGTAATCTTCTCCTCACTTCCTTCCGAGTCACCAAGATGGATAAGCATATCAAAAGGGCCGGATTCTGTAATAATCTTATAGAGGCTGTCATCTTTTCTGTGAGTGTCACTGACGATCAGTACTTTCATCCTACTTCCTCCCGTAATATTCCATAAGCTTGCATTTCATCGCATCCAGTGCCTTACCCCGGTGGCTGATCTTGTTTTTCTCTTCCATGGTAAGCTCTGCCGCTGTTTTTTGAAACTCAGGCAGATAAAAAATGGGATCGTATCCAAAGCCCTCTTCTCCTGCAGGGTTGTCCGCCAAAATTCCTTCCATGGTTTCTTCTGTATGAAGCACATTTCCATCTGGCAGAACTGCCGCTATACTGCAGACAAACCGGGCGCTTCGTTCGTCTCCTCTGGCCTTTGCCGCACGGTTTAAGAGATTCTGATTCTTAATCTCGTAGGAGGTATCCTCTCCCATGTACCTGGCAGAATAAATTCCCGGCTCTCCGTTTAAACAGTCAATGACAAGACCGGAATCATCAGCAAGTACGATGCCTCCTGTCTTTTCCCATACAGCTCTGGCTTTAATCTCTGCATTTTCCAAAAAGGTGGAACCATCTTCTACTATGTTAAGATCAGCTCCTGCCTCTTTCATGGAAAGGATTTTCATACCCAGGTCCTTTAAAATCTCCCGGATCTCCCTCATCTTTCCTTCGTTTCCAGTTGCAAAAATTATCTTATCCTCGTTCATTGATACTCTCCTTTATCACCAGCCCTATCGGTCTGTCGTATACGCTTTTAAGCAAAGATTGCAGTCCTGCTTTTTCTCCACCCGCTCCCAGTGATTGCCATCGGGGCTTAAATAGCCTTCCCCATCAGATAAGTCCACAAGGGTTCGCCCATCTCCTGTATCATACTCGATGGCTGCAGGGTGAATGGCATCTGGTGTGGTGATCTTTACCATAACCGCAAATCGTTCTCCCTTATTAAGCTTTTGCTCTTCCTTTAAGCTGCCGGTAACAGGAACCGTATAATAACCGGCATTGATAAAGCTCCCCTTTGCTAACAGCACCTTCCGGTCGAAATCCCCGCCGCTTACGATCGCAGCCTCGTCACTTACCTTCCCCACTCCATATATTTCATAGGAGGTGTTTTTAGCTGTTGCATAAAAGCCAACTGCAGACAAAGCCTCATCACCTTCTGCTTCGTAAACATTGGAAATCCAGATGGTATCTTCTCCATACCCCAGCTGTCCTACCCAGCCTCTTAAATCAGACTGGTAGATATGGCTGTAATTGTCCGTATCTTCCGTCAGGGAATATACCAGATTATTCATTCCAATATTGGAATCATAATATGACACATAATAATAGCCCTGCTCTCCAAAGCCTTTCCCCCAGCTGTTCAAACAAATAAATGCCCCGTTTCCGTTCACCGGCTCATTAAAATTCTCCTTGGGATAATGATCGTCCCAGCCAATGATTACAGAATCGTGGTTTGGAGGCTCAGAGCCAATATAGCAATACGCATATGCCTTTTCATTGTAGGAGGCGGAACGGCTGTTTTCATCGGTCATGGAGGTATATAGGGAACTCTGTACCCCGCCATAGCGTAGAACCGCCTGTTTTATTTTTTCATAATCCTTACCGGGAATCATCTGAACTTCCTGGACATGCTTGACCGCTTTTAATCCCTTTGGAGAAACGCCATCTCCATAAGGATCCTGTTCTTCCAGAACCGGTCCCTTCCAGGAGAGGAGATAAGCTAAAGACATGGTGAATTCACCGCCCTCTTCCTGAGGGATGGAAAAACCATTCCCGAGGGACATATGGTCTTCGGAAAAATCCTTAGATTCTCCTAGCAGCAGGCTGGCCTCCAGTGCCTGAAGGGAGGCAAAGGCCCAGCAGGTTCCAAGGTTTCCCTGGTTTTTAACGGCTGGCACCCTGCCCTTTTTTCTCCCATCATAGGAGGCAGGAAGGGCACCGTTATATTCCGTCACCTTTCCTGCTTCTGGTTGTTCGGGAGTTTTGTATTGACATCCCACGATACTACAGACTGCGAAAAAAATGACGGCAATCCATTTTTTAATTTTCAACCGAATCTCCTGTTTTTCTTTTTGGAGGCTTTGGCCCCATAAACTGATAGAAATAGGTCTTCATCATACCGTTATAGATCTTACGGTTCTTATCTGCTTTTCTTCCAATGTATTTTTCCGCGTCTTCATAGGCCGTGATCATATACAGGGACCAGGCATCAAGGGCTTTGTAACGCTCGCCGATCTGACGGTAGAGCTCAGGAAGATTCTTTTTCTCTTCAATTCGCTCACCATAAGGCGGGTTGGTGATGACAAATCCATATTTTTTCGGATGGCTTAATGCATTCACTGGTCTTTGCTGGAAATGGATCATATGCTCTACGCCTGCAGAGGCTGCATTGGATTTTGCTGCTTTTATGATCTCAGGATCGATATCATATCCCTGTAAATCTACTTTTACATCCTGATCCACCAGATCATTGGCTTCATCCATAGCATCGTACCAGCATTTTCTTGGAATCAGATTCTTCCAGTCTTCGGAAAGGAAGGAACGATTCATGCCAGGAGCCATATTCGCAGCCATCATAGCCGCTTCAATTAAAAAGGTACCGCTACCGCAGAACGGGTCCACTAAAATACGATCCTTATTCCATGGAGTCAGCATAATGAGGGCTGCTGCAAGAGTCTCTGTAATAGGAGCCTTACTGGTAAGGGTTCTGTAGCCTCTCTTATGAAGAGAATCTCCTGTGGTATCGATTCCCACAGTTACCTCATCTTTGTAAAGAAATACTCTGATAGGATAAGAGCTTCCTTTTTCTTCGAACCATTCCACACCGTAAGACTTTTTCATTCGTTCCACCATTGCCTTTTTCATGATGGACTGAATGTCAGAGGGACTGAACAGCTTACTCTTTATTGAGGAAGCCTTGGCAACCCAGAATTTACCGTCCTGGGGAATATACTCCTCCCAGGCAATGGATTTTGTTCCCTGAAAAAGATCCTCAAAGGATTCCGCATGAAAGGTGCCTGCCTTTAAAAGCACACGCTCTGCGGTACGAAGAAAGATATTTGCCCGGCAGATGGCTTCATCATCACCAATAAATGTCACTCTTCCATCTTCAACGGTTGTAATGTCATATCCTAAATCTGTTATTTCTTTTTTTAATACCGCTTCCATGCCAAAATGACAGGGTGCGATCAATTCAAATGTTCTTTTCACCTTATTCTCCTAAGTCTATTTCTTTTTGTACATTTCCCTCAAAATCCAGGATACGAAATACCTGTTCTTCCAGTATTCCATAGGTTGGCGGATTACCGCCCTTTGGAATGGATACAGAACCGGGATTTAATATGGTAATGTCTCCTTCCCGCTCTGCAGTCAGGATGTGTGTATGGCCATGAAGGAGAATATCTCCCTTTTGTACCGGCGGCAGATGATCTTTATGATAGATGTGACCATGTGTGAGATAGATTGTCAGACCGTTTACTACCAACAGTCCATAATCTGCCAGTACCGGAAATTCCAGTACCATCTGATCTACTTCCGTGTCACAGTTTCCTCTCACACTATAGATCTGGTCCTTTATGCCATTTAACATAGAAATGACCGCTTTCGGATCGTAATCCCTTGGAAGGTCATTCCTGGGACCATGATACAAAATATCCCCTAACAAAATCAGCCGGCTGGCACCGGACTTTCTATATTCATCTAACAGGAGCCCACAGTAGTAGGCTGACCCATGAATGTCAGAAGCAATCATATATTTCATAATTTACTCTCCTTCTGTATATAATAGATATATTTTAAAGCTAGGGGATATTTCTGTCAATGAATTTACCTAACCCCATACCATATATTTTCCCCGATAGTAAGCAATTCCATTGGCAATGTTGACCACATGATATCCATATGGCTCCAGATTCCGGCAGACCATCATGCTCTGCCCGCCTCTGGCACAGTAAAAAATTAAAAGTTTATCCTTCGGCAGGGAGCCGATCCAACGGTCCATTTCTTCGTAGGGATAGTTAACTGCGTTTCGAATATGGGCTTTTTGATAGGACTGCCTGTTTCGAAGATCTATAATCATGATATTATCCTTATAATCAATATAATTATCAATTTCCCAAATGGGGATGGTCTGGAACATATTATCACCTGTCCTTTCTATAATAATATATTCCAGATTTTGCGGTTTGCGAAAATTTTAGAGGATGAGCCTGGATACGAAAAAAACGCAGGAAAGAACACCATGTCTCTTTCCCACGCCTTTTTTCGTTTTTTCTTAAAATCAGAAATAATTACTTGTTGCAGTCACGGCTTGTGTCTCTGTAAGAGTCACGGCTGGAATCTCTGCTGGAGTCTCTGCTGGAGTCACGGCTGGAATCTCTGCTGGAGTCACGGCTTGTGTTGTTGTAAGAGTCACGGCTGGAATCTCTGCTAGAATCACGGCTTGTGTTGTTGTAAGAGTCACGGTAAGAATCACGGCTTGTGTTGTTGTTCATCTTATCCTGCATCTTGTCCTGTGATTTGTTCTGGTTGTTATTCTGGCTCTTGTTCTGGTTGTTGTTCTGGTTGTTGTTTCTTGAAGAGTTGTCCATATCATTGTAGTTATTTCTAGACATTGTATTTACCTCCTGTAGGTGTTGTTTGTTACATGAACTAGTATGGCGGAAACAGGACAGATTATACTTATTTCTAATTTAAAAAAATTGTCAAAAATTTAATTATTCTCTGTTTATGAGCATCTCAGAGAGGAGACCCCTATTTTTTTTATAATATAGAAATCCTTATAAATACTTAATAAAAATTAACTTTGCAATTTCATTCTGGCTATATTATAATTGAATTGAGGAGATATATCCTCATCCTTATTAATTATTTATACTCCCCTCGAAAGCAGCCGGATAGCTCCCCTATCCTGGCTGTTTTCATTTGGTTTAAAGCAAAACAATTATCAATAAAGATTATCAACGTTAGCATATCCCATTCATAGATTTATTATTGAAAGATTGCTGGTATCTTCCATCATTTAAAAAAACAATAAAAGATATCTGTTTTATATTTTGTTAACTTGGTGGAAAGATCTATGAAAGGATAATAATAAGAATGAACTACAGATATCGTTTAAACAAAAACTATAATAATAGCATGCGTTAACATAAGTAGAGGATTCGCTTCATTTGAAAAAACCGTTATGAAATATCAGATGCTGTTTCATATTATACTCGCCGCCCCTGCTCTCTTTGTTATTTAACAGTAGAAGAAGGCATATTGCTTAGAGAAAGTATGGATTTTTTTCTTGAGTCTTTATATTTCTGCAATTTGCCAGAGCCTATGAAATTGAATTATTGATAAAATACTTTAACGTTATTTCAGCTAATATCATTTTTATAATGAATGGAAAGCCCTGTATTTTTTGTTCCATATATAATTTTTTTATTATATTATATCTAAAAAAAATAATAATTCAAAAATTGTTTTAAACAAAGCAGATTTAATATCCTATTACTGCTTATAATGCTGCCATTTCTTCGAATCATAAACTTTTTTATTAATAGGTATGTTGCAGAAGATTAACAGAACAATCGGTTCATTATAATAACTCAATTCATTTCTTCAGAAGATATCTATATTGATATTCTTTCCTCCATTATTATTGATAGGAGATCTATTATAATTGGTTTTTCTTATATGAGAGAAGATAATCACCAAAAATATCTGGCATTGGTAAGAGCCTTTATATTGATCTAATATCAGGATATATTAAATTTTGACCGGATGCTTAACTTCATAGTTCCCTTAATAATATCTTTGATGAAAAAATAAACAACCTTTTAATTAATGATACAAAACAAAGACCTTCGGCAATCCCATGCCGAAGGTCCTATACCCTTATCTAAAATCCGTTATCCGCTTATTCATTAATCGCCGATTACATTGACGATTTTCACAGGTGTCCGATAATTCCATGGGGAAGTCTTAATACCTGTGCTGTATGTGGAAGAATGTACAACCTGTCCATTGCCGATGTACATGGCAACGTGGTTGATGGATCTGCCGCTTCCGTAGAAAAGCAGATCGCCTGGGCGCATCTGATCTGCGCTGATGGCTCTTCCCTGAGTGGCCTGTCCGCCTGAGGAACGGCTTAAATTAATTCCTGCCGCATGCTGTAATACATATCTTGTGAAACCGGAGCAATCAACTCCCGTTCTTGGGTCAGTTCCGCCATAAGCGTAACGTCCGCCTACAAACTGTAAACCGTAATTTGCAATGCTCTGTCTGAAATCAACAGCTACATCTTCCTTATTCTTAACTTCCAGTGCTGCCAGAGTGCTTTCATCTGTCTGAGTAACGGTTGCATTGCCATCTACCGGCAAATAGCCGTATGTATCATTAACCTTAACTTTGACTGTTCCATCGCCCATGTCTTCCATCACCTGAAAGGAAGCGCCCTTGGTTGCGGTCATCAAAGCTTCTTGTCCATCTTCATCTTTGCTGATTGTAACTTTATCTGAATCAACAGTTACTAAATAATTTCCATAACTAAGTCCTGGACCGGATATCTCATCTGCTCTTACATCTGAAGGTCTAGCAATTACAATTGCACTGCAGAAAGCCATAAGGCCTAACGTTTTCCATGTTTTTTTCATCATCGGGAAATTTGCTCCTGTTTTTACTTTTTGGTTTTCAAATGTTACGTAATTATTAAATTCATTACGGTTATTATACATTTATTTTATCTTTTCGTCAAGTATTATTTAAAACTGCACCAAATACCTTAATTTTTTAGTTCAAAACACTAACAAATTTCACAGGCTTGCGATACATGACGTTTGTTACGATAATTCCTGTCTTTTCTGTAGAAGCGTGGACCACACGGCCGTCTCCCATATATAGGGCGACGTGGTTAATCGACCCATTTTTACCATAAAATACCAGATCTCCTGCACGGGCATTCTCGTAGCTGACCGTCCGTCCTTCCGCGGACTGGGATCTGGAGCTGCGACTGATACTAACACCGCCAGCCTTCCCAAGTACGTATCTGGTAAAGCCGGAACAATCCACTCCGGTATTGGGATTGACTCCGCCGTATACGTAGCGGCCTCCAACGAACTGAAGTGCGTAATCTACTACCTCCTGGCGCTTTAGGGCGGACTTGTCCACCTTTTCCTGAGCCTTTTCAATCAAGGTAGCAGAGCTGCTTTTTATGTAGCCCTCTCCCTGGGGAACCTTGATTCTCACCCAGCCATCCTTTGGTGCTTCCATGACCTCATAAGTCTTTCCTTCCTCCGCATTGGAAAGTATGCTTCCTGAGGGATTGGCAGTATTTAAAACTGAAACAGGCACATCGATCTTTGCATAAAGTGTTGTGCTGGTTTCCACTGCAATCTCTGCTCCTTGAACCTTAGCCGGAGTAGCCAGACCAAGTCCACAAAGCAGCCCTAAGAGCCCAAACGCCTTCCACATTTTATTCTTCATATAGATTCTCCTGTAGTTCCTTTCCTGACTCCAAAAAACAGCCGAAAAACAAATGTTACATAATTGTTACATTTTCGATTATATATTTAACTCTCGGTTTTGTCAAGCAAAAACGGCAGTTGTGACGTTTTCACGTCGCAACTGCCGTTACACTTTTGTAATATTTCATTGGAATTGTTAACAATATTTGACATTATCGTTTCATTCCTCTGAAAAACCAGAGTATTAAAAGAACCAGGAACAACGGTCCTAAAAGAGGCATTAAAAGGCTGAAAATTCCAGTCAGTATGGTCGCTGTCAGAAAGAATACAAGGATCAAAGCTCCCAAAGCAAGGGCCTTCCAGTACCATTTACTAAGATCAATGTAATGCATACCATGTCCAGTATCTTCCTGATCTTCATAAACGTTACGTGTGGACCCAGTGTAGGATTCGTAATAAGACTTTCCTGAAGCTGATGCATTCTCATTGGCTTCCATGATGGTCTTGGCAATCAGCCTTGGATCTCCGATGGATGCAATTACCTCATCTTCCATGGAACCTTTATTTACTTCCGTACTGATATATTCGTCATAAAATCTGATATTGTCCTCAATTACGTTTCCAGGGACCTCACCGGTTAGAGTTTCCCTTAGGCGCTGTAAAAATTCCTGTTTGCTCATCTGAGCCTCCTTCTTATAAGTAAATCACTCTGACCATTGTACCATCCGGGGGAAGCTTCGTAAATAAACCTTATCTGAAATAATTATTAAAAAATTCGTTGGAATGCTATTCTACATTTTCCTTGAGAATGCCTTCCCGGTATGCTGCCACCAGTTCTTTTAAATCTGATATCCGTCCGGCAAGCTCTGCTCCCTTATCTGTATCAGCCACCATGACCCGGTGTTTTACGTGTTCTACGACGGATACTTTTGGAGTGCTTTCCTGTTCTCTGTTAAATGGTTTATGCTCTGCTAAAGCCAAGTGATTGGAATTATAAATAAGTGTATAACCGGCAATGCCAGTCTTTGACTGATAGGCTTTGGAAAGTCCACCGTCAATTAAAAACAGTTTTCCACCTGCCTTCACCGGGGATTCCCCTTCCTTAATTTTAACTGGAACGTGACCGTTGATGATATGAGAGCCCTCTATGGACAGTCCAAATTCCTCCAGAATCTTATCGCAGTACTCCTCTTTCACGCTTAGACGGTAATATGGATTCATGGGTTCCTTATAGGTCTGGGGATCATCGATGAAATAATGCTCAAAGGTAGTCATCTTACCTTTTCCATAGACCGGTGACTTGGCACCGCACCATAGATACCACATAAAGTCTCTGGCATCGGCTCCTTCCGGCGAGTCCTCAGGCATGAAATAGGCGTTTTGTACCTTTTGGTCTAAGTAATCCATAAGAGCTTTCCCACAGTAGGCCTTACCATCTACCATCAGTTCCTCAAAGGAACCGTCTTCCTTCATGGGGATGCAGCCATGATAAAGAAGGTTTGAATTGGAGCACTTGTACATGCTTCCATGGGAATAAAGGAAGCGCACATGCTTATGAAGCAGTCCGTTATGAAGAAAGGACAGTTGTAAGACCCGAAGAAGCTCTTCCTCTTCTTTATTAAGCTCCAGTGGATGCTCCGGGTCCACCGTAGGGAAGAAGGTATCCACCATGGGATACTCCTTCCCTTCAACGGTTACCGTTCCCTGTTTAAAATCAATGGCTTCCATTAATATTCTGTCATTCATCTCATATTCCGGGTGGCGCTTTATGATTTGCCCCTCCACCTTGAACTGAATGACTGTTATGGCCTTGTGCATCTTAGCTGCCAGAATGGGATCTACTGCGTCATATATGTTTTCATCAAGCGTCATAGGGAAGAACCGCTCACAGGGATCTTCCTTATAAACTCTGGCTGCAAACATGGATAAAGGCCTTAAATTAATTCCATATCCATCCTCTAAGACATCAAAGCTGTTGTAGCTGATGGCAATCCTAAGCACATTGCAGATGCAGGCCAGATTGCCGGTAGCGGCTCCCATCCAGGAGATATCGTGGTTTCCCCACTGGATATCCACATCGTGGAAATGAAGAAGTTCATTCATTATAATATCCGCCCTTGGTCCCCGGTCGAAGATATCCCCGATGATGTGAAGGCTGTCAATGGTTAAATTCTTAATCAGTTCACACAGGGCGACAATGAACTTGTCTCCCACCTCAATATCTATGATGGAACGTATGATTTCACTATAGTATACACGTTTATTATCATCATTATAATCCACATGAAGGAGTTCATCGATGACATAGGCAAATTCCGCAGGCATCTTCTTTCTTACCTTGGATCTTGTATATTTGGATGATACCATCTTACATATCTGTACCAGACGGTATATGGTCACTCTCTGCCACTCATCGTCTGCCGCTTCCAGACATTCCAGCTGATTAAGCACCTTCTCCGGATAATAAATTAAGTTTGCCAGTTCCACTTCCTCTTTTTCCGGCATGATGTGGCTAAAAGTCTCTGTAATCTTCTCCCGGATGATTCCGGATGCACTTCGTAACAAATGGATAAAAGCTTCATGCTCACCATGTAAATCACTGAAAAAATATTCCGTACCCTTAGGCAGGCCCTGAATAGCTGTCAGGTTAATGATCTCACTGGATGCCGCTTTAATCGTCGGGTATTCCCTTGACATCAGTTTCAGATATGCCAAATCTCTCATAATACGCTTTCCTCTCCTGAAACACTGTTGCATTTGTATGAATCATATAGTACCATATTTTACGACAACAGAAAACCCCCGTGTGAAAAAGGAGCAAAAGATGGAACAATTATATATTTTCGGTACAGGTAATGCTGCCGTGTCTAAGTGCTATAATACGTGTTTTGCCATAAAAAAAGAGGATGAGTACTTTATGATCGATGCCGGAGGCGGCAACGGTATCCTTGGAATCTTAAATAGTATGAATGTAGAACTCTCCCATATCCACCATTTGTTTGTGAGCCACGAGCACACAGACCACATTCTTGGCGTGGTCTGGATGGTTCGTTTTATCGGCACCCGAATGAAGTCCAATCAGTACGAAGGGGACTTTATGATCTATTGCCATAAACGTCTGGTATCTGTAATTGATACCCTATGCCGTTTGACCTTACAGGGGAAATTTTATGAACTGATCGGAAAAAGAATCCACCTCACAGGGGTTGATGATGGGGAAACAAGAACGATTCTTGGAAACCAGGTGACCTTTTTTGATATCCATTCAACAAAGGCAGAGCAATACGGATTTTCCACTGTCCTACAAAATGGAAAGACTCTCACCTTCTGCGGGGACGAGCCTTTAAATAGCGCCTGCCTCCCTTATGCAAAAAACTGCGGCTGGCTCTTACATGAGGCATTTTGCTTATATGAAGAAAGGGAACGTTTTAAGCCTTATGAAAAGCATCACAGCACGGTAAAGGATGCCTGTGAACTGGCTCAGGAATTAAATGCAGAAAATTTAATTTTATGGCATACGGAGGACTCTGATATTTTACATCGGAAGGAACGATACGGAAAAGAAGGGGCGCCTCATTATAATGGCAGGCTTTTTATTCCAGATGATAAGGAAATCCTTCCTCTGACGCCTTAAAAAGCCTATCTATGTGGCTCTCGTCCCCGGCAGTGCATATCATATAACATAAAAACACGCAAAGGAGTTTCGTCGTATGGGCTGCCAGGGCTATACCTTCTACCGTGACGTTAACTGCAAAGACCTGGTGATTTTTCATGAAGCGACCAGGGACCTAAGAGGCACCACCTATAAGCCTTATCTGGTATCCACTCAGGAATCCTGCGGAATCAACTTTCGATTCATCTGCAATTCCACCTTCATGACCAGGCCGCCGCAGAATGCGATTACCATGGTATCTATTTTCAAACCCTTTTGCAAGGATAAGGAAAAAGATAAGGAAAAATCAAGACCTTACGTAACCAACATCTGCAAAATGGGGTGCTACAAATAAAAGATTGGATGCGGTAACATTTATCTATCAATAGAAAAGGGGGGCATCAAGCCCCCCCTGGCAATCAGTATTAATATGCCTTTCGGTATATCTCCATCATTTCCTGTTTTCCAAGAGTCATGATTCCAGGTAAACTCCTGGTTCCGTAAAAGGAACATTTTTCTGCCATCAATTCAAAATCATCTTCCCTTACAGCATCATCAAGCTCTCTTAAGCTGACCGGCATCCCAAGGCTTACAAAGAACTCTTCCAGACGGTCGATTCCTTTTAATGCCGTTTTTAAAGGTGCCTCAAAATCCATCTCAACCTTCATCACCCGGACAGCCAGCTGAGCAAATCTCATGGGATCCTTTTCACATACGTATCTGGCCCAGGAACAGAATAAGGCAGATAATCCAGCCCCATGAGCGATACAGGGATACAGGCCGGAGAGCTCATGCTCTAATTGATGGACCTGCATCATATATTCTCTGCCAAGGCCGGTAAGGTCATTGTGCGAAAGGCTTCCTGCCCACATAAGAGTGGCTCTTGCCTCATAATCCTGTGGATATTTATCTGCAACAGCTCCTGCCTCCATGACAGAAATAAGAAGTCCTTCTGCAATCCGGTCCGTCAATGGAGTATCCTTTGTATTGCCGCCCAGATACCGTTCCAAAGTATGCATCATAATATCTACGGTACCACATCCGGTCTGGAACTTATTCACGGAATATGTCAGCTCCGGATTTAAAATAGCAAAGAGAGGGCGGTGTGTCGGACTGTTAAAGCCTCTCTTATAATTTCCATCTTCATTGGTAATGACGCAGGATAAGCTTGTCTCACTTCCAGAAGCAGAAAGGGTCAGTATATTTCCATGAGGAAGGGCCTTTTTAGGCGCTGCTTCCTTTAAGAAGTATTTCCATGGGTCTGTTTCAGGATTTAAGGCACCGTCAGCGATGCACTTGGCAGAATCCAGTACACTTCCGCCTCCAATGGCGAGTATAAAGTCGATTCCTTCTTTTCTGCAAAGCTCCATACCTTCCATAGCCAGGGAGAGGGTGGGATTTGGTTTCACTCCACCAAACAAAACAAAGTCAATTCCCTGTTCCTTTAAGGAGTCTGTCACCTGATCAAGAAGACCGCTCTTTTTCACACTTCCGCCGCCGAAATGGACCAGTACTTTTTTATAACCATATTCTTTTATGACCGTTCCTACCTGCCTATGGGTATCCCGGCCAAACAGCACTCTTGTGGGTACGCAATATTCAAAATTATTCATGTCTTAACCTCTCTTTCCGGTACGGTATTCCCCCTCCCGCACCTTTTTATCATACTTCCATTATAACATGAACAGACTTCAAATCCAACTGTAAGGTGTCTTATGATTTTCGTCATATAATTCCCTGTCTTCGCATATCTTATATGGGAAAGGCTTAAAGCTTCTTTCCCTTTTCACTTGTACCTCTTATGGAATGACAAGGAGAACATTTATGAACCCATTCAAAAAATTCTTAACCTATTCCCAGATAACAAAGCATCATATGATTATATACATAGAAGTCATAATTCTGACCTTTCTTTTAGTATCTCTTTTTTTCATCTCTCCTGTAAGAAGTCTTTCCTTTCCCGTAATCAATCAGGACGGAAAAGCAACTGCTTCAGAACCGAAAAAATATATTAAGTGGGTGGATTTTGGTGTCACGGCAAGAGCCATGCAGGAAGCCTTCCGCTATGACGTTAACACCTGTCAGTCTGAGATTCATTTAAACTGGGTGGATCTTCTCGCTTATCTGGGTGGAAAGTACGGTGGGGACTTTTCAAAGTATTCCACCAAGGACTTAGATGCACTGGCGGAACAGCTTTTAGCTGGAAAGACCATGGCGGAGCTGACAGAGAAGATGAAGTATTATAATTATTATAGAGAAGCTTATGGCGCTGTTTTAGATGGCCTTGTAGGGGTTTATGAGATTCAGATTCCTTCTGCCAATGCACCCCTATATGCGACTCCTGCTCTTTTACCTGACGGATCCGTTGACCCGGATAAGGTTTGGGTGAAAAAATATGGACTCAAAGGCTTTTCGCCCATTGCCAAAGGATATCCTTATAATGACTTTGATGACTTTGGCGTTGCCAGATCCTATGGATTTAAAAGGCAGCATCTGGGCCATGATCTAATGGGTCAGGTAGGGACTCCTGTGATTGCCGTGGAAAGCGGATATGTGGAGGCCATTGGCTGGAACCAATACGGGGGCTGGCGTCTTGGCATCCGAAGCTTTGACGGGAAACGGTATTATTATTACGCTCATTTGAGAAAAAATTATCCTTATCATAAATCATTAAAACAGGGAAGTATTGTAACTGCCGGTGATGTCATTGGATATCTGGGGCGTACCGGCTACAGCCGGACAGAAAACACCAATAACATCAATCAGTCCCACCTTCATTTTGGCCTTCAGCTTATTTTTGATGAGTCACAGAAGGAAGGGAACAATGAAATCTGGATCAGCTGCTATGAACTGACCAAGTTTTTATCCATGAACCGGTCAGAGGCACTGAAAGATCAGGCGACCAAAGAATATGACAGAATTTATGATATGAAAGACCCCGGGATCCCAGATCATTTTGTACCGCCGGAGCCGGTGGCTGAGGAAAAAGAATAACAGGAAAAATATCATATGAAAAGGCGTTGGTCACTTAACATGTAGCCAACGCCTTCTTTTACCTTGTCCTTGACAGAGGGTACCGTTTCCCTTATTACATCAGACATTATTATTGAATTATCAATCATGCTACAATAGACTCTGCATGAAAGTAGTTGCAACAAATTCTTTATGTCTTTGTAGAAAACCCTCTGAAAAAGGATTAATGTTAAGTGACTTTGCAATCAAATCTTTCTGCAAAAAAGGAAACCAGGTAATGGAAAGAGAATACATTAAAATGCTTTCACTATCTTGGCCGACGATAATTCCTCGATTCCGTGCAAGCTCTATCAGTTCTTTCCCCTGTTCTACTACCGCTATAAAATTATGTGTGGATAAAAGAAAGCCGTTGTTATCAAGGGCTTCTCTGCAAATCAATGGAACATAGGTCGGCCTTTTAAATATAAAATCTATATGGGTACAGAGTAAATCCTTGATACGCCCCTCGATATCATCACTTTCTAATAAATCCCTGCGCTTAACAAATTCTCTTTCATCATCAATCAACCGTAACAACACCGCTTTATATAACGTAGCTTTATTCTTAAAATAATAAGTAGGCGTAGCTCTTGATAATTCGGAATATTCACCGATTTCTACAAGGCTGGTATTGTTATATCCTTTTGTTGCAAACAACTGTTCCGCGGAGTCTAATATCTTGTTTTTGGAACGTTCGGCATCTCGCATGGCCTCTTTCATCGTCTTTTGTCCTCGCGCAAAAACAGATAAAATGGTACCGAAAATGATAACCCTATGCAGAAGTTACCCACGAAAGGAATCCACCATAATTTAATGTCATTTTTCTTATGGTCAGCTAATAGGAACAGTAACCAGGCCAACCATGTAATAATAAAATCCGCAGCAAAGAATTTTGAGATTGGTGTGGAGAACCATTCGCGAACAAAGAGTGATACATCTAAACCATTGGTAAGCAACCACGGAACAAAGATAGTAAATGGAATGATTGTGCCAAGAACTGAGAATCCTATAAAAACTTTTTTCATATCGTACCATCCTTTACAATGAATATAACTTGTTGTTCAACAAGTTATATTCATTGTACGTCTCCCAGAGACCAAAGTCAATCGATTCACGGTATAACGAATCATTGATGGTACAGGTTATTGTAAACAGATAAATTTCGTAGTGAGCTACTTATCCTTGGAAGGCTCTTAATTCAACTGAATCTCTATTACTAGTGATCTCACTTTGCCAGCCCTTAGCTCTTTTGCATCATCACCAGTGATTAAGGCATCATTCGTCTCTTTCATCTGTCCATTTAAGAACTCGATCCGGATCTTTTTAATCTGATAAGATCCGGGTGTGATATCTTTCTTTTTGTCAAAGCGATAGACCACCACGGTCTTACCTAAAAATCTGGCTTCTATGCGTTTGATCTCAGGAATTAAATACTGCGGGATTGTCGGTTCCAGCTTACAGATAAGCGTTTCTTTTTCCATGCGAAACGGCTGTTCTCCAAACATCATAATTTGCCACATCTGCAAAAATTCAGCCGTGGAACCGCTTAACCTGGCTACAAACCCTTTTCCGTGAATTTTTTCATCTGCATTGGCACTGCTCGCCAGGAAGGAGGAATTCTCTAAAAGGCTTCTTCCATACATTTCTTCTGACAAAAAAGGAATACAGGCATTGTGGAAATCCTCAAAGAATTCATGATACAGCTTTAATCTCAACAGCTCCAGCAGATATTTGTATTCCATATGAAGCCAGATGGACTCATTCTCCAGCCACCCAGGGGAGAATGCTTTGGCTCTTCCTATCTCAAAGGAAGCCTCCTGAAGGGATTCGTTGACCTTATACATCTTAAGCTTTGAATCATACAGTCCTGATTTTTTTACCTTGTGGTATAAAGCGGTCTTATCTTCTCTGGCAACAGGAAGCTTAAAATACCGAACGTATCCCTCTAAGAATAATGGAAGGGGTACCGCCTTTACATTGACAGGAATTATATGTTTCCCCTCGTACTCATAGTGGTCAAATTCATAGGAAAAATAAGTAGGAATCCGATCATTGCCGTCACAGACTTCATGTATGCCCTCTTCTACATAGGAAATCCAGACTTTCAGCATTTTCTCCAGGTTCTGAAATGGTATTACAATCTCATCTCCAAGGATTCCAAATACGGTTTGCTCCCTGTAATCTTCCTTAAGCCGGTTGCACTCGTTCCAGACCCACAGCTTGCTTTTATGATTCTCTTGATAGCTTTCAAAGGTATTTTGAAGGCCATTCATAAAATCATGCAGCTCCACTGGTACCACAACAGGGTGACAATATCGGTTCTGTACATTTTGAATCCATAGGAGCAAGCGGTATAATTCAAAGGTTTCCGGCATGGAGGAACCAAACAGTCCCGGAAGACCATTTAGGGCATCGTACCAGCCTGGCTTTCCGCCCTCCATCTCAATTCCATACCCCATCATATCAAGAGTTGCCACTTTATTCACTGCCAGCAATATGAGTTTTGAGATTAAATTGGTCCTATACTCCATTCCGGTCCCATAAGCCGTATGTACCGTATGAGTGGAGACACCCTTTTTCCGTTCCTCGTCAAGGGCATGATATTGTCTTACACCATGTTCTGTCTGGACATACCTTTTATAACGGGGATTTACCACTGCCCTTGACTCATAAAACGTATAGCTTTTATCCAGATATAAAAGTTCCTCTTCCATTTCCGGGTAAACACTCAGATAAGATTCTATGAGATCAAGGTTGTAGGTCCAGTGGTCCGTCCAGTAGCCTTCGGTAAATTCAGCCGGGAATTTTGGAATACTCATTTTTACTGCCCGATACAAGAATTCTTCCCTGCTGCAAGCCAGAGTGATATTCTGCTGGTCCAGCAATGTATATAAGCTGCCTGGGGAATATTCTTTCTGGAAAAATTCCTTCACCACCAATTGACTGTCTCCCTGAACCAGCTCCAGAACCTCTTTCACTTGATTCATTTCATAGGCAGCCTGCTTTATGACCAAAGGATTATATCCGTCCAATTGAATCAGATTATAAAACAGTTTTATGTTATGATCCTTTACATAAGGGGCAAATAAAACATCGCTTCTCCGGTTTTGATTCAAGTCCCTGAAATTTCCATTTCCCTGAGAATAGTACTCGGGCAACATGGAAAAATCATTGTAATCCCGCTCGATATCTCCATGTTTTCTGGAATAGATATAAAAGACGGAATCCTCCCCAAGAAGGATAGGAAAGCCGCCCCGTAAAACATTATCTATGAACGTCTGCCTGCAATAAGCATCAAAGACGGGATCGGCTGTTTTTGTTTCGATGGAATCCCCAAGCTGTCTGGTCATTTTTATTGCTGTCTCATACTTTCCATCAAAATAGCTTCGGTCAAGCGTCTGGTCTGCATAGGTATCTCGTATCTGCTTTGAAGCTGCCTGACCAATCACACTGTTCCACTCCAGCTCATTTCCGGGTGAGAGGCATTGTTCCACACAGGAAAAACCGGATGGAACTGTATTCTGCCCAATCTGCTTTTTCTCTAACAGGGTTCTTAAACGATGCTTCAAAAATCCAATGGGGTGCTCCAATGCAGTATCATATTCAAATATCAACTCCGGGTCACCGATGATTGGCAGAAGGTCTCCGGACTTCGAGAATGACAGCATGAAATTGCCTCTTTCCACCTTGGAAACCATGGCATGGTCTCCTGTGCTGTACCGCACCCGGTAATATGGCATTCTTTTCTCTAAATCTTCCACCTGCATCCATGCTTTCATGGTCTGAGCCATATCCTTCATTGCCCTTAAATCTATTCCATAGGGAAGGATTCCTGGAAGTCCATCAAGGATTTCCAAATCCATAGGCTTACCTGATATATTTTTAACGACCACTCTTCTTACAAAGCCAGCCAGGGGTTCCTCCGGAAGGGTAAAATACCGGATATTGATTTTAAGGCCAATCTGGTCATTGATTTCCTCCAATTCCAGCTCATTCATTCCCACGTACATCCGTGTTTGGAGAGAATCGGAACGGAATGGCTCATATACTTCTTCCCCTATCTTTATAAAGGTGCGAAATCCCAGATTTCTCACAAGCTGGTATGCCTGATGAGCCGGGTAAAACTCCAGAATGGAATTATTTTTATTCTCCACGCCAAAGCTTGCAATGGCCTGCCCGCGGTTTACATAAAAACTCCAGAGAGGAATGCCATGGATTCCATTGATCCCAGGCAGAAAACTGGAACATGTGGTTTTCCGGTTATAATCTTCTATAATAAATCTTCCTCTATCATCAAACATCGCTTCTTATCCTTTCACCGCGCCTGCTACCAGACTATCCTGAATCTGATTGCTCAGCATAAAGTAAATGACAATGGTTGGCAACGTTGCAATCACCATACCAGCACCAATGAGTCCCCAATCCGTGGAATACTGTCCGGCAAAGGACATGATACCTACCGGCAGGGTCCGGTAACGGTCGCTGTCTACAAAGGTGTTGGCCAGCATCAGTTCATTCCAGGTTCCTAAAAAGGTAAAAACAGATGCCGTTGCAAGAGCAGGCTTTATAATGGGAAGGATTATGGTTGCAAAGCAGCGGATAATCCCACAGCCATCAATGCAGGCCGCCTCCTCAATCTCCATTGGAATGCTTTTATAAAATCCGGTCAGAATCATAATGCTCATGGGAAGAGCACCAGAGATATAAGGAATCAAAAGCCCAAGATAACCTCCCTTTAGTCCCGTCTTATCCAGAAGCTGAAACAGGGGAAGCAGTGCGGCCTGGGCCGGAATCATGATTCCCAGGGCAAACACACCGAATACCAGGGCTTTTAACTTCCATTTCATTCTGGCAATGGCATAGGCGGCCATGGCTGACAACAGACCGGCAATGATGACGGTGACCATGGAATAGAACACGGAATTTAAGAAATACTGGATCAGTTTGGTCTGAGTCAAGGCGGACTGGTAATTTTCCCACCTCCAGTACCTTGGAAGTCCGATGATATTTTCTCCAAAAATCTCTCCGTTTGTCTTTAAAGAGAAAGTAATCAGCCAGTACAAAGGGAAAATCTGAGAGACCGCAATCAGGCTCAGCACCAAAAATTTAATTTTTTTTCTGATTTTCATAGTATCATCCCCCTCTTATATGGCTGAAGCATTTTCTTCTGCTTTTTTAAACAGCCGGCTCACAATAAAGGTGAAAATAAGGCACTCCACTACGATGAAAAATGCCTGGGCACTTCCATAGCCATACAGCCCTTTTCGGAATAAATTGTTGTACATAAGGGTTGCCGGCACTTCACTTGCATGGTTTGGACCGCCTCCTGTCATAACATAGATTAAATCAAAGGCACGTAAGGAACCGGTAATGGAAAAGATGACACAGGTCTTTACCACCGGAGCCAGAAGGGGAAGGGTGATTTTTGTATTCACCTGCCATTTGCTGGCGCCGTCGATCTGGGCCGCCTCATAATAGTCCGGAGAGATGGATTTGATTCCTGCGTAGAAAATAAGCATATGGTAGCCGATGTATTGCCACACTGCCGGGACCACGGTGGAAAGAAAGGCAGTCTCCGGGTTTGAGAGCCAGGAATAATTAAATTTAGAATATCCCATGGCACGAATGAGTCCATTTAAAAGTCCGTAATCGCTGTTGAACATCTTCATCCAAAGCTGACCGATGACCATACTGGATATTACCACCGGGAGAAAATAGACCGTTCGGAAAAATTGTTCGCCCTTCACTCCTCTTGCCAAAACCATTGCAAGAATCAGGGAAATGGGAAGCTGTATCAGCAGGGACGCTCCTACTAAGATAAGGGAGTTGGTCACTGCTTTGATGAAATGACGGTCCTCTAAAAACATCCTGATATAATTTCCAAGTCCAATGAAATTCATCTTGCCGATCCCATCGTATTGAAAGAAGCTGTAGATCCCGGAAATAATCAGGGGAATGATACTGAAACTGACAAATAAAATAAGGGCAGGCAGCACAAAGCAGGCTACATTTCTTTTTTTCCCTAACATGTTGTTCATAAAAGACCTCCTTTTTGGCAAAAAAAGGGCATCGCCTCAGTCTGTAAGCGATACCCCCTTTGCTCTTACTTACTTGTTAATAGCCGCCTCATGTTCTTTTATGAATTCACCCGTATCCGCATTGGGTGCAAACAAGGTCTGGACCTGTTCATTGTGAATGGTGGCTGGCTCTGCATCTAAGGAAGTATCCCAGGCAAGAACGGCTGTGGTTCCCTGAGAAAGAAGATCCTTGATCTGTATGAACAGCGGATTTAACCCCTTCTCATCGATCTCTGTTTTCCAGCCGCTGAAACCGCTTCCTGTTTCATAGGCTGCTTCCCCCATCTTTTCATTGATGTAGATTGCAAACTTGGCTGCCTGGTCGGGATTCTTTGTGTTTTTATTGACCCAGAAGGATTCTACGAATCCACCGCAGTAATCTCCTTCATTTCCTTTGCCTGGAATCATGGGAATCTTCATGGCAACTACATCCTCCGGTTTAATGGTAACCGTCTTATCGGAATAAATGCTGTTTGCAAACCAGCTTCCCATAAGTCTCATGGCTGCTTTCCCGTTTCCAAAGGCTGCATTGGCATCGTCATTGCTCTGCTCTAAGGGATTGGCACCAAAAGCGCCCATCTTGTATAATTCTTGTACCTTATCTGCAGCGTCCTTATATCCTTCCCCTTCAAAGGGAGCTTTTCCAGACAGCATCTTGTTGATATCTTCCGCACCCACTGACCGTAAGGCCAATGCCTGATAGATAAAAGCTGCGTTCCATCCGTCCTTTGCACCGGAAGCCATGGGCGTTACCCCATCAAGCTTTGAAAGCTTCTCTACCGCAGTAACCAGCTGGTCATACGTCTTAGGAAGTTCTGCTCCTGCCTGCTCAAACAGGTCCTTATTGCAGTACAAGGTCATATACCAGGAAAACATGGGAAGGGAATAGGTTTTATCATTGTATTCAAAGGCTGCCGTAGATCCCTCCAGCAATTTACCCTTTACCTCATCGGTGATATAAGGATCCAGAGGAAGTAATTTATCTGCATTTACCATCTTTCTGGCGGTTCCTGCCCCCCAGTAGTAAAACAAATCGATTCCTTTGGCATCTCCTGCAAACTCTGCGGAGATTTTCGTCTTATAAGCTTCTGTATCCAGCGTCTGCGTATTGATTTCCACATCTGGATTGTCTTTTATGTAAGCGGCTACTGCTTCATCATATTTCTTCTTTAACTCGTTGGTATCATTGGACCACTGGTGCCAGACATTTAACACCACCTTATCTTTTCCAGATCCTGATGATCCCGCTGCTGCTGGCGGCGTACTGCTCTTGCCTGCACAGCCTGCCAATCCCACTGCCAGGGCGGCAGTCAGTATAACGGCTGAAACCCTTTTTCCCATTCCTTTTTTCATTACAAATTCCTCCTCCTGGATTTTGTGTAACCATATGATACTATCAGTATACGGAAAACTGCTTTCTGACTCAATTTAATATTTTGACTCAATAGGTAAGAAATTTTACTACCTTTGTTTAAATTCCTTCACCGTGACGCCCACATGCTTTTTAAAGCAAATGCTAAAGTAATGGGAATCCCGAAAGCCAACTTTTTCCGCAATTTCATACACTTTCAAATCCGTGGAATTGAGAAGGAGAATGCTTTCCTCGATCCGCTTTTTCATCACATATTCAATCAGACTTAAGCCAACCTCTTTTTTAAAGACCCTGCTTAAATAGCTCTCATTGGAATAGACGTTAGCTGCTGCGGTCTTTAAGGACAGGTTGGGATCACAGAAATTCTCATTGATATAAGAAAGGGCTTCTCTCACCACCTTATTTCCCTGCTTCGTCTTTTTTCCATTGTGATAATCTAAAATGAGATTCATCCAGTCTTTTAGGAACCTGCGGCAATCATCCAGAGACTGAATTCCCCGTATTCCTTCATAAAGAGCCTCTTCTCCAATGAGCTGCTCCAGACTGTCCCCATATTTATGTAGGGTGCTTCCTGCCTTGGAAGTTAAGTCCATGGTCATAAGCCTTAGATATTCCACCTCTGTCACTTTGGAATTTCTGATTCCACTAATATAATCTTCTATGAAGGTCCATACCCGTTCCGATATTCCATTGGTCAGAGAAAAGAGAAAATCGTCCCAGTCAAACATCAGTTTCCCTGGATTTTTCTCCTTCACGCGCAGATAATCTTCATAGGTAATGACCTGGTTACCTCCTAAGAGAACCGATGCACTCAGGGCATGTTCCGCCTCAGTAAAGGCCGTTCCGATTCCCTTAAAGCCATGTTTTATTCCGCTGATCCCGATGGTTGCACTTAACCTGTTATCAGAAAGTATGTGGTGAAATTCCTGGGCAATCTCCTTTCCTTTCATTACACTGCTTCCCACGCAGAATATTATCATGTGTTTCATATAATGAAGAAAGGATATGGTCTGGGGAATCTCATGTTCTCTAAAAAGTTCCATTGCTTTTTTATGAGGCTCCGTGTCAGAGTTCTCATCTTTTATATGGATACTAAGGCAGCAGCAGGAATCAAGGAGGGCTTCACAGCTATAAGCATAGAGTTTTTTCTCTGCTTCCTCTTTGGTGATGCGCTGCTCTACCAGCCGCTGAAAGAAGCTTTCCATTAATATATCCTGGTCTGCGGATACATTCTGTTTTAGCATCTCCACTTCCTGCTCGTGGGCCTTTTCCTTCCCAATTTTCATTTTAATCCGGGCTGCAATGTCTGACAGCTCATTCATATCCACCGGCTTTAAAAGAAAATCTTCTACCCCCAGCTTAACAGCCTGCCTTGCGTATTCAAATTCCCGGTATCCTGTTATAATGATGACATGCACCTTCTCATAAAGAGAATAGATATGTTCCGCCAGCTTAAGCCCGTCCATATGAGGCATGTTGATATCTGTTATAATCAGCTCCGGCCTTCTGTGTTTAATAAATTCCAGGGCTTCCATACCAGAAGAAGCTTCCCCTATAATCTGAAAGCCATGCTCTTCCCAGGGAAACCCCTTGCTGATTAATACACGTTCCAGTTTTTCATCGTCAACGATCAGTACCTTAATCAACCCAATAATCCCCCCTTGTATCCAAACGTTTGACCCTCACTGCCACTTCTGTTCCATTGCCCATTTCACTGTGTATGAGAACCGGCTGTTTAATTCCGTGATAGAGAGTGATCCGCTGCATCAGATTATAGAGTCCAAAACCGGATTTCCCCGTTGCAGACCTTCCTTCCATGATTTCCGCAATCTTCTCTTCCGACATTCCAATTCCATCATCGGATACGATGAAAATAATCTCATCCTCATCAGAAAATACCCGAATGGATATGGTGCCTTTCCCATCCTTTGGCTTGATTCCATGGTGCACAGCATTCTCCACCAGGGGCTGAAGTAAAAGCTTTAATATCTCACATTCCTTTACCTCTTCCTCCACATCAATCTCTGTCCTTATTTCATTGTCATAACGGATATTTAATATGGTCAGATAACTCTCAATGCAGCTGATTTCATCCTTTACCTTTATGAAATCAAGGCCACTGTTTAGGCTGTTTCGGTAAAACCTTCCAAGCGCCTGGGTCATCTTAAAGCAGTTATCGTAATCCTTCATCAGTGCCAGAGCGGATACTGCATCCAGGGTGTTGTATAAGAAATGAGGATTGATCTGGGCCTGAAGCAGGTTCAGTTCTGTCTTTGCAATGATCTGCTCCTCCTCCTTCACCTTATGAATCAGGTTCTTTATGGAGGTGGTCATGTGATTGAATCCTTTTTTTAAGTTGTTGATCTCATTTTTTTGCTGGCTTACCTCCATCTCAACAAACTGCCCCTGTTCCACCAGCATCATATGAGATTCCACTTTCTTTAGGGGGTGGAAAATAAAACGGGTCAGCATGACAGAGCAGAAAAAGACGAAAATCACATTGATACAGATGATTAAAATAACGACAGTGGAATAGTATGGGGCAAGAACCGTGATATCATCAAACTGAAACAGTCCCGCCAGCTTCCAGTCTTCAATGCCAATATCCTGGGTAATCACAAGCCGGTTATCTTCCCGTCCTAAGTCTTTTTTCGGCGCCACAATATACTCGCCCTTACCGTCAATGATATAAAAATCATTTTTCTGGGCATCACTGACCTGATTGAAGTAATTGCGGATGGTTTCCTCATTGACAGTGACCAGTAAAATAGCCAGGGGCTTATAATTATTGACATCCCGAATCTCCCGGACATAGGTGATATATGGAGTATCCCCGTAAAATTCAATGACCCCTTCGCTTCCTTTCATGAAGAAACCGTTTCCCCTGTGGTCTGCAATTTTCTGATACCACTCTGCCTCCAGGAGCTTATCCATTGACACAGTCTTGGGAGCCATTTTATAAGAGCTGTAGGAGTTGTGATAGGAATCAATGATCATGACGCTGGATATGTACTCTCCGGACAGTATCATGTTGACCAAACTCTGCTTGATGGTCTTTTGAATGGAGGGATCAATGGAGGCATTGTCCACGTGCCTTAATACCTCCTGAACATTTTTATCAAAGTAGAGGAGA
This sequence comes from Lacrimispora xylanolytica, assembly GCF_026723765.1. Classification (NCBI taxonomy): domain Bacteria; kingdom Bacillati; phylum Bacillota; class Clostridia; order Lachnospirales; family Lachnospiraceae; genus Lacrimispora; species Lacrimispora xylanolytica. The sequence goes on from NZ_CP113524.1 coordinate 3,822,409, forward strand.
TTAGAAAACTGGGTCACATTTTCAAAAATCAGGGACAGGTTTCCTTTCAGGGCGCTGACAGTCTGGGTTCCCGCATTTGTAATCTCATTTTTCGTATAGGAGCTGTTAATGACCGAGATGACAGAAAATGTGATGACAAATGAAATAAACAGGATGGTCAAATACATGACCAATATCTTAGTCTTAATTCTCATGTTGTTCCATAGCTCTCTCAAACCAGTCATAGCGCTCTCCCCTTGTATTCATCATACCCTTATTCTAATGTTTCTGGCAGAAAATGTCAAAAGAGTCACCGGCTTTTCTGATTGCCTCAATCTGCGCTTCCTTCAACGTTTCTGTGGGGGAATTATCATCTGTGGTATCCTGATTTTCTATAATGAGAACGCTTCCTTCCTCATCTAAGGTGTGGGTATGCCAGACCCCTTTCTTTACATTATAAAGCTGGTTCTTCTCCATCTTTACCCATTGGATTTCTTCCGGGTGCTCCCCATTTCCTCCAGAGAAAAGGACACAGTTTCCTTCCAATAAAACAAACACCTCATCTGTTTCCAAATGCCTTTGCATGGTGACCAACTGATCCAATCTTACATCAAGACAGTAACTCAGAACCGCCACTCTCCAGGTTTCGTAATCTATTAGGGGCAAATAACCCTGGTGTTGTATTTTAGTTCTTTCAATTCCATTCATTCCGTCAGTCCCTCCCCGTTCCGTTTAAGCTTATTTCAATGATATGCAGCTGGTGTTCCGGCAGGCTTATAATATGTTCTCTCTCAATTATGGAATCCTGTCTCCCTGATTGATAAGAAACGCCATTTATGGTGATGCCATGAACCTGATATGTCTCCGGCTCTAACTGATCTGGGTTTTTATATATGATTTTTAAGCTTCTTCCTGCAAATTCCAAGGAAGCAGAGGCCTGGTTATTTTCATCAAACTGCTCCTTTAGAAGCTGGGGACGGAACGTTAAGTTCCCATAATATCCTCTGATTCCAAACATCTGAGTCAGCACCGTAACCAGATACCAGCTTGCTGCTCCGGTGAGGTAGTGGTAGACCCCTCTTCCGCTTGCGTCGATATATTCCGGAATTCCAGGATAAATCCTGCTCTTTTCAAAATCACTGCAATGGTCGAATAAGGCAAAGAGCGCTCCATATCCTTCCTTAGAAGCTTGCCTCCGGTATAGGGCATTGCCAAACATAACAGCCATATGAGAAAATACCGCTCCATTTTCCTTATGTCCATAGGCGAATCCGAACATTCTGCCTAAATCCATCTTTACCTCATGAAAATCTGTATTTAACCGATATCCGCCGACTTCTCTTCGGTACAGGTAAGCATTTGCTGATTTTACAATCTCCCTGACCTGATCATCGGTGGCAGTGCCTGACATAAGGGTAAATACCTGACTGGTAAGCATCATGCGGACTCCGGTCTCATGATCGCCTTCAACCTTATTTCCTGAATTGTCATAATAGCCGTTGTACCAGCCATGACCGTCCTTGGAGGTGACCCATTCCGTTTCTCGAATATGATTATAAATCCATTCAGCTTTCCCCTTTAAGTCTTTTTGCAGCCTGTCTCCTCTTATGGTCATCTTTTCTCCAGAGACCTGGTGAATTGATTTTTTACAATACTCAGCCAGGATTTCTTTTTTCCGGTTGATATCATCATATATCGTTTCATCCTCAGTCAACAGAACCAAGATTTCTTCTGCCAGCTGAAATTCATTGATTCCTTGTGCCCCAAGGGCTGCAAGAAGGGCTGCAAGACCATCTAAATTAGAGGCGTACATGGCGGTAAAGGCTACGCTTTCTCCCCTTTCATTGGCTAAATCCAGGGCATCATTCCAGTCAGCACCTCTGATTCTTATGTGATTGTGCTCTCCCACTTCATAAAATGAGGTAAGATTCTGAATCAGTAAATGTTCCAGAATAGTTCCGGTATAAATGTGATTCTCCTTGTCTTTTAACCGTTCTCCTTCTTCTGGCTTCCATAGGGTATCCTTTTCCTCTCCCCGCACTGCCTGCATGTCTTTAAAATAGGAATTGCTCTCCAATAAAATTCCCAAATCTCCGGTTTGATGTATGTATAATTCCGTGGTCAAAAACGGCCATATTCCATGATCCATCCAGACTCTGGTAATGTTGTTCCTGTCTGCAATGAATTCTCCCTGACCGCTTCCTATGATTGTGGCATTGGTTCCATCAAACCGCACTCCCCCGAAGTGATCCAGTAACATCTGGCGGACTCCCCCTGGATTCATCATAAGAAGGGCCAGACAATCCTGCCATAAGTCTCTCCAGCCGCGTCCGCCTTTTCCATAGTCATGATGGGGCAAAAAGGAACAGCCGTAGATTCTTCTAAGCATGGGCTGAAAGCTCACCCACTTCATAAAGCGGTCAAACTCGGAATCTCCCGTCTGAAGACTTACATTTACCTTTTCCTTCCAGTACTCTTTTGTCTCATTCCAGCACCTGTCAAAGGCTGCTTCTGATAAGAAGCCGCAGCAGTTTTCCATTAAATCTTTTTCTGACTTCCCATACCCCATGGCGATCACATAGGTAATGGTTTCCTGAGGGGCTACTCTGCATTCTGAAAAGCAAAGCCCTCCTAAGGCTTCATATCCACCAGTCTCATAATTAGCTCCCTTTACATCAAGACAGCTTTCAAACAAAGCCCTGGGAGTTTCTAAATTACCGCCTTCTCCAATAAAGTCCCCAAGAACCGGATAATACCCCATGGGCTTTTGAGTCTCATTTCCACCAAACACACCATAGGAGCGATCATTTCTCTTATGCCCCCTTTCATCGAAGGTCATGGTGGGAGTTACCATAACACCGCAATCGGTCGTTTTAATCCGGTGCAAAAGAGCCGTGACATGGCGGTGATCTCTGATGTTATCGGCAGAGCGGGCATACATAGGAATGGCTGTGATAACCTGTAAGTTCTTATATTCGTTAGAAATGTTTTGTATCTGGATCTTCATTAATTCCACGGTCTCACCAGTGGCAGGAACCACGCTGCTAAGTTCTGCCTTACATCCAATTTCTTCTGAGATTCTGGTGATCTTATGATGCATGAATCCTGCTTCTAAAACCACAGGTTCCTTGTATCTGGAAAACTTCTTCGCCTGCTGCCAGGCAGAGCGTCCGGTCAGAGACCATAACTCTTTTCCATTGATTCTGCACCAGATGTTTCTGGACGATCTGTCATTGTGAAGATTATCTATGCTCACCGGCGGCAGCAAAAAGGAGTTCTGATCCATCTTACTGTCTCCCCCAAGGTCTGGCGATATACTGCTCATGACTCCGGCTTCATTGGCCAGAGGAAAATAAAGACCGCTGACCAGGTCTGGATTTTCCATGATAAAATCTCCCTGTTCCCCTAATAGCTCATACTTCATCCCAGTTCCCTTCCTTTCATCCTCATGGTTTTCTTAAATTATATCCTATGGGGATGGATTACTAAATCAAAATATTTTGGAGAAAAGGTTATTATTTTTACTTTTAACAAAGAAAATGCAGAGCTATTATTACTGCCAAGCTCTGCATCCTTTTATCTAATCTTTAATTGCTGCCTTCCATCCAGGCTCCATTTTCATCCACCTGATAGCCATCCGGCGTTGTCTTGTTCATCAGGCAGTCTCCGTTTACGGTATCCAGGTAATACCACTTTCCGTCTGCCATAACCCAACCCGTTGCCATTCCGCCATAAGTCGGATTTAAATAGTACCATTTTCCATCCGCTGCCTGAAGCCAGCCTACCGCCATATATCCGCTCTGGTTGAAATAATACCATATTCCATCTGCCAGACACCACTCCTGTACTGCAATGGTACCGTCCTTTTTTATGAGACACCATGCATTTTCACTGTTTTTCAGCCAGGTTCCAGTGTCAGCTTCTTTTACTTCTACGGCATTTCTCCTGCGGTTTGCTGCCTCTTTTTTATCTGTCTTTAATTCATAAACTGAGGTATCCTCATCGGAATCGGAGTCCTCCTCCTTCGGATCTGTATTGACATCATCATCATCGTCAGGAATTGTATTGACCGTGTCAAAATATATTCCCTTTTCCCATTGGAGAACTGTCATCTCAATCGCTCCGGCTCCGCCCTTAGGAATCACAAGCTCCTTTAACCTCTCTGCCGGATACAGCACAGGTGCCTTATATGGAAGCTTACTCTTAAATTTCCCAGCATCAAGCACTAATATGGAAGAATCCGTAGTGCTGTTGGATTTAGGCTTAAGCTCAGTCTTAATTCCGTCCATATAGTAAACGGAATTAATTGCATTGATATAGCCTGAGGGACTTTCGCCATTGCCGCTGTTTAAGGCATTAACAATACCGTCAATATAGCAGTTTTCTAAAAGTAGCTCCCCTTTGCAGGTAGAGCTTGCGCCATTGCTTACAATCTTTGCTGCCGCCTCACTGTTTGCTATGGAATTCTTAACCTGGTATAAATCTGCCGCATCAAGCACGCAGTTATACACATGGGCCGCTCCATATCTCAGCCTTGGCATACGGTCCATAGAATCCTTATAATAATTGTTTGCCAGTGTCAGCCTGATATTTGCCGCATTGACAGCATCATCTGACTGTCCCAAAAGATGGGTCTTCTTCTGACCATACGCATAGTAGTATACCTGTTCCCTGGTCATACGAAGGTCATTGATCAAATGAGTATAATAAGGGTATTTCTGTGGATTAGATGCAATCTCCTCCATCATATCGTCAAAGAAATCTCCTCTGCTGGCCGGTAAAAAGCTGCACCAGGAAATGGTGATGTTGCTGGTTTTTGTAGTACTTGGATTTTTAACGTCAATGACACCGTCATATGCCTTATAAAAGGTACAATGATCCACCCAGATGTTGGTGCTTTCATTTTCAATGGTCATATAATCCCAGTCATTTCGGTCATAGTTACCTTCCGTCTCCTCATCCCACTCCCATAATTCATCAAAGACCAGATTTCTGATAATAATGTTAGAGGAATTGCTGATATCAACATTTGCATGAAGCAGTGCGGAACCATTTCTTGAAAAAATCGTCAGATTACTCATATTTTTAAGCATTAATACGGAAACACCAGTCTCCTTTAATACGGGATGAGTCAGTGCCTGGGCACTGTATGGCTTAATCAGGCTGCTGTACTCCGCGTAATTTTCTATCTCCTTGCTTCCCAGCTTAATATCCTCTGTAATTTCGATTACCGATTTTTTGCCGCTGTCACTAGCGTACTTTAACGCCTTTAGGAAGGACTCCCCATCTGAAACGGTATAATAATTCTCTGAGGTTTCCTTTAGTAGACCTCCGCCGGTTACGTTTCCTGCCTGAGCATAGCCTTCTAAATTAAAAGCTCCTAAACCGGTATCATCTCCGTCTTTTATGTTGTAGGTATCCTGGGAGTATCCGAAAATTACATACTTTGGCGCTTCATTTGTAATTACACTGCCCTTATAATCCGCAGAACGGCTGCTTGACTCCTTTTCAGGTTCCCAACCAAGAAGGGAGGACCCAAGCATTGCTTCTGCCTTTGCCGGAGAAATCTGTCTGCGATTTTCATTGATTGCATACGATGGACCATAGCTTCCAAATTCGAAAAATCTTGCCTTCCTATAGGAATTTCCGCTCATATCATCATAGCTTTCTTCCCCGTTTATTACCCCTCCCATATAAGTATTAATAAAGGTTAAATAGCCGTCAGCACCCCACGGCCTTCCTAGGCGGTATTTACTTCCGCTGCATCCCTCCTCCGAGAGGATGCGGCAGTCATAAAAGGTAAGTCCGTATGCCGCGGTCTCTGAGGTCTTTGGTGCACTTAGATAGCCACTGTTTTTTACCCCGTTATAACGGAATATTAAATCGCAGTCTTTAAATAAGGCTCTGGGGTCGTTGCCGTAAATAAAGTCCACATTACCAGTGATCATACATTTATAATAGTACTGCTTGCCTACATTAGCGCACAGAGTATCCTGATAGCCCTTTAAGGAAAGATTTACATAAACAGCGCCTTCTGCATCATTCCTTAGCGCATCTGCAGACTCATTGCTTCCGGTTCCAAGATACTCGTAATCATTTTCAATGGTGAGATTCTCTGCTGAAAATCCCTTTGCTTCGCTTGTCACATAAACGGCACACCTGGTTTTCATATCCCCACCTTCCGGACTTTCCAGTCTGTCATAGAAGTGGATATTAACCTGGTCTCTGTCTTCCCCTATCAGAGAAAGGTACGGTTTGTTGATAACCAGATGCTCTCTGTAAGAGCCCTCCTTTATAAGAATTACTTTTCTTACTTTAGAATCGGAGGGCACGGCACCGACAGCGGCAGTAACTGTTTTATAGACAGGAATCCCATTTACTAAGTCTCCGTCGTTACCGGCATAGGAGCCATCTACCACCATATCGTAATTCGTAAGATATACGTAGTTAAAGGTCTTTCTGGTAACGGCTCCTTCTGCATCTGTAAATAAAAGATTGACATCATTGCGTCCTTCCTTTAATACAAGGTTCAGCTGGAAGCTTCCGCCTGCCTTTATTCCCTTTTCCGTATCCTGTTGGCTTCCGTTTACCATTGCTTTTAATATACAGGCTTCCTCTGCGATACCTTCTATCACTATCTCCTTTTGATAGGAGGTGTCATAGGATTTCTTGGTAATTACCACTGGAATCGCCTCGTCCTCATAAGCATACTGGCCCTTCCTGGGTCCGGTGGCAACTGCCCATACCTCCTGTGAGGCATTGCTGCTGTTGGTATTGGAAAATGCTTTGACGTAATAATAGTAGGGCATTTGCTGTGTTATGGTGCTGTCTGTATATTCAGGAACCTGGGTAGTTCCTATGAGCCTTGCTCCTGCTTTTGTCTCATCATAAGAATAACGGTATATCTCGTATCTGTCTGCTGTTTCCACAGCCTCCCATGACAGCTTAATATTATCTATATCTGCTGTGGCAGTAACTGCCGGGGCCGGAAGCGCAGCTGTTATTGTTACAGGCTTTTCTATGGTTACCCACTGGTTCCGATCCTCGATGGACGAAGCATTGCCCAGCGTTCCGCATATTCTAAAGTACCATGAGCCGCTGCCTGTGATTGGATAATCATAGGTGTTAACTGTCAAATCATCAGCCACATCTTCCCAGCTTACGCCATCTTGGGATACCTGGAGAACATACTTTTCATCTCCTGTACACACCTCTCCCGTCCAGGTAACACGGATAAATTCTCTGGAGGCATCAGCCTCAGCCATGACCTTTAGTGCAACAGGAGCGGTTCCCTCCGGCTCATAGCAGTCATTTTGGTCGTACAGAATGTTGTCATCCTCATCATAGAGCATCATGTTGGTAATCACGGCGGTTCCACTCGCTAAGGCAAAACCATAATAGCACTCTGTATCAGCCTTATCCTCCTTAAACAGGAAATTTTTTCCGTCGTCATATTTAAATGTATAGCTGCTTTCTCCCGCAGACTTTGTCTTATAAGTAACAAGAAGTCCTCCATCTGTTTTCCGAGCTGTGAAAGTAACCTTTTCCCCATCTTGTATTGTCTGGTTGGGTCCCCCTGCTCCTACCAGCTCTGAGGTTGTTTTGGATAGAATTCCTCTAAGCCCTGTCTTTCCCCTGATGCCCACGGTTGTGAGATACTCTTCATCAAAGGCTCCGAAGAAAACACCGCTGGAGGTGCTAGTGGTCCCTGCCTTTAAAACAATATCCGCAGATAATACCTGCCAGTCCTTTGTCTTTGGAAATACATAATAGCTGACCGTATGAAGGCCTGCGCTTGTCATAGCACCGCCTGCCTGAGTCAATACAAGTCTCTGCCCCTCTGGTGAAACGGTCAGATTATCTCCCATTCCAAAGTCAGCGACTGCCGGCATTACGGGCTGTTCCTTATATTGAACCTCTTTGGGTGGATATACAAGTGTAACAGATTTGATATAAGCAGATCCATCTGACGTGATATCAATGTAACCCTTTTCGCCCTCATACTTGTACACAAAGGGGCTCTGATCCCTGGCAGACACTCCTTTCACAGAATACAGTGCGTATTGAGGCCCGTATGCCTCCACCGACATGGTACAGTCTCCTGTTACAGGGATTCGAATGACAGCTCCAGTAACAAACTGGCTGGAATTGGCTGACTTTACATCTCCGTTTGGCATTACCTTTCCGCTTGTGGCATCAATGATAGCTCCCTTAAAATATCCCGTTTCATTCTGAATAGCTTTTTGATAGTAATCATTGCTTCCATCGGCGTAAAAGCTCCAGTCTGTCACCGGCTTTAAGTCCACCCTCTGAGTGATATCCTTATCTTTTATGGTAATGCTCTCTCCATCTGATATTTCATACGCCAGACGATCGGCCTCTCCTCCAAAGGAAAAGATATAGTTTCCTTCTGTAAGCTCAATTTTTTCACTGGTTTTAAAAGAATACACCTGATTCGTCTCTGTATTTGTATAGGTATACTCCATACCATCCAAATCGATTTTCTCCGAAAAGCTTATTGATACCGAATGCTTCTCAGAGCTTGTTACTGAGAAATCGCAGTCCTCACTATCTGTACCGCCAGATACCCGAATCTGGTCTATGCCGGAAATCTTGTAATGGTCATTGTCCAGGTAGATCTGATAATCCTCTTCCTCATCATAGACAGGTGCCATTGCTTCATAGCTGGCTTCTCCATCGCTGAAATTAACGATATCTGTAAATATCTCCTTTGTCCTCTCATTTAGAAGAACCACCTTTACATTTTTCGGGCTATCCCCGTTTTCCACTTCTAAACGACCGGAAATATTAACATCTGTTGCCGGTAAGCTCTTTACCTCCAGGCTCTTCACATATTGAGTGCCTGAAGCTGCAACCGTAACTGCAGCCTGCTCCGCTCCCTTTTCAAGTACACAGCGATAGGTATAAGCACGATAATTGTTATCTATATCTGAATAATCCGCATAGCTCTCTGCTTTACAGGACTTAGCACCCTGCACCACCACAGCCTTCTCTGCCCCCTCCAGAATCCCAGAGCTATCCGAAGAAGCATGGCTTCCGTCCCAGACTTTGTGGGCAATAATTTCAAACTCGAAGACTTCTCCGACCGCCGGAATCTCAAGTGTGGTTCCTTTGTTTATCTGAGTCCGGTCTGCCTGAACATTAAATTTACCCCCAGAAGCATCGATTCCAAAGCTCTGCCCTTCGCTGTTTGTATAGGTTCCCCTGCCGTTTTGAATCGTATCTGTTTCCTGATCAGCTGAATTCTTTAATATTCCATCTCCTTTTATAAGGCTCCATGTTCCTTCAAAGACCTCAGAGGAAGTCTTTAGTGCTTCTGATGGAGTGGCAGCTATATCTTTTACTGCCTTTACTTCCGTGATTATAGTCTCTTTCTCCCCCACTGATTCGGAGGCTTCCGATGGTGTTGCTTCTGACGGTGTACTAATGCCAGCCTCCTTCTTTTGTGGAATCATCTCCACCATGTCCCCTAATGTTGCAAAAGCCTGAAAATTACTGTTGGTACACAGTACTACTGCTGCCAGACCTGCTGCCGCAACTCTTGCAAATGCCTTTCCTTTGACTCCCACTTTTTCTCCCCCTTATTATTTTTTACATTACAAGCATCATTGATATCTTCTCCGACTATGTAAGAGCTTACACTATTATACATTTATATTTATGGAAAAGTAATTGATAAAACGAATAAATCAAATAGCGTTTTTTGTGTAATATTTACAAATATTCAAAAACAATCCAATTATTTTTTATGGTTTTAAAAGAATATCAAAGATGTTTCCGTATTGTTTCATGTATGTTTTTACTATAAAGTTTTATCATTTCACTTTTTCTTTGCACTTATCCATTTATCTCCATCGGCACATGTAAGCGCTTTCCAGTTGTGCATTCAAGGTCTATATCTTATCTGTAGAACATCTTAGTCATTGTTGACTGGTCAGAAAACCAATGCAATGCCATATCACGGTTGACCATGTTTTGCATTAATTTTTCTGAGTCATTTATACCACTTTCCATGTTCGTTCTCTTTTTAAAGATAAAAATTTCACTGTATATCATAAGCACAATAAAGTGGTGGTAAGGTCGCACAAAAAAAGAACCCTGAAAATCAGGATTCTTTTTTATTATAATATATTCTGTTTAAAATGCAGTCAAAGGATGAATAAACAACCCACTCCGTAGCTTCGGCTCAAACCAGGTAGATTTCGGAGGCATTAATAGTCCTGCATCCGCTACCTGGAACAATTCCTCAATAGAAGTAGGGTACATGGAAAATGCCACGGTCATATCTTCTCCGCAACGTTTTTCCAACTCCTTCAGTCCCCGGATTCCTCCAATGAAATCAATCCGCTTATCAATTCTTGGGTCTTTCACACCAAGAACCGGATTTAACAGATGATCCTGAAGAAGAGACACATCAAGACCTTTTACCGGATCCTTTGATATGAAGGAATCCTTGATGGTAAGACGGTACCACTTCTTATTTAAATACATACCAAAGCTTCCCTTGGTATCCGGTGAGTAAGCATCATCTCCTACAGCTTCCACAACAAAAGCTTCCTCCACCTGCTTTAAATACCCCTCCTCAGAAAGCCCGTTTAAATCCTTTACCACACGGTTATAAGGCATAATCATAAGCTGTTCATCAGGAAAAAGAACAGAAAGGAAAAAGTTAAATGGTTCCTCTCCTGTATAGCCTGGATTTTCATCTCTTCTCTTTAATCCTACCTTCACAGCAGAGGCTGCTCTATGGTGTCCGTCTGCGATATAGGTAGATGGAACACCCTGAAATGCCTGTTCAATCTCTGAAACGGTCTCCGCATCAGAAACCTGCCATATCTTATGGCTGACTCCATCCTCTGCGGTAAAATCATAGAGCGGCTTTGTGGCAGTGACACGCTCCACGATTTCATTTATGGCTTTCTTTGAGCGGTAAGCAAGGAAGATAGGGCCAGTCTGGGCATCGGTCCGGTCTACGTGGCAAATCCGGTCCAGTTCCTTTTCTTCCCTTGTATTCTCATGCTTTTTAATGATACCCTGTGCATAATCATCAATGGAGGAGCAGGCCACGATTCCGGTCTGGCTCCTTCCGTTCATGACAAGCTCATAAATATAGTAAGCTTCCCTGTTATCCTTTAATAAAGTTCCGTCAGAAACCCAGGCATTTAAAAGCTCTCTGGCCTTTTCATAAACCCGGCTGTCATACGTATCCACATCATCGGAAAACTGGGTTTCCGGTCTGTCGATATTAAGAAATGACTTCGGATTTGCGGCTGTAATTTCACACGCCTCTTTCCGGTTATATACATCGTAAGGAAGAGCTGCCACCAGATGAGCACTCGCTTCATCCGGCCTTACACATTGAAATGGTTTTACAATGGCCATAATTCCTCCTTATTTGATCACCCGCACCCGTAAAACGCCCTTAATGGCATTTAACTTCTGAATGCTCATGGCATCCGGTGTTTTTTCTAAGTCAATTAGGGTGTATGCATATTTTTCACGGCTCTTATTTGTCATATCCGTAATATTTACATCACCAGCTGCAAGTGTTCCTGTAATCTGTCCGATCATGTTTGGAATGTTCAGATGAAGAACTGCAATACGGCTCTCCGCTCTGCAGATTCCCATGTCACAGGCAGGGAAATTAACAGAATTGCGGATGTTACCGTTATCAATGTAATCCATGATCTCTTCCACTGCCATCTTTGCACAGTTATCCTCAGATTCTTCTGTAGAAGCACCTAAGTGAGGAATCACGATGGCTCCCTCTAAATGGGCGGAGGTTGCATTTGGGAAATCGGTAACGTATTTCTTTACTTTACCAGACTCTAAGGCTGTCTTCATATCCTCTTCATTTACCAGAATGTCTCTGGCAAAGTTTAAGATGACCACACCGTCCTTCATGATATCAAAGGCTGCTTTATTAATCATTCCTTTGGTGGAATCAATGAGGGGAACGTGAACTGTAATGTAATCGCACTCTTTGTAAATGGTATCTAAGGAAGTGATATGTCTGATGTTTCTGGAAAGTCCCCATGCCGCATTAACAGAAAGGAAGGGATCGTATCCATAAACCTCCATACCAAGGGAAGAACAGGCATTGGCAACTTCCGCACCAATGGCACCAAGGCCAACGACACCCAGCTTTTTACCCTTAATCTCACAGCCTGCAAATGCTTTTTTTGCCTTTTCCGCAGATTTTGCAATGTTCTCATCCTCTGCGTTTGCCTTACACCAGTCAATACCTCCTGTAATATCACGGGAAGCCAGGAGTAAGCCGGCGATTACCAGCTCCTTTACTCCGTTTGCATTGGCACCTGGTGTGTTAAATACCACGATCCCCTCAGCTGCACAGGCATCTAGGGGAATGTTGTTTACACCTGCTCCGGCTCTGGCGATGGCTAAAAGACCTTCCGGCAGCTCCATCTCATGCATGGAAGCGCTGCGGACCAATACCCCCTGTGCTTCCTTTATATCCTTAGTTAATGTATATTCCTCTGTCAGTAATGCAGTTCCGCAGGGGGATATCTCATTTAAACAATGAATCATTTTCTTCATTTCCTGTCTCCTTCCCGCTTGCCTATTTGGCGTGCTTTTCCTCGAAATCCTTCATAAATGCCACTAACTTCTCTACGCCTTCTGTTGGCATGGCGTTATAGATGCTGGCGCGCATTCCGCCTACGCTTCTGTGGCCTTTTAAGTTTTCAAAGCCTGCTGCCTTTGATTCTTTCACAAAGAGAGCATCAAGCTCATCATCGCCGGTAACAAACGGTACGTTCATAAGAGAACGGTCCTTCTTCTCTACAGTTCCCTTAAACATCTTGCTCTGATCCAGGAAATCATATAAGATGGCTGCCTTCTTTTCATTTATTTCTTTCATGGCTTCCAGGCCGCCTAAATTCTTTAACCATTTGAACACCTTGCCGCAAATGTAGATACCGTATGCAGGCGGTGTATTATAAAGAGAGCCTGCATCTAAATGGGTCTTATAACGCAGCATGGTAGGAGTTCCCGGCAGCACATCTTCCGTGATCAAATCCTCACGAATGATAGCGATGACTACGCCTGCAGGCCCTACATTCTTTTGTACTCCTGCAAAGATCATGCCGTACTTGGAAACGTCAACAGGTTCGGATAAGAAACAGGAGGAGAGGTCAGCTACTAAGGGTTTTCCCTTTGTGTTAGGAAGTGTCTTATATTTCGTTCCATAAATGGTGTTGTTTTCACAGATATATACGTAGTCTGCATCCTCTGAGATCGGCAGATCCGAAACATCCGGGATATAACTGAAGGTCTTGTCGGCGCTGGATGCAACTGCATTGGCTTTTCCATAAAGCGAAGCTTCCTGGTATGCCTTTTTTGCCCACATTCCGGTGATGATATAATCGCCTACGCGATTCTTAAAAAGGTTCATCGGAACCATGGCAAACTGCTGGGATGCACCTCCCTGTAAAAGTAAGACCTTGTAATTGTCCGGAATGTTAAGTAATTCCCTAAGATCAGCTTCTGCTTCTCCGATGATGGATTCAAACATCTTAGATCGGTGGCTCATCTCCATAACGGACATACCACAGCCCTTATAATCCATCATCTCTGCTGCTGCTTCTCTTAAGACTTCCTCCGGCAGAACGGCTGGTCCTGCGGAAAAATTAAACACTCTGCTCATATCTCTTCCTCCTCTTTTTCATAGCTCTCAGCTATATCTTTAGATCTTCTGCGTCAAATACCTCTTCAATGGGCGCCCCCGGTGATACCATAGGGAATACCTTATCATCGCAGTGAATCTGACAATCTATAACAACAGGAACGTTTAAGGCAATGGCTTCCCGAAGTACCGGCTCGAATTCCTCTTTGCTGGTTACCCGGTATGCCTTTGCTCCCATTCCTTCTGCTATCTTAACAAAATCTACCTGGTCATTTAATTCGGTATGGGAATATCTCTTTCCATAGAATAAGGTCTGCCACTGGCGGACCATGCCAAGTACGTGGTTGTTTAAAACGATTTGAATAATGGGGATGTTGTAACGGGTGGCAGTGGCAATCTCATTGAAATTCATTCGAAAGCATCCGTCTCCTGCTATGTTAATAACTACCTTATCCTTCACTCCCATCTTGGCACCCATGGCGGCACCAAGTCCGTAGCCCATGGTTCCAAGGCCTCCGGAGGTAATAAAGCTTCTCGGATATTTGTACTGGTAGTACTGAGCCGCCCACATCTGATGCTGGCCTACCTCAGTAGCAATGACAGCGTCTCCGCCAGTCACCTCATAAATCTTTTCTATAATAAATGGACCAGTTAAGATACTCTTTTCATACCGCATGGGGTACATATCTTTTAACCGCTCAATATGAGCCACCCACTCTTCGTGGTTTATTGGGTCCAGTCTTACATTTAACTTTCTTAAAATGGATTTTACATCTCCCACTACGCTTGCATGTGTCTTAATGTTTTTGTTGATCTCAGCCGGATCTACATCAAACTGAAGAATCTTTGCATTGCGGGCGAACTTCGATGCCTTTCCTACTACGCGGTCACTGAATCTGGCCCCAATAACAATTAAAAGGTCACATTCCGTGATTCCCAGATTGGAAGTCTTGGTTCCATGCATTCCTACCATTCCCGTATAAAGCTCATCGGTCCCGTCATAGGCACCCTTTCCCATGAGACTGTCAGCTACCGGAGCCTGAATCTTATGGGCAAAGGAAGAAAGCTCTTCCTCGGCACCGGCAATGATCGCTCCGCCGCCTACGAAGATATATGGCTTCTGGGATTTACGAATCATGGTCAGAGCTGTTTCTAAGTCTTCCTCTGTAATGGTATCCTCCTGGCGGACGATTGGCTTTGGTTCCTTGTATTCATAATCAAAGGAGGCTGCTGTTACATCCTTTGTGATATCAACGAGAACCGGGCCAGGTCTCCCTGTCTGGGCGATTGCAAAGGCCCTGCGAATGGTATCTGCAAGCTTTGTGATATCCTTCACAATAAAATTATATTTGGTAATCGGCATGGTTACGCCAGTTATATCGATTTCCTGAAAACTATCCCGCCCAAGAAGTGGAAGGGCCACGTTACAGGTGATGGCAACCATGGGGATAGAATCCATGTAAGCCGTTGCAATTCCTGTAACAAGGTTGGTAGCTCCAGGACCTGAGGTTGCCATACAGACTCCCACCTTGCCGGTTGCTCTGGAATATCCGTCTGCCGCATGGGCCGCTCCCTGCTCATGGGCTGTAAGGATGTGGTTGATTTCATCCTGATGCTTATAAAGGGCATCGTAAATGTTCAGGATCGAGCCTCCCGGATACCCAAAAACCGTATCCACCTTCTGCTCTTTTAAGCATTCGATTACAATCTCTGCTCCTGTCAATGTCTTCATAGGCCGCTCCTTTTCTTTATACTTCAAGAATTGCTCCCCGGCTGGCCGGGGCTGCCATGGCCGCATAACGGGCCAGATATCCTGTGGTTACCTGTGGCTTTCTTGGCTGCCATTTTTCCTTTCTGGCTGCCATCTCTTCATCGGACACCAGCACATCAAGCTTGCAGTTGTCGATGTCTATGGAAATGATATCTCCCTCTTCTACAAGAGCAATGGGACCTCCCACAGCTGCTTCGGGACAGGCATGGCCGATGGAAGCTCCTCTGGAGGCTCCGCTGAATCGGCCGTCCGTAATGAGGGCTACGGTCGAGCCAAGTCCCATTCCGGCAATAGCTGAGGTTGGATTTAACATCTCTCTCATGCCAGGGCCTCCCTTTGGTCCTTCGTAGCGGATGACCACGACATCACCTGCCACAATTTTTCCGCCCTTGATGGCTTCAATAGCATCTTCTTCGCAGTCGAACACGCGTGCCGGACCTTCATGCTTTAACATGGCAGGATCTACAGCAGAACGTTTTACCACTGCCGTATCAGGCGCTAAGTTTCCTTTTAAAATGGCAATTCCACCAGTCTTGCTGTAAGGATTCTCTGCTGTACGAATGACCTCTGGATTTCTGTTTACACAGCCCTTAATATTCTCGCCTACGGTCTTACCAGTTACCGTCATGCAGTCTAAGTCCAAAAGTCCCAGCTTGCTGATCTCATTCATAACTGCATAAATTCCGCCGGCTTCATGTAAATCTTCTATATAAGTAGGGCCAGCCGGTGCCAGGTGGCACAGGTTGGGTGTTTTATTGCTGATCTCATTTGCGATCTCCAGATTAAGATCAATTCCTGCTTCATGGGCAATGGCTGGAAGGTGAAGCATGCTGTTGGTGCTGCATCCCAGTGCCATATCCATAACAAGGGCATTGCGGAAGGATTTTTCCGTCATAATATCTCTTGGACGGATATTCTTCTCAAGCATATCCATAACAGCCATTCCTGCGTGCTTTGCCAGCTTGATTCGATCGGAATAAACGGCTGGAATGGTTCCATTTCCCCGAAGTCCCATACCAAGGACCTCTGTTAAGCAGTTCATGCTGTTTGCCGTATACATACCGGAACAGGAGCCGCAGGTCGGACATGCGCTCTGTTCGTATTCCTTTACTTCCTCTTCTGTCATCTTCCCTGCGGTGTAGGCACCTACTGCCTCAAACATGCTGGAAAGACTGGTTCTGTGCCCGTGCACACGACCAGCTAACATTGGTCCGCCACTGACGAACACTGTGGGTACATTAATGCGGGCTGCTGCCATTAAAAGTCCAGGGACATTCTTATCACAGTTCGGAATCATAACCAGGGCATCAAAGGCGTGGGCTCTGGCCAGACATTCGGTGGAATCGGCTACTAAGTCTCTGGTGACAAGGGAATATTTCATTCCGATATGTCCCATGGCAATTCCGTCGCATACCGCAATGGCTGGTACCATAACCGGGTTACCGCCTGCCATAGCAACACCCATCTTGACCGCAGCTGTAATTTTATCCAGGTTCATATGACCTGGGACGATTTCATTATAAGAACTGACGATTCCAATTAAAGGCTTCTCCATCTCTTCCTCTGTCATTCCCAGCGCATGAAACAGGGAACGATGAGGCGCCTGCTGCATTCCTTTTTTTACTGAGTCACTCTTCATCTGCTGCACACTCCTTTTTTATTTTCTGATTATATGGAAATCCGGGAGAGGGGTAAAACCATGGGTTTTTCCTCTTCCGGCAATGTTGGCATTTATTTGCTGATCCGCTCTGCGATTAAGTCTCCCATTTCAGTGGTGGATACTCTTATGTTTCCTTCCGAGAAAATATCTCCGGTCCGGTATCCTTCCTGTAATACCGCTTCCACCGCTTTTTCCATTGCTTTCGCTTCCTCATCTAAATCAAAGGAATAACGGAGCATCATAGCGGCTGAAAGAATGGTTGCAATGGGGTTTGCAATGTTTTTTCCTGCAATATCCGGAGCCGAACCGTGACTTGGTTCATACATACCGAATTTGCTTTCATTCATACTGGCTGATGAAAGCATTCCGATGGACCCGGTGATCATACTGGCCTCGTCGGATAAGATATCTCCAAACATGTTTTCTGTGAGAATCACGTCAAACTGTCCTGGGTTCATAACTAGCTGCATGGCACAATTGTCTACCAGCATATGGCTTAAGGTAACTTCCGGGTAATCCTTTGCCACCTCTTCCACTACCTTGCGCCAAAGTCTGGAGGAATCCAGCACATTGGCCTTATCAACGCTGATGACCTGTTTTTTACGCTTCATAGCGATTTCAAATGCTTTGATAGCAATTCGTCTGATTTCTGTTTCATTATAAGAAAGAGTATCAACGGCTGTCATTACGCCGTCCACTTCTTTTGTAAAACGGTCTCCAAAGTAAAGCCCGCCTGTAAGCTCTCTCATGATTACCATGTCAAAGCCATCACCAATGATCTCTTCTTTTAAGGGACAGGCAGCTGCCAGTTCTTTATAGAGGTAAGCCGGTCTGATATTTGCAAATAAATTAAGACCTTTGCGAATGGATAATAGCCCCGCTTCCGGTCTCAGATTCGGTGCCACATCGTACCATTTTGAATTTCCCACATCTCCGCCGACTGCTCCAAGGAGAACGGAATCACTATTTTTTGCTGTTTCTAACGCTTCCTCTGTGAGAGGGACTCCATACGTGTCAATGGAGATACCACCCATTAAAACTTCCTTATAGAGGAAATCATGACCGTATACACTTCCCACTTTATCTAGGACCTTCCTGGCCTCTCCAATGATTTCAGGCCCGATCCCGTCGCCAGGGATCACTGCAATGTTGTAATTCATCTCGTCTTCTCCCTCTATATCACTGTACTTTGCTGATGTATTTCTTCTCATAATAGAACATTTAATGATATTTTTCAACTAAAATTAAATATTTTTACTGGAAACAAATATATAAGATTGGAATTGAACCTATGAATTAAGGTTATGAAAGAAAAAGACACTGCCTGACTTCTCAATTCCCAAATGGTGAAAAAAGAGCCAGGCAATGTCTTTTTAAGTAAGAGATTTTAGAGTCAGGCGTTTATTTTTATACGCAATTTCTGTGTAATATCAGTCTTTGCTCACAGAGTAAAACTGATGTGAAATATATAATAGGTAAAATAATTTCTTATTGCTGCATTTCCTCCTTATTATTAAATATAGAAATAATACGAATTTAAAAGATATTCCAGATTACGTTTCACAGCACAGGTAAATAAATGTTTTTTTACCGTAGCAATAGAATTATCATTTTCTTTATATCCCTTCAGAAGCTTTTGATACCGGTTCTTTTCTGCATTTGTGGATTCTTTGCTGATATACCCCCACACATGTTCCGCTGCATTGACCTCCGCCCCCATATCCTCTGGCAGAAGCATGGCCTCTTCCACTCTGGTATAGAACTCTCTTGCAACCGGCTCTTTCTTATCCTTTAATAGCTGCCTGATTTCTGTATAGATTCTTGCCGAACGGCTGAGGACATAATATTTATACCTTGCCCATTCCTTTTCCAGTTCCACTGCCTTTGCATTGAGGAAAACAGTGTTAATGCATTTATTGGCAGATAAATTCTTATCTTTCACCTCCAGCATAATATCTGCTTCCAGGGGAACCAGGGGATAAAAGTCCTCAAATGGCTGGAGAAATACGGTTTCAGAATGTCCGCCCACCGGGGAATTCTTTCCTTGCTGGGAATAATGAATCTTTTGCCTTCCATCCACCTTTTTCCAGGTCTTTTTACATTCCAGCATCCATTCCTGCTCTGTGCAATTCGTTTCAGATGGTTTAATAGCATTATGAAGATTATCAAAAACCACTGGAGAACCCGTTTGATAAGCTATATTTAAAACATCTTCCACAGTATAGCTCTTATCGTCATTTTCCAGAATCAAACGGCTCCTTATAGAGTCAGAAAGCAACAGGTAATTCTCTACAAACCGACTGGAAGCTTCCTTTTTATCTCCATAAACACCTCCGATATGAAGCACCAGCTTGCTGGTTTGATCCATTCCCAGGGCATTTAAAAAACGGTCGTGATACTCTAAATCCAGAATGGCATTGGCAATGGTAGACGAATCCGGGGAATTTAACACGGTATACTGTCCGGGGTGCATGGACACTCTGATGTTATTATTTTTAATTTTTTCACCCAGAGCCGTAAACATTTCCTCAAATTCCTCCCACCAGATCAGCTAATTGGCTGGATGGGAACCAAAGGGAATGATATCTGAACTGAGACGGAAAAAATGAATGTTGTTTTCTATATTATAATGAAGCATGGCATCCAAAGCGTTTAAATTATGATGGATTAAGCTTCTTAAATTATCTTCACTGGCATTTTTTAAAATACATCTTGACGTTTCCGTTCCCGGAACTCCTATCACCTGACATGCGTATCCAATTGACAATCCCTCTTCCTCCTATGAGCCTGGAATCCCGATTATAAAATGAGACGCACCAGCTAGTAGATATTTAGTAATAAAAAATACTAATACAGAAAGTATCTCCAAAAAACATGCCAATATGATACCATAAAACAATCTATGAAACAATTAAAAATAGCCCTGTAGCTATGGTTTCGGATAAACCATATCGGGCTATTTTTAATGATTTACTTATGCATTCACAAATTTATTGCGGTTGTAATTGATTAAAGAGCCAGAGAGTACAATTTCTTTTTCATTATCGGTCAATGCTTCCCAATATAAATGAATCTCTCTGACGGTATCACCAAGAATGTAGCCGGTGATTTCCTGTTTGCCTTCTGCGATGGCAGCTTTCATGCCGGGGATAAAGATATAATCATCCACCTCAAAATCAGGCTCTTCCTTTGTCTGGAATGGAATCATCCCCCAGTTGATAACATTGGAACGGTAACGCTTGGTTGCATACTCTTTACAGATGTTTGCAAGTCCGCCAATCACTCTTTGGCAGCTGGCTGCCTGTTCGCGTGCGGAGCCGTCTCCTGGCTTTGTACAGTAGATCACACTTCCTATTTCAATGGAGGTTAAATCCTTTCCTGCTGCCGGATACACTTCAGTGATTTTATCATAAACATGGCTGATTTCAGAAGGAACTGAATTGCCTTCTACTCTGGATTTTTCCAGTACAGCCACAGCTTTTGCTTTTCCAACGTATTCAGGGTCTCTTCTTGAGAGAGTAAATTCTGCTAATCCCAATGGATTGGAACGATAAGAAGCAGTTTCTCCTGATGGGATCAGTTCGTCTGTTGTGGTAACTTCATCAAGAATCTTGGAACATACCTTTAATAATACGTGTTCTCCTAAGGAACTCATCTCCGGCCAGTCCTTAATATTTGGACCGTATACAAGCTCTTCCTCATCCTTTCCTTCATCAAAGCCCTGGTAAACTCTGTTACGGTAAGCGGAGTCATCAAAATGGTAATCGTATACTGGATACTCATCGACGACATCAGTAGCAGGAGTCAGTATTCCGTTGTTAATTGTAGTTGCTGCAATGGAACGTGCGTCCATAAGTGCTACGGAGGTCATCTGTCCATTGCCTGGCTTGGAACCGTCTCTGTTGATGAAGTTTCTTGTGGTGTGACGAATGCTTAAGCCGTTGTTGGCAGGGGTATCTCCAGCACCAAAGCAAGGGCCGCAGAACGCTGTTTTTACAATTGCACCAGCAGCCATTAAGTTAGAAACCACACCCTTTTTCGCCAATTCCATATAAACCGGAACAGAGGATGGATAAACGGATAAGCTGTAATCCTTATCAATTGCAGTTGCTTTTGAAATGATTTCAGAAGCTTCATATACATTGTTAAAGTTACCACCGGCACAACCGGCAATGATTCCCTGCTGAACCTTTAACTGATTGTTATGAATCTTATCCGTGAGCTTGAAATCGATATTTGGATTGTTAATTAATTTTTTAGCATCTACTTCTACTTTGTGAAGAATATCGTTTAAATTACTATTTAATTCTTTAATAGAATAAACATTGCTTGGGTGGAAAGGCAATGCAATCATGGATTCAATCTTGCTTAAATCCACATATACGGCACCATCATAGTAAGCCACTGCTTCTGGCTGTAATTCCTTGTAATCTTCCACTCTTCCATGAATATTTAAAAATTCTTTTGTATCTTCATCTGTCTGCCAGATGGAGGTTAAGCACGCGGTCTCTGTAGTCATAACGTCAATACCGTTACGGAAATCAGTGGAAAGATTTGCGATACCAGGACCTACGAACTCCATTACTTTATTTTTAACATAACCGGATTTGAATACCTGTCCGATGATTGCTAATGCAATATCCTGGGGTCCAATACCGGGCTGTGGTTTTCCATCTAAATAAATCGCTATTACTTCAGGGTATTCAATATCATAAGTGTCACCGATGATCTGCTTCACCAGCTCACCGCCGCCTTCGCCGATAGCCATGGTTCCAAGGGCACCGTATCTTGTATGACTGTCAGAACCGATAATCATCTTTCCGCAGCCAGCTAACATTTCCCTCATAAACTGATGAATGACAGCTACGTGGGGTGGAACAAAGATTCCGCCGTATTTCTTAGCAGCAGAAAGTCCAAATACATGATCGTCTTCATTGATGGTTCCGCCAACTGCACAAAGGGAGTTGTGGCAATTGGTTAACACATAAGGAATTGGGAACTTCGTCATTCCAGATGCTTTTGCTGTTTGAATGATTCCGATATAGGTTAAATCGTGAGATGTCATGGAATCAAATTTAATTTTCAGGCTCTGCATGGAGTCGGACTGATTGTGCTCTTTTAAGATACCATAAGTAATGGTTCCTTTTTTCGCCTGCTCCTTATCCAATGGTCCGTTGTTTCGTGCTTCTAATTCTGCGATATTTTCCTCGGAAATAAGTTCATTGTTGCCGACAAGAAAAGCACCTTTTTTGAATATGTCTAACATGTTTGTCCTCCTCATGTTTCAATCAAGTTGGGGTGCTGCGAAACGAAACAACACCCCTATTTTGTTACGTATTAGTATAAAAATGGAACTGGAAGTACACCAATTAAAATTGCAATGATAAGCTGGATAAAGTAGCTTGGAATACCCCATTTTAAGTATTCCTTCTGATAATCAACAAAGCTTACTTCTGTACGGTCTACCAGTACATATAAGAAAGCAACCAATGGACTGGCGAAACGAACGGCCTGTCCCATTAAGGATGCAACACCGATATCCACTGGAGTCGCACCAAAGCTGTAAGCGATCGGTGCAATAACTGGAAGAATACCGAAGTAGAACGCATCATTAGGAAGGAAGAATAATCCTGGTAAAGAGATTAATGCAAGTAATAACGGAATGTATCCGCCCATGCTGGCTGGTAAAAGAGAAACGATCTGCTCAGCCATTGCTGTACTGATACCGCTGCCGTTTAAGATACCCATAATTACACCAGCACCAAATACTAAGCTAACAGGTCCTAACGCTTCTGCACCGTTGGCAGTCAGTCTTTTTGCCTGAAGGTTCGGATCTTTGAAGTTAACGATTAAAGCGACCGCTGTACCGATTAAGAATAAAAGTCCGCCGTTAACAACATCAAGAATCAGTAATACCATGATAAATACAGTTAATGCAAAGTTGAAAAGTAATAATTTAGGTTTCTTTAATCCTTCCGGATCTTCGTTAATGGATTTGATGATATGTGCTAAATCGGAATCATTGATAATACTGGAACCAACGGTATAACCTAAACGTGCACGCTCTTTCTTACCGTAGGAGTATGCCATATAAACAGTAAGGATAATTGCACCAATCATTCCAGGAATTAAAGGTGTGAAAAATTCTTTTGGTCCGATGTTTAAAACCGGCATAGCTCGTGCCATCGGTCCACTCCATGGTACAAGGTTCATGATGGAGTTTGGAATCGCGATTAAAACAGCCAGATATAACTGGTTCATCTTCATCTTCTTAAACAGGGATAATACAGCCGCAGTTACGATTAAAACGGTTGTGGTACCATCACCATCTAAGGATACTACCATGGAAATGGCTGCTGTTGCTAAACAAAGTTTAAGGGGATCACCTTTTGCCCATTTAATCAGTAACTTGCTAAGTGGATCGAAAAGACCAACATCCAGCATGATAGAGAAAAATAAGATAGCAAACAGTAACAATGTAATTGTAGGTGCAACACCTGCTTTTACTTTTGTGCCATTAAACTGGTAATAAAGTCCCTGATAAATCCAATCAAACACTTCCAGGAAGGAAACATGCTGATAAGCTGCTACGATAAAGCCAAACGCCAGTGGAACCAAGATCAGACCTGCGAACGGAGAAATCATTTTTCTCAGAAGCAGGAACATAAATACGATAATCATTAAATATCCCAATAATGCTAACATATGTTTTTACTCTCCTCAAATAAGAATTTGTTAGTTAAAAAATACGGTGCCGGTTAAAATCTTACGAGCCGTACGGTAGGAGGTTACAGAATGTACCTCTACAGTACCGTCCTCTGATTTCTCATAATCAATACAGCCGCTGATGGTTCCGCTGCTATGACCTAATGTATAGGTATTATTTTCAGCTGCATGCTTTTTCACCAGACGGTTTGGAATTGTTCCCGGAATCACACTGGCTGCAAGAGTACATAATGCACCTGTTAAAGCAATGCTCTTATGTGCCTTTTGCATGCTCATCATTCGAATGGACAAATCATAGTCCAATTCGCTGATTATGTTTCCAGACGCATCTTCATAAACCTTTGATGGAGCCACTAATGTTAATTTCGGCACTCCAGGTGAAATGGTTGAACTGTCTTCCAGATTTTTTATGAGCCCCATTTTCAAGGCAGCCGTTCCTCTTATTCGCTCCAGCTTCTCAAGTAATGCCTGGTCGCCGTCAATTTCGCTTACCTTCTCATAGCCTGTTAAGCCAATCTCTCTGGCATCCACATACACCAGGGGATTGCTTGCATCAACGATGGACATCTCCACGTCGCCCACTCCCTCCACAGAAAAGACATCAGAGCTATTTCCTGTAGGAAGCAGTTTTCCTGTTAATGATCCTGCTGGATTCACAAACGTTAAATCAATCTTAAGACCTTTTCCCGGTACACCAGCAATTTTAAAATCCTCTGAGTATATCAGTTCTCCATTGGGAGTAGGTACGCTTTCCTCAATTACCTTTTTTGTGTTGGTATTATATACCTTCACGATTGTAACTGGATCCTGAATTTCCACCATCTTATTTTCAATGGCAAAGATTCCAACAGCTGAGGAAATGTTTCCGCAGTTTCCTGCATAGGACACCACCGGCTTGTCTACAGATACCTGGGCAAAGGTATAATTTACATCCCAGGGCTCATTAAGCTCCTTAGAAATAATTGCTACCTTGCTTGTCGTAGATACCGCACCGCCGAGTCCGTCAATCTGTCTGATATCCGGGCTTCCCATGACTTTAAGTAAGACCTGGTCCAGATCATCCGGTAGATTTTTCAAGTCCTCCTCTAACAGGAAGACCCCTTTACTAGTTCCACCTCGGTAAATACTACACTTTAATTCTCTCAACACTCACCACTCCTTAATAACTTTGTACACCCTTTTATCAATGTACAATTATTTTTTGTGTAAAAAAATAAGAGAGCTCTATTTTTCTACCCACACTTCCATCGCCTTTTGTCTTGATAACTAACCGAAATTACGTTCTTTTGTATCGGCATAATCTGTTTTCCCCATAACTATCATCTTTCCCCATGTTGACTCCTGATACGCCAACCCCACTGAATAGTGGTAGTAATAAGAAGAGTTATCGTATGGTTTTGTACTCATTGTATACTTGTATACAATTTAAGAAATAAAAAAACAATATTATTAGATAAGACCAAATGTTTCCCCCCTCCGTCCTAACTCAAATATGAAAAAGATCAGCTATTGTATACCTGTATACAATTTGTAATAAAAAAAATGGTTTTGTTTCTATCACACCTTCTCATATTCTGTTTCTTAAGACTTCTCATTTGGCTTTTTTCATTCATAATAATATAGTTTTATTGTATACCTGTATACAATCTGTAATGCAAATTATACTTTGGAAGTTCCTGCTCTCTATGTTTGTATTATATTATGGTTCTAAAAAAAATGCAATCCTTTTTACAATTTTTTTTTACAATTTTCGACATTATTGTGCACATTGTCCATAACCTACCAGCAGGCCTCCGGCAACCCCCACAAGTAAGTGTCGGATTTTCCATGTTTTGTGTAATATTTTCCTTTTTAGCTCACCTCCTACTTTTCACTAAGGCTTGCCAGCCATAGTCTTTATCACATAGGAGGCATTTTGCACAATACTTATGGGATCCTTGGGAGATCAGATGTTTGATTAAAACAAATGGATCTCTTTTGTCAGAAACTTCTTTGCATTTATGGTATGCTCTCTGCCAATCTGCTCCGCTAATAGTTCATCTTTCTTTTCAAAGGCCTCAATCAATGCCTTATGCTCTTTCATCGCCACTTCTCTTCTCTTATTCATGACCAGAGTAAAATTTCTAAGCTTTGATAAATACTCATAAATCTGTTTCATTTGATCGATCAGCCTTTTATTGTTGCTTTGATGTACGATGCTGTCGTGGAATTCGTCATGTGTTTTCCAGTATTCTTTGATATCCTCATTTTTAATACACTGCTCCATCATAAGAAGCTTGTTTTTTAATTCTGATATCTTAATATCAGTCATATTTGCGCACGCTAAACGGAATGCCAAGCCTTCCAGAACCTCCCTGATCTCGTAAATCTCATAAATATCTGCTTTGGAAATTCCTTTTACAATGGTTCCCCTTCTTGGAAGATTCTCAGCCAATCCTTCAATTTCTAATTGCCGGAACGCTTCTCTTACCGGAGTCCTGCTTACTCCCATCCCTTCTGCAATGGATGTTTCCACCAAGCGGTCTCCAGGCTTTAGAGTGCCTGCCATAATAGCCTTTCTAAGCCTTTCCAGTACGATTTGTCTGATAGGCCTTAGATCCGTGCTTTCTATCTTTTCATATAATTGCTCCATAAATTCACTTCCTTGCATTTTGCATGTATTTTTATGTGTACCAGTTTGCCATAACCTTTTTGGGGTTTAATGGACCTCCTATACTGGCAGGACTCCTAAAACACTCCATTAGATATTATAATCTGCCCAACATTTTATGTCTATACTTATCTATGGAATGAACCTGAAAAAAAGCAGTGCCATTTTAAGGGGCACTGCTTTAAATTCCTGCACAAAGGAAGGATTCTTATACCTGTTTATCCACATTTAAACACTTATCCACGGAAGCTTTATCGATTTCATTGACAAAGGAAGATTTCTCCGTGCGGGTATAATAAGTGGTAGAATCCTGATTCTTAGAGCCTATGGATAAATGAAAGGTCTCTTCTTTTCCATTCTTCTCATAGGTGTATGTGATCTCTGCCACAGGCTTATCAAGTCCGTAGCTGCCAAGGCTGCTATCCTCTGCTTTATAATCAGCACAGCTCTTTACCTTCAGGCCGCTTAAAGAATCGGCAAGAACGTTTAGGGGAGAATTATCCTTTAATTTATTGCTTTCCGAATCAGCAGAATCTTTATACCATGCAATTTCTTCCTTCTGATCCCCTTTTACCTCCAGCTCCTTTTTTACATAATGGCTGGTGGTACCGTTTTGAGAAATGGTGATAGTCTTTATATCCGTCCCCTGAATGGCAGGAAACTCCTCTAAGGCCATTACATCAGTAAGACCTCCTTCTGTTTCACTAAACAGAGAGGAGCTGATGAGATAAGGGGTATTCTCTCCCTGTATCACAGCATAATAATTCCCATCCTCCGTTCCGTTTCCAAGAAGAATGACCGACTTTTTCCCATCTCCAGACGTTACTTCGACTTTGCGGATTGGCTTATCCAGACCGTAGGCGCTTAATGTATCTGCTCCCTCCAGCTTTCTAAGTGCTTCCAGCTTTGATACAGTTGATGCCATGGAATCCAATTTTGTCTGCTTGACCGGGAAACGGTCATCACCATCATACTTCCAGACCCCATCCTTTTTGGTAAAGGACAGCTCCTGACCATTGTTATCATAGGACAATGCCTGGACATCAGAGAGGTCGGTCATGTAGGCTTTATCCGCCTCTTTCTTTTCATTTTCCTTTTTTTCTGAACCGTCCAGATAGAAATTCACCCCGATATAAAGGGCACAGAGAAGGATCAGGGCGCCGGCACCGTAAAAAATACCTTTTTTCTTCTTCATTACAGCCCTCCTCTTACAGTCGTCTGCGTTTCAGCCAGATGACAAGGCCTGTCAATAGGGTCACTACCGGAATTACAAAAACAAAGAGAACTCCCCATAAGCCGCCTTTTGTAACGGTGTTGTAGCCAACATCAAGGCTCTTGGCCGGTATGGATACATTTGCCACATCCGGATAATTTGCCGTTACCGCATTCATAAAAAGATTCATGTTATTTAAATTGGTAAAGCTGGTGTTTAAGCCCTCATCAATCAGGGATGGTGTGGTCAAAACGGTGAGACGCGCCGCACCGGAGTCCAGTGTCTTTTTCGCCACGGCACCAAGAAGGTACGTTCCTTTTGTCTGCTTATCAGCCGTTACCAGCATACCATTCTCACTGGTTTCCATAAATGGAGCCACTTCCACTCCCTGAGGAAGGTCTTTTAACTGAGTCATAGCACCAGACTGGAGTACTAAAGAAACGCTTTTGTCATCGGTTCCCTGTGTCAGCTCATTGCCGGCTGGAATGGTGGGGAAAATGTAATAGGGGTTATTCTGGTAAAAGTTTTTGGTGTCTGCGGCCAGACCATTTTCCATATTTAAGCCGTATTCATTGAGCAGTCCATTCAGATTTGGACGGTCTTTCTCCGAGTATCCTGCCAGAATCATTACATTTCCGCCGCCGTTTAAGTAATCGGAAACCATCTTCTTTTCATCCGCAGCCAGGTCAGATTCCGGGGCATTCAAAAGAAGAAGCTCGCAGTCCTCTGGAATACTGCCGCCTGTCAGCAGGTTTATCGGGGTTACAGTTAAATTAGATTTCTTTAACATGTCTGTAACCACAGTGCCAAACTGAGCTTCCTTATGCCCTTCTGTTACATAGACCTTTTTCTCCACGTCATTGGTCACATGGGAAATGGCGCTGGTCAGCTGCCCTTCCCCGTCAAATTCTGATTCCTTTGACTGTCCGTAATTGTAATAGGCAGACTCATCCATTTTTATAATGCTGGTAAATGGAACAGACTCTGTCTTATTGGTGGCTTCACAGCTTATAAACAGGGAGTCATCCGTTGCCTTTAGCTTATTGACCTGATCCGGGTGAAGGACGGAATCCAAGGTCTCCACTTTGATATGTTTGGATAAATCCTCATATCGCTTTGCAAAGCTTGTAATTCTTTTATCCACATTGGAAGGATCTCCAACCACATATATGGTAACATCTTTATCAAGCCCCTTTACCAGATCCTTTGTAGTTGTTCCAAGGGTATAGATCTGACTGCTGCTCATATCCCACTGCCGTACCTTCTCCGGAAGCCGTCCTACGATCATATTTAATACTATGACAGCTGCAATCACGATAAGGGAAAGAATTGCTGAATAGCCGCCTTTTTTCAATTTTCTGGTCATTTCCATCCTCCTAACTCCATCTGCGTTTCTCTATGGACTGCACGGTCAAAAATATCAGCAGAAAGATTACGCTGATATAGGAAATCAGACCGCCCAGGTCAAAGATGTAATGACTGGTAAAATTCTGGAGTACCTGAGTGATGGATATTTTCTCCAGAAGGTTTACAAGTGCACGGTCAAGAAGGCTTCTTTTCAGGAAAAAGATTCCCACAATGGCTAGAACGCCGACCATCTCTAAAATACTAGCAATAAGATTATGGCTGGTCATTCGGTGAACTACAAACACGACAAAGGTCCAGAGAATGATAAATCCAATGGCAGACCCGGATGCGCTTGCAGGCAGAAATCCCACCAGATTCGGCCATAGCAAAAGCAAAAGAATGACACCAAAGGTTCCTACCGCTGCTATGATCTGACTTTCCGTTAAGGATGAGATAAACATTCCAATGGCGATGTAAACACAGCCAAGAAGGAAGAAGGCCAGCATCGAGGCATAATCTACCTTTAAATATGCCGTACCGTTCATCTTTATAATGAGAGGACATACACTGGTCAAAAGTACAGGTACCAAAAAGACAGTGACCATGGAAAAATATTTTCCAAGGACCATCTTTGTCACCGTTACGGGTGCAGTCAGCAAAAGCTGGTCCGTCTTTGTTTTCCTGTCATCTGCAAAGCTCCTCATGGTGAGCACCGGAATTCCAATCATGATGATGGTGACCATACCGGAAAGAGTATAGGAAAAATACGGGTAACCGCTCATCATGTTATACGCCATAAAATAAATCCCGATAAACAGCACCATAAAGGCGATGAAAACATACCCTGTCATAGACTGGAAATGGGATTTTAATTCTCTTCGATAGATCGCATTCATTCTGACTGTTCCTCCTCTCCCTCTTCCACTCCCCGATCTGAAATATCCTCGTTGCCAGTTTCAGCTGTACTTATTTCCGCTTCCCCATCCGCTTTCAGTTCGTAAGAATCATCTACACCATCAGATTCCGCCTCTTTAATAAGCTCTAAGAATACTTCTTCCAAGGAAGCTTTCTGGGACTGCATGGATAAAATGGGTAATCTCTGATCCGCAAAGGCAAAGAATATGGTCTCCCGCACATCTTCTTCCGGGTCAAGCTCTCCACTTCGGAAGTTAAGAGATACGTGCTTAATTCCTTCTTCCCCACTTTCGGATACAACAATATCTGCTGCCAGAGAAATGGCTTCTAAGGTGGTCATAATCTCTTCTTCGGAAGCCTTGATAGAAAGCTCCATACCAGAGGCCCCTTCCATCTGGCGCTCCAGATTTTCCGGCGTATCACTGGCAATGAGTTTGCCCCGGTCAATGATCATGATGTGGTCGCATACCGCACTGACTTCGGATAAGATATGGGAGCTTAAGATAACCGTATGCTTTTTTCCCAGTTCCTTAATGGTATCCCGAATCTCTATGATCTGCTTGGGATCGAGACCTACGGTTGGCTCATCTAATACAATTACAGGGGGAAATCCAATGACAGCCTGGGCAAGCCCCACCCGTTGTCTGTAGCCTTTTGACAGGTTTCGGATCAAACGTCCCTTGACCTCAATAAGCTTAGCTAACTCCAAGACCTCCTGTACCGCCTGCTCTCTTTCCTTTTTGGGAATTTTCTTTAATTCTGCAGCAAAGTTAAGCTGTTCCATAACGGTCATATCCACATACAGAGGCGGAAGCTCCGGCAGGTAGCCAATGCATTTTTTTGCTTCCTCCGGTTCCTCCAGTATGTTGTGCCCATTGATCAGCACATCTCCTTCTGTCGCACCTATGTAGCCGGTCATTATGTTCATTGTGGTGGACTTTCCAGCACCATTTGGCCCTAAGAAGCCATAGATCTGTCCATCTGAGATTGTGAAGCTTAAATGGTCCACTGCCAGATGTCCGCCGTAGTCCTTTACCAGGTTTCTGACTTCGATCAACTCTCTCTCCTCCTGTTCTTTTTCGCATGCTTGCGTTCCTATCTAGATTAATTTGGATTTGTGAAAAATGTGTGATATAATTTTGTTGATTGTGTGATAAAAGTATGAAAAGTTTCGACAAAATATGCAATAGAAAAAACCATCACATTTATTCTTAATTTATAGTTCCATGAATCACAGGAGGATAATTATATGCAATACGGACCCAACCCCAATGCCTTGCATCCCAATGAGGCAATAAAAAGTATTTGTTATATCAAAAATGTTATCACGCGACCCAATATCTTCGTTGGCGATTACACCTATTATGATGACATCAACGGTGCGGAAAGGTTTGAAGAACACGTGACGCACCACTATGAATTTATAGGAGACAAGCTCATCATCGGGAAATTTTGTGCCATAGCAAAGGGCATTGAGTTTGTAATGAACGGTGCCAATCATAGGATGAACAGCGTTACCACCTACCCCTTTAATATTATGGGAGGCGGTTGGGAGAAGGCAACACCCGCGCTGGAAGACTTACCCTTAAAAGGGGATACTGTCATTGGCAATGATGTATGGATCGGTCAGAACGTTACCATCATGCCTGGTGTTCATATTGGTGACGGCGCCATAATTGCCGCCAATTCCGTTGTGGCAAAAGACATTCCAGCTTATCATATAGCTGGCGGAAATCCATGTAGAATCCTGAAGAAAAGATTTGATGATGACCTGATTGAACATCTTCTCACAATTAAATGGTGGGATTGGCCTGCAAAAGAGATATTTGACCATTTAGAAATTCTGTGCAGCGGAGATTTGAAAAGAGTCTTAGAAATCAATCCTCTCCTCAAATAGAATTAATATGCTCAAAGTAAGGACAGGGTTGGCAGGAACAACAAGTATGTTCCTCAAAGTGTATGTATCACAAAGGGGCTGACGCACTGGCTGACATTTTAATCAGCAAGTGCATCAGCCCCTTTCTTACGATTCCCCAGACACAATCCAGGTATCTATAAAGATGGTACAGACTCTCCGGTCTTCACGTGGTTCAATTTATAATAGAACATATACTGCTGCAAAATCCCTGCATACCCCTGATACCGTTCCAAGGGAAAGCCCTGGGGATAATGGCTTTCTAAAATCTGCTTTACATGAGTATCAATGGGAAAAGCACCTACATGATGAAGACCAAAGAGGCAGACACAATCCGCTACCTTTTTCCCGATACCATACTGGCTTAACAGCATTTCATGGGCTTTCTTATAATCTGCTTCCAAAAGCTCCATGAGCCATGCTTTTCCCTCCGGCTCACTGGCAAACTCCGATGCGGAAAGAATATATTTATCCCGGTAGCCAAGGGATAAAGGAGCAAGTCCGGTTAAGCCAGCTGCTTTGATTGACTCTGGGGATGGAAAGGCATGATAGATACACTCTTCTTCCCCATAGCTTCCATCATCAAGAAGGACAAGGCCCTTCCCCTTTTTTTCTTCTCCAAAAAGAGTGCAAAGCTTTGACACACTGTTTCGAATCCTGGAGATATTGTTGTTTTGGGAAATGATAAAGGTAATGAGAATTTCCCAAAGGTCCTGCTGTAATATCCTGACTCCCCAGCCCCATTTGACTGCTTCTTTTAAGTATGTATCATCCGAGGCCACATGGCTTTTATAACCACCGTAATCCGCCTCCAGGTCAAAGTACCCGGCCCAGACCTGGTGAAATTCCTCCTCGGTGCAGGAAAAAAGGAAGGTATCCTCTTCTTTTGCTGCTTCAACATAATATTCTGCCGCAGCAATGGAAAAGATATCTCCCGGCTGATTTTTCCTCTCAAAGCGGAAGCACTGGCCGGACCGTGCGATCTGGTCTAAGTCCATATGGTTTATCTGAATCCGGTACATGATATGTATCTCCTGTCTATGATCTGGGTCCCTGGTTATCATTTAACCGGGACAAAAAATCCCTAAGCCGTTCCACATTTCCATCTGAAAAGCAGTATCCGTCCATTCCGCATGCCCTGGCGCCCTCAATGTTCATTGGAAGGTCATCAATAAAAAAGCACTCCTCCGGCTTAAGATGGAAGCGGTCAAAAAGATGCTGGTACATTTCTTTTTGAGGCTTTAAGCATTTTACTTCTGCGGAAAAAAGGATTCCATCAAAAAGTTCTATTCCAGGAATCATCTCATAGCAGGTAAGAAGCCTTACGGAAGCGTTGGAGCAAAGATAGATTCCATAGCCCTGATTCTTTAGCTCAGCCGCTACCTTTCCCATTTCCTCCTTGGGCTGCATATTGTATTCATGCCAGTGGTGAAAGCAAAGGGCTGCCATTTCTTTGGCATGATCCGTGTCCAGGCGGGACTGCATTCTCTTTAAGGCTTCCTCTTCTGATAAAAGGCCCATATCAAGAAGCAGCCATTCCTGGGAATCAAAAACAGAAGCAGCTACTGCCCTTCGCTCCCTCTCATCCTCAATAAAAATCTTGCAGACTTTATCTCCCTCGTAGTCAACGAGAACTCTTCCCATGTCAAATACAATGTTTTTAATCATCTATTTTCTCCTGTAGTAATGTGTTCCTTTTTTTATACCAGAAATAATAAGGAACCTCAGCAAGTAACATACAGCTCCAGCCAATCAAACTAGCAAATGCAACGCCCTTTAACCCCATAGTTGGAACTAAAAATGCTACAAACACCACTCGGACTGAAATCTGAATCAGCGTGGAAATAAGAGTAATAGCCATGTCGCCCATTCCCCTAAAAAATCCCTGCAGTCCGTTGGTAAATGCTGGCATGATATAAAAAAATGCCATTAGCCCTAAGTATTCCGTTCCCAAAGGCACCAACCCGGTGTCTCCCTCTGATACAAAGAGCTTCATCACAGGTTCTTTTAATAGAAGAATTACAACACAGATAATCACCCAGTAACCAAACTCGATGAGAAGTCCATACCGAAAGCCCTTTTTTACCCGCTCCTTATTTCCTGCTCCCCGGTTTTGGGCGATAAAGGTCATCATTCCGCTGGCAATGCTCTGCTCCGGGGTAAATGCGAAGTCATCCACCCGGTTCACTGCATTAAAGGCTGCAATGGTGCTGACACCCAGAGGATTGATCATGCCTTGGATGAGGAGCTTTCCAATGGGCTGGCAGGATTGCTGCAACGCAGTAATAGAGCCATGACGGAGAGTCAGCCTTAATAAGTCCCGGTCCATATGAAAATCCTGTCTCCGAAGCCTTAAAAGGGGAACCTTACGATACACATGCCAGATACAAAGACCAGCAGACGCTGCCTCTGCAATCACCGTAGAAAGCGCGGCACCGAACACACTCATACCAAAAACTCCTACAAGAAGCAAATCAAGCGCCCCATTTAGAACCGAAGCAAAGGCCAGAAAACGGACGGGGGTCTTTGAATCTCCCACGCTCCTTAAGGCCGAGGCCACAGCATTATAAAAAAAGGTGAAGGGCATTCCAAGAAATATAACTCTTAAATAGATAACCGCATCCCCTAAAATCTCTTCCGGAACTTGTAAGAGCCGAAGAATCCCCCTGGAAAAAACAACGCCAAGCACCGCAATTGCCAGGGAAAAATAGGTGCCAAATAAGAGGATGGTGGAAACCTCCTTCTTTAGTCTGTCATGTTTACCGGCTCCGTAAAACTCACTCATTAAGACAGAGGCTCCGATGCAGATTCCTGTAATCCCCAGTATCACGATGTTCATCACAGGATTCCCCGTTCCCACGGCTGCCAGAGCCCTTTCGCCTGCAAACTTTCCCACCACAATGGAGTCTACGGCATTGTAAGTGAGCTGAAACAAATTTCCAAGAACTAAAGGTATGGAAAATCCGATGAGCTGAGAAGGGATATTTCCTTTTGTCATATCTTTCATCATGTTCGTATCCTCTTGGCAGCTAGTAGCTTCTTAACTGGTCGCTGCCATCGTCTTTCGTATTTTCCAGCCGTTTGACCACCACATAATAGCCGGCCTTGTCGCTGATTTTCACATAGACCCGGTCGCCTACCTTATGGCCCATCACGGCCCTCCCTAAGGGTGACTCTGAGCTGATCAGCCCTTTGATGGAATTTCCCCGAACTGTGGTAACTAATTTATAGGTTTCTATCTCGTCATCGTCTTCAAAATAAAGGTCCACCGTATTGTAAAGTCCGATTTCATCTTCCTTGGAATCATCGGTTACCACCTGGGCCGTCTTTATCATCCGCTCTAAATACCGGATTCTGCTTTCATTCTGGTTCTTGTCCTTTTTAGCAGCATGGTATTCAAAGTTCTCGCTAAGGTCTCCATGGGCTCTTGCCTCTTTTACCGCCTCTAAGGCTTCCTTTCGGACCACCAGCTTCCGATGCTCAATTTCTTCCTTCATCTTGTTGATATCATTTTCCGTTAATTTATCAAACACGTTATCGCTCCCTTTTTCTTTTGATCAATCTTTGGCTGATGTCTGAACACCTTCCCCTGACGGATATTTGCTGTAATGGGAAATCAACCGGTCCAGATAAATGGATTTAAACTGCTTGCTTGCCAGTGCCTGTTTCATGGGAGGAAGCTTTAAAATGGCTGCAAATAAGGCTGCCATTGCCCTGTGGTTTGCAAATGCCTGGTTGTCAAAAACAAGATTTTGAAGGGTTCCCTTTTCAATGGCCTGTAGCACAAATCGATGGGTGCTGTTTACGGGAGTAATGATGTGCTTTGGTCTTTGCTTCATCTCAATGCTTTTAAAATTACAGTTTCTGGCACAGACTCCGCAGCCTAAACAAATCTCCTCATCAAGGACAGCCCGTTTTTTTCCATCTTCCTTCGCTTCCATGGATATGGCAAGCACAGGACAGACCTTGGCACATTTTCCACAGCCTACACAACTCTCGATTTCTATATGAGGAATGTAGTTGGTAGTTGCAACCGGCTGCATGGGGCTAAATCTTCTGGCCGCCTGGAGTGCTTCACAGCAGCAGCCGCAGCAATTGCAGATGAAGGCCGGATGCTCTCTCACATTTTCCCCTATTTGAACCAGGTTGCTTTCATAGGACCTCTGAAGGGCGTCAAGGGCCTCTTCCTTTGATATAAGCCTTGCATATTCTCCATGCTCTGATAAAGACCTTGCTACATTGTCAAAGGTCAGGCATACATCCCAGGGAGCATTGATTTCACAGGGGTGTCCGGCATGGGACATCTTGTGACGGCAGTAACAGAGGCCAAGGCCGATGTGTTCTGCCTCTTCGATGATATGTGTGGCTCTTTCATAATCCAGGATGTGGTTCGTCTTATCATTGGTCAGCACCGGCTCCTGAACATAAACCCGTCCCAGCTTTGTTTCTGTGGCAAAGAACAGGTCTTTGATAAAGTCTTCTTCTACATGCATGTATTGATAGTAAAGCTCGCTTAAGTATTTCTGGTCAATGTCCCCTCTTGTTCTCATGAGTGCGAATTCGATAAATCCGGCCATTGGCGGAGGCATTACAAACTTGCGGACTCCTTCGTGCCAGGAATCTACCAGCAATGCCTTTTCGCATAAATGCTCCAAAAGCTTTTCTGCACGGTACTCTGTGGTTCCCCAGATCTTAGCGGCCTTTTTTGCCGTAAATGGACGTACCGGAAGAAGTGAGACCCATTTGGCCTCTTTTTCCGTGTACAAAACCTGAAGAATTTTATAAAGCGTCTCTGACTTAGGCGCTCCTTGTGTAAACCAGTTGATGCGGTCACTTAGATTTAAATAAGCATCCCGGGCTGTCAGATGACCCATATTTCATTCCTTCTTTCAGACTGTTTTTTTGGCAATGACTTCAATACGCCCCCAAGCAGTTCCCACCCGCCGGTAGGATTTAATGGAAAGCCCGCAGGACTGCGCCAGAATCTCCATTCCCTCCTCTGTAAAACAAACCTCCGAAGCCTCTCTCTTCCAGATAGGGGTTCCCTTTTTTTCCAGACTGTTTAGGGTCTTATCAAGATCCGGGCCATCAAACCATAAAATCCCGTCCTCTGCAAGACTTTCTGCAGCCTTTATTAAAACGGACCTGATATCCCTTGTCTTTGGGATATGATCCAGAATCACCACTGAATATGTACCATTCTCTTTCTGATCCTGGTATTCTTCCAGGGAAACTGCCTGTAAGGAGTATCCTGTCTTTTCTGCCTCTTTGTATAATTGACTCTTTTTGTCTCCAATAAACAGTAATGTGCCATCGGAAGCAAAGGTATTTATATCCTTAAAAAGCCGTTCACAGCCTGTTTTTGTACGGTTGTGCTCCTTATATTCCTTTACAAGACTGCTTTCATCCTTTGCAAGATAATAATTTCCGCACTCCTGACATTTCATAAAGATTCGTACCGGCTTTGAGACAGTCTCTTCCTCGCCATCTCCTTCCATATAAAGCAGAGCGCTGTAATGAGGCTCCCCTTTTCCTGAACAAATCGGGCAGATTTCCAGTTCCTCTGCCATTAGATTCCGTATCTCTTTTAAAGTGGAGAAATACCACCGGTACAGTCTGTCCTTAAACTCACGGTCATAAGCAAACAACCAGTTCTTTATAATTTCTGCCATCCATCTGGTCTCATGGATGACTGACCCGTCCGCTTTTAATTTCTTTAAATTACCCACCAGCGTCATAAGACTTAAGACAGTATCCTCCTTCAGCCGTTCATTCCCCTGATTGGACATTAGGTGCTCAATTCCTTCCACTACACTGCTGCATAAGTTCACCATTGTTACCAGCTGATTCATTCTGCCTGTTGTCATACTCATTCCCTTTCCTTACAAATCGGATCTCGTCCATGTATACCTTATTATATTACATTTTTACAAGGGGAAATGCAAGATAGAATGAATGGAAGTATTTAAATAAGGTGCCGCCAAGCAGCTGTCCAGCAGCGATTGGCGGCACCTTATTATCTATATTTTTATCATCAGGTAATGTTCCGGCTGAATAAATCGGTCTCTTCTAAAAGACTTTCAATGGTATCCAGATTCAGACGGTGTAACAGCTCAATGACATAAGGATTTTCCGCCGGGTGCTGATAGGTGGCATTCTTTCCATATTCATTGACCAGCTTAGTACCGTGTTCCACATCAAGAATGGACCTGGGGCCTCCCACACAGCCTCCCACACAGCCCATTCCCTCATAGAAGTTGGCTTCAATGTTGCCCTCTATGATATCCTGAATCATCTTTTTACAGGCCGGGACTCCATCCGCTCTTTTTGTGACGATCTTGGTCTTTTTCTCCGGGTCAATGGCCTTTACCGTAAGCTCTACTGCCTCGCTGACACCGCCTTTTCTGGCATAGATTCTACCAGCCCTTGAGGAATGGTCTTTCTCGCTTTCCTCCATGTCAGCCGGATCGATTCCCAGGGCATCAAATATATTTTTCACTTCCTGGAAGGTAAGTACATAATCTACAGCACCCACCAGATCCTTTTCCCTTGCCTCTGCCTTCTTTGCAAGACAAGGACCGATAAATACGGTCATTGCATCTGGGTGAAGTGCTTTTACCACATTGGCACAAGCTACCATAGGAGATACAGAGCCTGGTACATGGGGAAGTAGCTGGTGATATACCTTACGGATCATTCCGATCCACATGGGGCAGCAGCAGCTGGTCAGCTGAAAATCTCCGTCATTTACAATGTTCTTATCAAATTCAAGGGCTTCTTTTAAGGTCAGAATGTCTGCGAAAAGAGCAACCTCCAGCATTCCGTCAAAGCCAACTTCCTTTAGTGCATTTCTAAGCTTTCCAGGCGTTACATCGTTTGTAAACTGGCCTAAGAATGCCGGTGCGATCATGGCATAAACAAGTCCCTTGGAACCTCTGATTGCCTTTAGGGCAGGAATAATATCCGTGCTGGCTGTAAGCTTTTCTCTGGCACAGCCTTCAATACAGTTATCACACCCCAGGCAAAGCTCTGGGTCTACTTCCACGCCATCCTTTCCCATACTAAGAGCTCCAAATGGACAGCGCTCCAGACAATCGCATTTTTCGTCCTTGGAACAATTACATTTCCCGGTCCGGATTACAATGGGGTGCTTTTCCGGATTTAACAGACAATCCAAATGATAAGGATCATAATTGCCTGCCTCCGGTGATACAAAAACCTCATCTAAAACTGATCTGACCGTACTTTCATACAACTCTTTAAATGTCTGCATAAAATACCTCCCGCATGTATGCTGTTATATCTCTCCAATGTTGTACCTCGTGTGAACTCAGACATTGTTAGTACAACATCATTATAATACCTTTTTTCCATCCATGCTATACCATTCATCCACACTCTTTGATGAAAAAATAGTGTTTTATTTGATATTTAGAAGGTCTAAAAGCTCCTGTACCTGCTCCGGGCTTGCAGAGAAGGATTTGACATCCTGTCCAAGCCTTTTATCTGCATCCTGCAGTGTATAGGTCTTTGTTACCATCTGACCACCGCTTCCATAGGTCCATGTAATTTCACCACAGTTTTCAATGAGGGACAGTAAGGCCGCCGCATAAGATTCCATCATGGAATCAAATTTCAGCTGGTTGGCAGGCAGTATCTCCTGTTCAAAATGAAGCGTCCACCCGTAAGGCTCCGTGGTTGTCTGAAGCTCATTGGTAAAGCTCCCCAGGTTCTGATAAATCTCCAGGATACCTGCAAGGGCTGAATTCTTTGGCATTCCACCAATGTATGGATTTTTGTGTTTAAAAAGTTCCATGGCTTTCTTTGATATTATGGTTCCATCTGACTTAACCAGCTCTCCGTTTACAAAAATATCTCCCAGCTTCAAGTCATAATCCATGGTAAATTGCCTGTTTAAATTTAAGAAGGAAGCACGAGTTCCATAAATGATCAACGTTCCATTTTTAATCTCATACCCTTTAAATGCCTGGTTTTCATCATTTATTTCTCCAGATATCTTAAGCCAACCGCCTGC
The DNA here is from genome assembly GCF_026723765.1 of Lacrimispora xylanolytica. Taxonomy (NCBI): domain Bacteria; kingdom Bacillati; phylum Bacillota; class Clostridia; order Lachnospirales; family Lachnospiraceae; genus Lacrimispora; species Lacrimispora xylanolytica. The sequence continues at coordinate 3,862,286 of NZ_CP113524.1, forward strand.
TGCCTCTGCTACTGTCTGGTAATTTTCAACAGGGAAACCTATGATAAAAAATTTAAATAGTACAACGGATGCCCCAAGTAACATAGTCATAAAGGCAGCTAACACGATTTTATTCCGGTTTTTTCGTCTGATCTTTTTTAAGTAATCAATCTCTTTTCTTGATGCTTCCTCTTTGATGTCTTTCGTTCCCATCTGTCCCGTCATATTTTCATATTTGATCCGGCAGCTTTCACAGCCTTCCAAATGTTCTTTTATGGTTTCATTGGTTTTTTCCTGTGTCAATTCATCTGCATACAATGGAAGCAGATCTTCTATGACTTCACACGGTATGTCATTTCTCATTTTTTCTTACCTCCTCTATGATTTTTTCTTTTCCTCTGTAAAAATTTACTCTTGCCCAGTTCTCACTTTTCTCCATGATCTCTCCAATATCCTGAAAGGAAAGATTCCCTATGAGCCTTAGATACATCACTTCTCTCATGGGGTCTTTTAAGGAATGGAGGTGCTTTAATATCTCCTTGCTGTCCCATTCCAGAAAAACAGTTTTCTCAAGCGGCTCATCCTTTAAGGCTTCTGCCGCTGTATCAAGTTCCACCGTATATGTTTGCTTTCGGCACCATATCTGATAGACATGGCCTGAAATTCCGCAAAGCCAGGTGAACACACTGCTTCTTCCTTCAAAGGTATGAAAGCTTTTCAGAGCCTGATAAAAGGTCTCCTGGGTCAATTCCTCCGCAAGGTCAGGATTATTTACTTTTGACAGCAGATAATAGTAAATCATCTTGGAATGCTTGCGGTATATTTCATCCATTGAATCCATGTCACTCATCCTTTCCGTTAATAAGTGCCAAAATCCTTCGGTTCGTTACAAATTATTTTTAAAAATAGTATTAACTTTATTATACCTTGAATTCGCCATTGTAACATCAATAAAAAAGAGTCCTGCATTCCAAGTGATTGGCCCTGCAGAGCTCTCTTTCTTCGTCCTATATTTAAATGAAATACTCGATGGTATCCGCCGCCTTTTTCTGAGTCTCCCGGTTAAAGATTATGGTTGCCTCTCTTATCTCCAATGGACCAAGGGCGTAAGGATTTTTTCCCGTGCTGTTTACCATCTCCCAGGAAACACTGCGGTTTCGGCTGCATGGCATATCTGTAATCAGCTTTATATCCGGCTGATGAAATGGCTTTTTCCTGAAATAAGGGTCAAACAAATACACCTGCTTTTCATCGGCTCCTGTAAACAGAACATAATGCCAGCATCCATACATAACCCGTGCCACCACAGCCCCGCCCTGCTGCAGTGCATACATGATTTTGCTGTTCTCCCCCATATACACCTCTTTGCCGGTTAAATATTCACTGTGTATGGGAAACTTCTTCACCTTGCCAAACTGGTTGAACCATTCACTTAAAAACATCATGGCCATCCGGGAGGTACCATTTTTCCCAAATTCCCCTTTTCCGTTATAGGCGTCAAGACAGTAAAGCATGATATGCTTCATGATATCAGGGGGTACTTCCTCTCGTTTGAAAAGAAAGCTCATAGCATTAAACAATGTGGTGGGGCCGCAGTCGTACTCCGTCACCTGATAATTCAGCGGGTTCTTCATGGATCATTCCCTTTCTTCTCTGTTTGTAACTCTATTCACTGAGGCCATACCACTGGCATCATACATACGTCTCGTCATACCCAGTATGGAAAGGTCGCAGATACCAATATTATTAAAGCCTCCCTCAATGAGCGTGCCTTCATACCGCAAGCCTGCCTTTTTCATGACCTTACCGGAATTAGGATTCTTTGTATCGTGCCTGGCCTCGATACGATTTACGCCCACCTCTTCAAAAAGAAAGCGAACAATTTCTCTTAAGGCTTCCGCAGTCAATCCTTGAAACCAATAATCTTCGCCGATACAGTATCCGATTTCAACGGATTTTGTGTTTTCGTTTCGACTCACCACTCCCATGCTTCCGATGGCCTGATGGTTTCCCTTATACTCGATGCACCAATCATAATATCTTACATCTTTGTAGTTTTCGATCCATTCTGCAATGATTTTTTCGGAAGCTTTGGGGGAATCATGAAGCGGCCAGCCAAGGAATTTGGTCACATTGGGATTGCTCGCCCAGTTCCGGTGCATATCTTCTGCATCAGTCAAACAGAATGGTCGTAAGATCAGCCGATTCGTTTCTAATACAACAGTTCCTAAATCATACATAGTTATGCTCCCTTCCAAATCCATAACCCATCAAAAGATGCTGCCTTCAGGTAATTGTACCCTATTATATTTCTATGCTCTTTGTTTGTCAAACAAAAATGGTTTTATTAGTTTGTAAAAAAGATGAAGGTGAGATTATCACCTTCATCTTAAGGATATAAAATTATCCGATTAATCATTCATATTTACAATCAAGGCGTCACAATCGACCACTGCTGATTGTTACTTGTACTGCCTGTCCACTGGTACAAACTGGAGCCATTGGCAGTAGCCCCTATTCCATCCAAATATAATCCGGTTGCTGCATTTTTAAACTTGTAATAATTGCCTGACGCTTCCCGGATCCATTTCTGATTATTACTGCCGCTGCTGCTCCATTGACCACAGACAGACCCATTGGTCGTACGGCCCATTCCATCTAAGTACAGTCCTGTCGCAGCGTTTCTGATGAAATAATAATTGCCGGATTGCTCAAGCACCCACTTCTGATTATCACTGCTATTGTTGGCATACTGATTGCAGTCAGAACCATTTGTGGTATATCCATATCCATCTACACACAACCCGGTAGCGCGGTTAGAAAGTTTGACATAGGTATCCGTAGTTGTAGGAAGGGACATATCGCCGTAAGTAACACTATTTAATCCACTTCCATTCCAGCCTGCTCCGATTACAAACAAGCGTCCGTTTTTCATTGGTACAATACATCTGGAATAACATGCTCCAACAATAGAATTAATCTGCGTCCAGGCACCAACCCCATTGTTGCTATTTGTATATAGTTTGTTATTACCGCCGCTGCTTAAGATAATAGTTCCATTTAAGTTAACACAATAAGGACCGCTGCCAGACGGATCAAAACAGGTGCCAGCATCGGAGGGATTCCAGCTTTCCGGATTTGATGAGATTTTATAATAAGCACCGCCAGGTTTTCCCACGATCTCATATGTCATGATGTAATTACCGTCAGGCATTTTGGCTACCACTGACATTCCCGGTCTTTGGCTGCTGTCTGATAATGCTACGTCATTTACCACGCTGCTCCAATGGATGCCGTCTGTTGTTGTCTGATGCACTAGCTTCTGACTGTGAGCGTTATCTCGTTCGTCGGAGTAATAACAGATAAGCTTATTGTTGGCAACCATTAAAAATGGCTCCCAAACCGGATCATTTCCAGGATAAGCTGCCTTACCTTCTGCAATGGTGCTTACATACGTCCAGGTTCTCCCTGCATCTTTGCTCTTATATAAATCTATTTCGCAGAAAGACCGGTCATAAGGCAAAACAAGTCCGGCACAAAGCAGAGTACCTGCCGGCATGGTTCCAATTGCCTGAGGCAGCTCATATAGCTGAGGTTCCCACCTCATTCCTACTCCCTTATGGGTGTCCTTTACGTCTCCAACCTTTGTCCAGGTTTCCCCGTTGTTCGTGCTTTCAAAGATTGGGAAGGAAGCTACCCCTGTGGTGTATTGTTCAAACGTCGCATACAGGTTTCCATTGCTGGTCTGCGCTGCCCTCGCATACAATGCTCCCGGTGCCGGTGCCCCTCCAGGAGATGTATACATAATCGATGGTCCGTATGCCTCCACCTTCTCAGGAACAACAAAGACAATCATTATTAACAGCAATAACAATACCCCTTTTAAAACTCTTTTCGCAATCTCTTTCATCTCTTTACCCCTTTCTTCATTTCGTTTTCAGTAACATATTTCTTACTGAGGCTTGATGGAAACATGCCTCAATATAACTACCTATACGTTTGGTTAGAAAATGGAATATGTGGTAATGGTCAAATAATACTGGAATGAAATTTTCAGGGCAGATAGGAGGATCGTACCGGAAGCAGGAGAATGCCCAATGTTCATGATCAGACTCAGGAATGAGAGCCCGTCTCAGAAATAAATGATATTTACAAGTTAGATGGACTGGAATGCCAGGAAGCCTTTGCCATCTTTTCAGCAAATTATAAGATTATGTAAACTGAAAGCCGCAACCAAAGATATTGTTTTAAACCAGGTTACTGGACTCCGATGAAGAAATGATAACATATGTAAATCCATATACAATATATAAAATAACAAATATAAAAGTATGGGCAAAATTGTTTTTTTAATCATACATGCCCATACTTTCATTATAAATCTGTTCTTCTTATTGTCAAGAAAAACTAGTTGACGAATACAATATACTTTGCATTCAACAACCGCTTAAGTTTTAATCTCCCAATGCTTAAGCACTTTTCTCATTATCCGAAAACCCACCCTACATCAACCCGTTCTTTAACCCACTCTTTCCATTACGAACTGGCACTATTATAACACCGTACGCCCTGTTTCCATACCCCTTTTGTAATAATAGTAAAAATAATGGTAAGCAGTATCCCATACACGGCTCCCATAACACTTAATTCCCCAATCAATGACTGAACCGGTATGGTTGCCATAATTCCATAGGGCAAGATGCAGCAAAACAATAATTTATATCCCCCATAAAAAACGATTCCCGGAATCTTCATACACAATTCCAGACCAATCTCCTCAATTCTGGTCACATTTGCATTGGATAATACAAAAAAGCAAATAGACCGAATGATCACTTCCATCTCATAAAACAAAATAGTCATCAAAATAATCCAGAACAGATACCCTGCTATGGCACCACCTGAAATCGGTTTTCCAAGCTGATGTATTCCATAAGCAATAATGAGAACGCTCATACCCACAAGAGGAAGGGAACCAGGATTGATCTTTTCAAATGTCATTCGAACCAAAGGGCTCCCTGGCTTCGTAAGATACAAATCCAAATCCCCGTTCTTAATTTTCTGAGGCAGCCCATTGATTCCAAAGAAATAGACAACCATATTAATAGCATTGATCATGGAAAAAGTGCCGATAAAGACAATCATTTCCCCTCTCCCCCAGGTTCCGATCCGGTCCACGTTGGAATAGATCGCCTGAAATACCATTAGCTGAATGATAAACAAACTGCCGTCTACAAAAAATGGGCCAAAGAACCCCAGCCGAAACATCATCAGATTCTGAAACCTTATCTCAATCAATGCCTTTATCACTCTAACATTTCTTTTAAACTCCATCATATCCCCACCCCATCATACTTTCTACGGTAACTCCCCCAGGTCACATGGATCAGGACTTGAAGCATCACACACCATATAAAAATAATGACCAATCCAGACACAGCTTCACTTTCTAATTGTCCGATGAACAGCATAGAAGGCAGATAGGTGATGTAATAGAATGGAAAAAACTTCATTACAGAGACAATCCCCTCCGGCAGCAGCATGAGAGGAACGATACTCCCTGTGATAAATGCCACAAGGTTATTCTTAATCATCAGAAAAGTACCAATTTCCTGATATTTTAAAGCCAGCAATCCTAGATAATAATTCAACTGCACCATAAACAAAAGACCAAGCACCACCAGTAAAAATGCACATAGTATGATAATCGGATTATGAGAAACTACAAATTGAATCCGAAAAATAATAACCCATACAAACGCAGCCATAAATTGAAAGATTCCATAATAAGCCACAACACCTGCTTCCATGGCAATAAAGTATTTCTGAATGTCCACAGGAATCACCATATATTTGGAAAATGTTCCGTTTCTGATTCTTTGGCTGATTTCACTACTGATCCCATCAGACATCTCAATCTGAGATAATAATGAACTGATAACATAATAGGATAGCATACTCTGAAACGAAAAGCCCGCTACCTCAGTATGGTCATGAAATATAATCCCCCATAACAGATAGGCAAATAGTATTTTAGTAACCGTAAATAAGACCTGAAATACCACATCTGCCCGCCAAACCAACTGGGATTTGATATATATTTTAGATATTTCAAGATATTTCATCAAGTGAGCTCCCCTCCTCCCCATAGATACGTTCCACAATTGTACCGATATCTTCCTCCTCTACGGAGATATCGCTGGGATTGAACTTCATTAGAACGCTTAACAGCTCACTTGCCTTTTCTTTTGATACCTTCATAACCTTTTTATATGGAGTCTCAGAAATCATAGAAACGCCAAAGCCAATCTCTGGTAATTCCATGGGAGCATCAAAGGTGAGGCTGATTTTTTTGTGTTTCTGATACCGTTCAAATAGCTGCTCTGTATTTCCATCATAGATTTTACTTCCATGATTAATGACCACAGAACGACTGCACAATGCTTTGATATCCTCCATATAATGAGAGGTCAACATAATAGTAGTTCCTTTTGCCTCATTGATTTCCCGTAAAAATCCACGGATCTGCTTTGAGGCAACGCTATCCAGACCAATGGTAGGCTCATCCAAAAATAAAACCCTCGGGTTATGTAATAGAGCAACAATCAGTTCCATTTTCATACGCTCACCCAGGGACATGGTCCTGACCTGAACATTCATTAATTCCTTTACGTGAAATAACTCTATAAAGAAGTTTTTTGCTGACTGATACTCTGCTTCCGGTATTCCATAGATCTCCTTAAATAACCGGAGAGTATCCTCCACCGTTAAATCAAAAAATAACTGGCTCTTCTGTCCCATGACTACTGCATACTGCTGCTTAAAATCATTTTTCAAATCATTTGGATAATAGCCCATAACACTTACTTTCCCAGAAGTCGGCGCAATAATTCCTGTCAGCATTTTGACCAGAGTTGTTTTACCTGCACCATTAGGCCCAATAAGTCCTACAAACTCGCCTTCTTTGATGGTTAAATCCAGCTCACTGACGGAAGTAATCTCTTCATAATCTCGTTTTATAAGCCCCTTAATGCTTCCGGCAATTCCTGCTTGTTTTTTGTATCTGCGAAACCGTTTCGTCAGCATTTCCGTTTCAATAATATTCATCTTTTCCCTCCATACAAATAAAAATGACCAGGATACCCGCCTTACATGCATGCTTTCCATAGTCATAAATAGTTCTGGATTTGGACAAAGATTCCCTAATGAGAACAAAAAAGAGCATAACAATACTGTTATGCTCAAAATAGTCTATCCAATACAGACATCTATTAAGGTATGATCACCTGATATCCAGGGGTCAAGCATTCAGTAAGGCTTTCATATCGGCAACATCAGCCGATAAAAGGGCAGACCTATGACGTAGTCACTTATGTCCTTCCTTTTCAACTATTTAATTAGTTGTTTTCCTTTCCAACAATGCTTAACAAACACATACCTCTCTTTTCTATATTTTAATATCATACTACGCTACTATTTTATTCCTGTCAATCCATTGTTATTACATTTTAATATAAACTGGTCATGTTTTAAGTGGTGTCTTAAATATCCCCAAACACGGTCTTAATACCCGCCGTAGAACACAACAGGCCTCTTTTAATATGGCGTTATTGTATAATATTATCTATAAAGGTTTCCTCTCTTTGGCTCTCAAAATCTCCTTATTATTCCTAATTCTAAAAGCATTTTTAGATTTCCCTGCTATAAAGCCACTTTACACCCCATTGTCTACATCCTTCTATTATGTGTGTGATAAGGTGGGAATTCTCTGTTTCCAATGTACCATATCCACGAGGGAACTTCCCTTCCCGTAAAGCACTGTATCCTCACCTTTGCTTTCTTCCCACTGAAATCCAACATCTTCTAATGGCGTAAACCCAAGTGTCACTTTTTTAACCTCTTTTCCAAAGGAAGCAATGATTCTATCCAGATTCACTTTTTCCGGGGAAAAAACCTGATGAAGAAATAATTCTCCCTGATGAAATTCTGCAATGGCATAAGCATTTTGATTCTTAATTTCATAGATACTTTGATTCATGAAGCTGGTGGCATAAAACATAATCAGTTCCGTATTTTCAATCATCCAAACGCTGCTTTGTGTACAACTGTTATTAACTGCTGCCTCCAAAAGCTTAAAATCCTCCCGTGTCTTCATGGGAACTCTTCTGGCTGTCATTTCGCAATCAATATCTGTGTGTTGATAGAAACTGTGCTCCTTTACTCTCTCATATCCAAATTTAGGATAAAAATTCAGAACTGTTTCATTTGCAAAGAGAAAAAATCCGTCTACTTTATTACTATAATCAGAATCCACCTCCTGCATCAGGCGCCGGATGAGACCCTGATTTCGATACGCTTCCTCTGTCATCACAGTTCCTAATTGAACATAGTTTTTTATGATTCCATTGTGCACGAATTTCATCGGACTTACAGAAACATTAGCAATCACCTTATCCTTGTGAAGGAAGGAATAAGGAATATATTTTTCCGTCCAGTAACCATTTTGATACCAGTCTTCAAAATTTATATCAAACACAGTCTGGGCCAATTCATTAAAGGATTTTCTATAGACGTTGTCAGACTGATATGCCTTTATAAATATATAATTGTCTTTCATTTTATCTCTCCCCTATGTTTCAAATAATCTTATTATTACAGATAAGTATACACGTTAATAAACTGATATCTACCTCAATCTTATTTATAATTAAACTTAAGCATGCATTGAGCCCGATTCCTCAAGTCGAATACCATAACTTCTTTTTTTATAAATCATGCACACGCTGTAAATCCTAAATAAAATAAATGCGGAACAGTGTATCCGTTTTCACTGTTCCGCATAAAGTGTTACCATTAGCTATAGCTGGATCTTACTTCCAAATTTACTTTTACGCTCTTCCATTAAGAATTTAATATGATTTCTTAATTCCAGCATCCACTCTGGTTCATTATCCCAAGTCTCATGCATCGCGCGCAAACAACGGGCATAACCATAAACATTTGCATAGCGCCTAAAAACAGGTAATAATTTTCTTATATTTATTGATAGTACCATTTCACTCTGATAACCTGATAGGAAAGAGTCTTTTGCTTTTTCACAAAACTCAGGAGGAATCTCTCCCACAAAGCTATCAATGGCCTGTTCAATATCCATAGCGAACCAGTGGTAAACAGAATCATCAAAATCAATTATATTGTATTTTTTGTCTGCTTCATTGAAAAAAACATTATCCAGTTCAAAATCATAATGAATCAAGCCATAATTACTTACATCAGTTTCTACATTGTTTAAATAATCAATTAAAATATCTACTTCGTCCATAGATTCATTTGGTGCAGAGTATTCAAGTAAAGTATCCTTTGTCCATTGCAACCTTTGCTTCCAATCAGAACGAGATGACTTAAGAGGCTTATAATTTTGACTGAGTTTATGAAGTTGTCCCAGAGACTTGCCGTATCCAAAGTATAAATCATCGGAATAAGGAAGGGATTCCATCTGTTTTCCCTGTACTCCCTTGAAAACAACTGCTAAATAATCACCCCACGGTGTATTAGCATTGATATACCTGCTTTGTCTTTTTGTCTCTACTATATTAGCAGCAGAATATCCACAATTTCCTAAATAGTCAATAAAATCAAGCTCTGCCAATAAATCTGATTCGCTCTTTTCAGTTAACGGAGCAAACCTAAGAAAATGCAATTGTCCGTTTATGGTAAAAGGATAAACCGCGTTAGCAGAAATACGATACCGCTCCAGTAACTTTGTATTATCTTTATCATAATTCCAATTCTCTAACAGCATAGTTACCAAATCTCTATTATCAAAGAGATATTTAAATTTCATCATAAAATATTATTCTCCAATCATTATTCTAATTTCACCTCATTTACCAAAATCTGCATATGTATCAGTCGACGTTTCATGTCGCTCACCCCTTTCCAATATTTTTAGGTTCTATATAAAACAGCTGCCTAAAAATTAGTACAGCCTAAACCTTCCTTCCAAAAGTAATCATTTTTCCTAACACATGAGTATAGCAAGCCATTCCCTCATTCTTCTTAAGATAATCTGCTATTCTCTGCTTTTTATGAAGAAAACCATCTGCTTCTCTTATACTCATTCCATGATTGACCATATATTCCACTGTTTTTTCCAGTTGTTCTTCTGGATAAAAGTAGTTGTAACCGTTGGACTCCTGAAAATCTTCCACTATCTGTTCATACTCAGCCATCTCAGGCTGTACAAAAGAGACCTTATCATTCATCCTGACCTCAATCTCCTTCAAACCAGCCTTTCTCATATAATGAGCAGTTTTCATCGCAATGGAATAATCACGGCCTTCCCTTAAAAGCTCCGTCTTCCAACCTTTCTCCAGACCGGAGTGCTCGCATAAATAACTATATTCCATACCATCTATATATAAACCATCACACTCGAATTCCCTGTTGGTGTCAATGCATACAATAAGGGCATTATTTGTTCCATGACCAACCATTTTAGTTAAGAACTGTTCCGGTCGGATGATATGCCTTAATACAGACTGACATATTACTACATCATACACATGAATCAGAGGATACTCAATAAAATCACAAGTAACAAACTTTCCCTGCACTCCTGCACGAAGAAACATTTCATTTCCCTGGTCTATCAGCTCTTCTGTAAAATCAACACCTGTATATGTACTTCCTTCCGGCAGAAGAGGCATCATCATAAGGCCTAGCGCACCGTATCCACAGCCACAATCCAGCACGTTCACAGGAGAATGAAGTTTCCAGACCTGATCTATAAGAAATCGCATATAATCCCTGTTCCAGTGACTCTTTCTCGTTCGTAGCAGATAGTCGAGCTTATTCTCCCAATACTCCTTCTTGTCCGTCTTTGCAGGCATATACTCTTCCCAGGCCAGCGGCTTCATTCCCAGTAACTCATCAACCGTGACATGAAAATACTCCGAAAGCACTGGAAGCATTCCAATGTCAGGCATGGTGACTCCATTTTCCCATTTGCTCACAGTCTGATAAGAAACGCCAATTGCGTCTCCAAGCTCCTGCTGCGTCATTCCATTGTTTTTTCTAAGCGCAGCAATCTTTAAATGAATCTGTTTTTTCATCTCATCTCCCCCTTTTTACCTATCATACCCTATAGTTATTCCGCTGTATTCCCCTCATTTTGAGATATTTCTCGCTTATTAGGGGAATGGAACGATTCGGTCGCAGATGAGATTACTGTCATTTTAATAAATCTCTTTCGCATCCTTAGGAAGCTTTCTAACATGTTCTAAAAAGCTAAGACTATTTTCCCCTTCAATCTCCTGATATTCATACCCAAGCTTATCTCCCACATACCGGGCTGTTTTCTCAAAAAGGTGGCACATTCTAATCACTGCGTCCCACCCCTCCTCAATATCGGCGGAAAAATAAGTGGATAAATACTCCTGCCACTCCACTTCGGTCAGCCATCGATTGATATACTTACCAGACTTACCAATGCTAACAGAAAAATCTGTCATGATTCCAACCTTCCAGGACAGCATCTTCAATAATTCTTTCCGAATGATGTGATTGACCATATCCTGTACATAAGTCATTTCCTCCCGCCAAAGCCCCTTTGCCACATTATTCAGACACCACCAGAATTCATTGCAGGAACATAAGAACTGTTCTTTCATAGGACATTGTATCCAGTAATCCTGATCCGTTGACGGTGCCATGGGTGGGAGAACCCCTGCTTTATCCATAAGTATTTCACAAAGACTGTCCTTTGTTATATTTTCCACTGCATGCGCTACCGTTTCCACATGCAGATCCAGCCGGTTCCCATCCGTAAACTGCATCAACCAGCCGTAAAATTCTATATTCTTTTTGGGTTTGCCTGGAAACTCATCGGGATACTGCATATATAGCCGTTCCCCAAAGCGGTCAATCCATGAACGGTCACTGATAAATGGCTCCAACGCTTTTACCACATAAACGATATCATAATCCTGAAATATATCCTTAGCTGCATTTTTATTGGTTCTGGAACCATTCATATAAACAGCAAGAATTCCGCTGTCCTCCCTTGCCGTGTTTAAGATAAGGTCAAACATCTCCGGTTCATTTCTCATTATCCTACCCCCACACATCTATTTACTAAGTTGCTCCTTAATGAAGATACCCTAACTCCTTAATCTTCTTCATAAGCTTTGGCTGAATGTCAGGATACGTCCAGTTCTTTGGCAAATGCTCCGTAATCAACACACTCTCAATCTCACTGTGAAGCTCCTTTTCAAATGTCTGAATCTCCGCATAGCAAAGCATTCCAAAGCTTTCTTCTCCAAGCTTCTCACCGGCAGCTTTCTTTCTGGATACAGAATACACGCACACCGGTCTCAATTCAAAATCAATGGCCCCTGTCTCTTCCTGCAGCTCCCGCATAGCCGTTACAAGAATAGCTTCTCCCGGTTCTCTGTGACCGCCTGGTACCTCATACGTATCCCGTTCCTTATGCTTGCATAAGACCCATTTTCGATGAAACCTGCTTATAATGACTGCAAAATCCAGCTTATGGTCTTCCACTTCTTTATAAAACTTAACTTCAGTAAGTCCTTTTGGCTCTGGTCTCATGGATTCACCTTGTTGTAAAACTCACCTTTCTTATTGCCTCCAGGATCTTACCTTCTTTCCCGGAGGCGCTCATCAATCAGTATCAAATAATTCAAATATCCTGATGTCTCTGCAATGGTGTGTTTGTTTCCTTATCAGACTTCTTCGTTACCGGTATCAGAAGGTCCAACTGTATAAAATCAGATTCGCTACCGGTATAAAATGAAAATGCATTCAGATGCTCCTCCAGTGCCCCACCCATGCCAAATGGTTCACGCCATTGGATTTCATAATCCTCATGATTTTTCATTTGCTCAAAAAATGCTCCCCACTCGTGAAAATCTCCCATTTTAATGCAATGAGCGGCATAAAGTCCCCCTGCAAACTGCTTTTTCTCCAACGGCTTTGTTACTTCCATATCTTCTGGTATGGTAACCCAGAATTCATAGCCATAGTATTCTTCCCCCTCCTGAGGAGAAGGGTTGTTGAATCCATACAGCCTGAAATCTGGTTTAACCACCGGCAAATCTCTTTCTTTGATCAATGCTTTCACTCGGTCTCCAGATACATCTTCCGGATTTTCTCCCGTAAACTGACTGGCTGCAACGGTTGCCGGCGGCAGGTATATAAACCTGATATCCATGTTACGTTCCATTCTTTCACTTGCCTGATTTAACTCCTCCATAGAGCAGTCCTCCTTTAAATGATTTTTAGGAGAAATAAGGGCATCAGCAATCTCAATCAATTCGCTGTCTTCCAAAAGGTCCACCCGGACCTTGGCTCTGATTCCATCATCCAAGCGATGGACAAAGGCATCTAAAATGGAGCGTATGGTGTTAAGAGCATGGATTTCCTCATCTAGCCCAGTCATATTTTCCCGAAGGACTTCCAGAGCCTGGGTCTGCCCGATATCATTTAAAATAACCCCGATCTGCTTTAATGAGATTCTCAGCTTCCGAAGAATCATGATCTGTCTCAGCCTTCTGACTGCTGCTTCGTCATAGATCCGGTAAGCGTACTCCTTTCTCCGGTGGCTTTCAATCAGGCCTATTTTCTCATAGTACCGGATCATTCTTGCAGATACTGCATACGTTTTAGAAACCTCTCCGATTGTCATTGCTTCCACTGACTTATCCCCCTTTAGAATCAGTATAAAGTACGACACAGTGTCTCAGTCAAATGTTTCTTTCTCTTTCGTTCATGAAAATTTCTGCTGTATTCTCAGCTATAAATCCATGATACCATCCTTAAATAAGACAATACAACAAAAATGTGGATAAATTTTCCTTACTACTTATTCACCCTGACAAATAGCTTCTTTCCGATTTTTATAACGTCATTATTAAATAACACTGTATTCAGATCATCTTCCACAATTTTTTCTTCATTTAGCCGGATTCCTCCCTGCTTTAAGAGTCGTATAAATTCACTTCGGCTCTTTACAAATCCCATGGCAACGAATTGAGGAATGGTATCATTCACAGTCTCTCTTCCAATAGCCAGAATCATGGTTGGAATATCATCGGGAGTTGACTTTTTACGGAAAGCAGCCTCATAGTATGAAACAGCCTTCAAAACTTCTTCCTGCGAATGATACAGAGCTGTAATAATTTCTGCCAGTTTGAATTTGATATCTCTGGGATTTTCCCCTTCCGACAGCTGCTGCCTGATTTTATCTATCTCATCCGGATGTTCATCTGTTGCCAGCTCAAAGTATCTGATGATTAAATGATCCGGTATTTCCATCACCTTTTTAAACATCACTTCAGCAGGTTCATGGATACCGATATAATTTCCAAGACTCTTGCTCATCTTTTCCACCCCATCCGTTCCTTCCAAAATCGGCATGAGAAGAGCTACCTGTGCCTCCTGACCCATTGACTTTTGAAGCGTCCTGCCCATAAGAATATTAAACGTCTGGTCTGTCCCACCCAGTTCAATATCCGCATGCAATTCCACAGAGTCATATGCCTGCATCAGCGGATAGAAAAATTCATGGATTCCAATGGGAACTCCATGTTTAAATCTCTTTTCAAATTCATCTCTCTCAAGCATTCTTGCAACCGTGGTGGAAGCTGCCAGCTTCATTACATCTTCAAAGCAAAGCTTGGAAAGCCACTGGCTGTTAAATGTAACAACGGTCCTCTCCTTATCCAGAATCTTAAAAATCTGCTCGCAGTAGGTGCTTGCATTCTCCTTCACCTGTTCATCGGTCAATAAATTCCGTCCCTTGGATTTCCCTGTAGGGTCCCCGATTTTACCTGTAAAATCTCCGATGACAATGACTGCCTTATGCCCCAGCTCCTGTATTTGCCGGATTTTTCGAAGAACCACTCCATGGCCTAAATGAATGTCCGGGGCAGAAGGATCAAGTCCCAGCTTAATGATTAGCGGCTCCTTCTGGTTAAATGACCGTTCTAATTTTGCGAGTAATTCTTCCTCATTGATACACTGATGAACTCCTTTACAGATGATACGCATTTGCTCCTTTGGTGTTAACATGTTAAAGCATCTCCTTGTCATATTATTATAAATATTTGCAGATTTATAAGAAATTCAGAAAACAAAGAGTTTAAGTTTTTAACAATAAAAAACTCCCGCCCTTTTGTTTCAAAAGGACGAGAGCAAATCTCGTGTTACCACCTTAAGTTCGCAGACAGCTCACACTGTCTACCTCATCGGGTACGGCCTTGGCGATACCCTTGCACTTGATCACGGTGTGCTTTCCGTCGCAGCCTACTCCTGTTAAAGTTTTGGTGCGCAGCTCCAAGACGTATTCACACTTTCTATCCACGAGCCTCTCATCAACCGGCATCTTTCTGTTTGGAATCGAAAATGCTACTCTTTCTTTTCATAGCCTTTTCTTATACTCCGGATTGCATGGCAATCCTTTGTAGTGCAAATATTTAATTATCTGGTATGTTATCACATTCTGTTTGCAGCGTCAATACAAGATTTTGATATTCTATGATTTTCCCACAAATTAAATGGGATTACATTGTCCTTTTGTTATTTGTAAATAGAAACCGTTCCTTCTTTTCTTGGAGCCGCCTTTGGTGCTTCCTTGCTGCTAAAGCCTAAGGCCGCTGTACCTGAAATCTCATAATTTTCCGGTATTCCAAACTCAGTAAGAATACTTCTCACCTTAGGATCATTTCCAGCAAATGCTAAAATATGAATCCAGCAGGAGCCAATCTCCATAGAATGAGCCGCCAGGAATATGTTCTCCAGAGCCACCGCACAATCTGAGACCCCAGTAGCAGAATCTTTTTCATAGGCTGTAATGATAATTGTAGGTGCCGCATAAAAGGGATTGAATTCCGGGTTATTTCCAATCGTTCTAAAATGTTCAATGGGTGAATTCTTCATCACCTCTTTCGTAGCAGTAATCAGTTCCTGAATCTTCTCCTTATTCTGCACCGCTGCAAAATGCCATGCTTGCTTTCCCATTCCGCTGGGTGCAAACTTTGCAGCTTCCAGAATATCATGGAGTGCTTCATCTGGAATCTGTTTTTCCTCAAAAGCTCTTACGCTTCTTCTTGTTATTATGGACTGGATTATTTCATTCATAGATTATCTCCTTATAAAAATGCTTAATTGGCTAATGCCTTTCAAAAGTCAGGTACCTGTGTCCTAAATGCTCCCTATTATTTTATCATAATGTACGGATATGTCATATATTATTCTTCACAAAAAAAATATGGAAGCCTTTGAAATTCTAAGGATTTTATCATATCAAATTTACCTTTTTTAATAATTCCACGTTTTCCAAAAGTCTCTCAGAAGGAAGATCTGCTGCAATCGTATGCGCCTCATCAAAAAGAACGGCTCTGTTTGATATTTCATGTATTAGTTCAAGATTATGTGTCGACGTGATTAAGGTCTTACCTGCCTTGTTCAGATGATTTAAAAATTCCACAAGCCATCTTTGCGTTTTTGGATCAAGTCCGTTCATTGGCTCATCAAGTACCAGAACATCTGGATTCAGAGACATCACACATGCAATGGCGACCTTACGTTTTTCTCCACCACTTAATTGATATGGAATTCTATTCTTTAGACTCTGTATGCTTAACAGGCAAAGGCAGTCATTTACCCTCTTATCAACTTCTGATTCGCTCATTCCCATCTGTCTTGGTCCAAAGGCCACCTCATCATAGACGCTGGAAGAAAACAACTGTGTATCAGAATTTTGAAATACAAAACCAATTTTTTGATGAAAGAGTTTAGAGAACTTTACATCCTGCAGCTTTTTCTCCGTTATCTCCACTCCATTAAATGTATAAGAGCCTTGGTCTGGTGAAATAAGTCCGTTAATCAGTTTCAGCAATGTGGATTTACCACATCCATTAGCCCCCATCAGCGCAACGGCTTCACCTGGTCTTATTACAAGATTTATATCATTTAATGCGACAGAATCCCCATAGGAATAAAACAGATCCTTAATCTCAATCATCTTACGTCCTTTCAAAGTGGAAAAACAGGAGTATAACCCCCACGTTTATAGCCATAAAAATATAATCCACCCATTTGAATTTAGATTTCTTACAAATATGATATTCACCAGTAAATCCCCTGCATTCCATGGCATGGTACATGTCTGTTACCATTTCTTTTGATTGAAGAAATGTGGTCCCTGCAATACCAGCCATGGATGTATATTTATTATTGTTCTTACCGACTGATCGAAGTTTCAATGCATAAAGCATATTTATCGAGTAGTCACCCAACATAAAAATATATTTTATAGTGATATCCAGAATCAATATAAAAATATCAGGAACATGAAATAGCTTCAACGCTTCCGTGATGGAATTCCATTTTGATGAATAGGAAAGCAATCCCATAGACGTTGTAGTGGCAAATACCTTTGTAGTTATCATAATACTGCTATAGCTGTTCCCCATAAGGAATGCCGGTAACATAATAATGGCAGTGAATAAGGTGACACTAAAACTGAATTTCAATATTTTAACCAGCTTGTCTGCCTCCGTGAAACTTAAAATAGAGAGCAGATACACAATGACTATGACTACGAATATAAAGCTTCTTGTAATTGACAATAAAACTATAAGTAAAAAGGTAAAGGATACGTTAAGGGATACATTTATTTTAAACCTTGAGTTACCGACAGAATCCTGCATTCTTATTCTTGAAATAACGTGGAAAACAGACAGGATACTTTTGTTTACAAAAGTATCCTTATCAGTAAGCGGAATATAATTTTGATTACTATAAATCCATTCCGGCATTTCTATTTTATAATCCTTTGAATTATTCAAGTTTCCCACCAACCTTGTCTTTCTTAAAGGTGCTGATCACCTTAAAAAAGATAATAAATATTGCAACTCCAGCAATGGCAGACAATATATACCCAGCAATTTCAGGAAGGCCATTTACTGCATAATCTGGCAGCAGTGCTTTGAAATTCACCCCAGCCTTCATCCCTTGTGGTATAAATCCTAATGTTTTTCCGCCAGAAACCACACTCCTGATTTCCTCGCTTCCCCATTCGCCCCATGCAGTTCCTGTTGCCAGCAGACCCAGTGGGGTCAGGCAGATAAGGAAGGCCAGTAAACCATAAATTGCTTTTTTCTTTTCATTTGATTCTTCATACATGGTATCTGGAGCTACTTTCTTTATGTAGATGACAATAAACAAAGTAAAAACCGCTTCAACAATGCCTGCAACCAAAAGATGGGGAATTACCATGGCTGGTATTGAGATTGACAAAGGATATGGACAATATAATGCCTGACCAGCTGCATCTTTGAATAATAGAGGTTGAATACCAAACTCTATTGCCGCACATAAGGCAGCTGCATTTATACCTGCGTATGAGCCTAAGACAATTCCCAAATATTCTCCCTTTTCTGATTTGATATTATCCTTAACAGCTTTATAAATGAAGTAGCCTAAAAATGGCAGTACAAACGCCATATTAAAACAGTTTGCACCAAAAGATAAAATCCCGCCATCACCAAAAAGAAGAGCTTGAATCAGCAGGGCCACAGTAACACTGACACATGCAGCATAAGGTCCCATCAAAATTGCAATCAAGGTCCCGCCTACTGCATGACCTGTGGTACCCCCGGGAAGCGGAACATTAAACATCATGAGCAAGAAGGAAAATGCTGCCCCAACACCAAGTGATGGTATTTTAACCTTTGGTATCTCTTCTTTTACTTTTTTAACTGCTCTTGTCCAAACAGGGACCATAGCCGCACTCATGAGGGCACAAGTTGACGGGCTCAAATAATTATCCGGAATATGCATATTCTTACCTACCTTTCAAAAAAGGAATTTACATCAATTTCAATTATATAACTTTATTTTCCGTAAACAAGCCCGTATGGGGGATATGATTTTCAAATTTAATTTGTACGTAAAACAAGCTTTCATGGCCGTGTTCAAGCTCTCAGTTCCCCGCAATTTTTCATAGGAAGAATATCCATAATAAAATGCCCCTTACTGTTTCAAGTCCAAAAGATTGAATGAAAAGCTTTTACCGTTTGTGGTAAAATAAAAGAAGCCCAGCAGATATAATTATTTGCTGGGTTTTCGAAACAATCTATTTTCATCACCTGTCAAAACAGGTCTCTTTATCCTTATCCGTGATAGGCCGAACAACTTTGCACGGATTACCAACTGCAACACAATTATCAGGAATATCCTTTACCACAACACTTCCACCGCCAATTACTACATTACTTCCTATGTTCACACCTGGCATTACATGAACTCCTGCGCCAATCCAAACATTATTCCCTACCGTAATGGAATATGCATATTCAAGTCCCTGATTTCTCCGGTCAGAATCGATGGGATGTCCTGCTGTGTAAAATCCACAGTTAGGTGCAATAAACACATTATCACCAAATGTAATCTTTGCTCCATCTAAAATCACCAGATTGTGATTGGCATAGAAATTCTCACCAAGCTCTATATTATATCCATAATCGCACCAGAATGGTGCAGTAATACAAAATGATTCTCCCGTCTTTCCTAACAGTTTCCTAAGTACTACCGCCTGCTTCTCTGTCTCTGATGGACGAGCTTGATTAAATTCATAACAAAGGTCTTTTGCTATTTCACGTTCTTTTAATAAACCCTTGTCGTAATTAGCATCATAAAGCATTTGATTTAACATTTTTTCTTTCTCTGTCACTGAAATATCCCCCTTCGATCAAATATTGGTCATTACATAAATATCTAATATTGCTTATAACATCATAGGAATTTTCACTATAATACAATTAGGTGATTTCTTAAACCGATCTATGTAATGAGATTATCATAGATAATATAATTAGATATAGTATTACTTTATTTTCAGAGTAAATTAATTTCAATACATATTTAAGGTAAGAAATCGACTTTACGGTATAATACATAAACTACATATTTAGTTTCATGAAGCTTAATTATGGAGGAGGCTATTTTTATTCCAGAGACTATTGAACCGACACCGCATCATTCTCCTCTTCATACGCATCTTCCATTTTAACAGAATCTTCGATCTGCTCCTCCAAAAATTTGACACGGATAACTGCCTGCTGCCAATTAATTGATACCTGGCTGTGCCTGTTCTTTTCCTTACCTGCTCCAGCTATGATTTGAAGTAATTCTTCCAAGACAGCTTTTGTCAGATAACCGCCTCTCCAATGAAAGGTCAAAACTTTCCCCTTTTTTATAGCCTGTTGACAACGCTTTGCTACATCTTCCTGCTTTGTAAAAGATAGCTTCTTCTCTTTATAATAAAAGTGATTATCGTCATTGCACGCAGGAGCTTTATAGATCAATGGCTCATGATCCTTAAAAATACTCTTATCATCCAAATTGAAATAATCATATCGCACTTCTTTCTTCCCTAATGTATTATCAAACGTAGCATCCAGATGATACCATACTCCATTGATCTGGATTACATTCCACGCATGACGATACTTGATGTTTTTATCCGGATTATTCTCAGAAATAACTACAATACAAGGTATTGATAGTTGATCGCAAAGGACTTTTACAGATTTTGCAATTCCTTCGCATACGCCAACGCCCTGCCCCAATGGGCCTATAATCTCATGTGAATATTGCTTCTTCAATTTATCATAAGTCACATTTTCACAGATGAAATCATGAATATATTGCTCTTTTTCCCAGTCACTCTTATCCTTCACCACCCGGGCAAGCTTCTCCACTCTGGCTTTCATGGCCAACTGGTGCTCTTTAATTTTATTCTTTTCAAATAAATATTCCGGCTTTATCTTGAGCAGCGTGGAATCTTCATAGAAAGAATAACGAAAGGTGGAAGCGTAAAATATCTCTGGACAATCCAGCCTTAACTTATTAAAAATATCGCTAAGGTCCTTTCCATCTATTCTCTGAACATCAAAGCTTTGAGAAAGTGACTCCAGCCCACTCTTCATGACCTGATAGATTCTTTGGTGTTGCTTATTCATCTGACTATAATAATATGGCTCCATGTTACCTCCTCTACCATTTCATCTTTTTCGTAATACAAAAACCCCCAAGATGATTCGAAGCTTGTTCGAATCGTCCTGGGAGGTTCTGCTCGCCGAATGGCGTATATTCTGTTGGCAATCTCCGAAGATATTGATTATCGTTTGGAGAACTGTGGTGCACGACGTGCAGCCTTTAAGCCGTATTTCTTTCTTTCTTTCATTCTTGGATCTCTTGTTAAGTATCCAGCTTTCTTAAGAATTGGACGATAGTCCGCATCTGCCTGAAGCAGGGCTCTTGAGATACCGTGTCTGATGGCACCAGCCTGTCCTGTAAAACCACCACCGTGAACGTTAACTAAAACGTCGAACTTGTCAACTGTCTCTGTAGCAACTAATGGCTGACGAACAACAACCTTTAATGTTTCAAGACCTAAATACTGGTCAATATCTCTCTTGTTGATAGTGATCTTGCCTGTACCTGGTACTAAATATACTCTAGCGATAGATTTTTTTCTTCTACCTGTTCCGTAAAATTTTGCATTAGCCATGATAACTTCCTCCTTTCAGCGCCTCTAATTAAAATTTGATTTCTAAAACTTCTGGCTTCTGAGCTGCATGAGCATGCTCTGCACCTGCGTATGCGTGAAGTTTTGTAATCATGCTTCTTCCTAAAGGTCCCTTTGGAAGCATACCCTTAACAGCTAATTCAATAACTCTTTCAGGCTTTTTAGCCATCATTTCTCTTAATGTTGTTTCTTTCATACCGCCAACATAGTCAGAGTGATTGTAGTAGATCTTCTGATCTAACTTCTTACCTGTAACGGAAATCTTATCTGCATTCACTACGATCACATAATCACCGCAATCCATATGTGGTGTGTAGGTCGGTTTATTCTTACCTCTTAATACTTTAGCTACTTCTGAAGCCAAACGTCCTAATGTATATCCTGTAGCGTCAACTACGTACCATTTTCTCTCAATTGTTGCTGGACTAGCCATAAAAGTCTTCATTGGACAACCTCCTGTAAATTCTGGTGTTAGTAAGCATTACTATACTATGAAATCCAAGTTTCATAATCAGATGCATGGTGCCAATATCAGGGCACCGATTCATTAGAAATCATAAAATAATCTCTAATTAGTCTTATTTAAAAATGCTCACTCCGGGGCATGGCTGAACATTTTCGCCTGACGTCACAGTTATACATTATATTACATTCAGCCTCGTGTGTCAACCTTTTTTCCCCATAAAATCAAGGTTTTCCGGCTTATTTTTCTGTGACCATCCACTCTTCTTCCCCATCTTCCTGCCTGAAAATGTAAAATCCATAAGATTTGCCTAAAAGTATCCTTCCAGGCCCTTCTTCATCCTTTACATAGACCTTCTCCGCTCCGTTTCTTACTGCCTGATGGACCACACGGATGAGCAGCCGGTCAAAGTCTTCCTTACGGCATCTGTGAATGGTGAGCCAGGCTTTTTTCTGGGATACGATCTCTTCCTGGGAAAGCGTGTAGCTCCATTCCTTATTCTCTCCCCGAATCTCTTTTTCCAGTTCCTTTTCATAATCAAGGCTGACCAGGGTAAGACCTTTGGCTGCTGCCTTCGGGCCTGCCGCATTCCGGTCCCTGGCATCTATGATCTCTTCCACATGGGAAGGCGGATAGACACCCATTCCCACCTTCATCAGAGTTCCTGCGATGATCCGCACCATGTTGTATAAAAATCCGCTTCCCTTAATACGTATTGTAATCAAATCTCCGGTCTTTTCTATGTCCAGGCTATAAATGGTCCTTACGGTCTCTTCCGCCTGTCCACGGGCCGTACAGAAGCTTTTAAAATCATGTTCTCCAACCAGATAGGCTCCTGCCTCCCGCATTTTGTCCACGTCCAGGGGATAATAGCAGAAATGAGTATAAAGTCTTAAGGTAGGTATCTCAATTTTCCGGTTCATGATTTTATATTCATATGTTTTGACGCAGTTTTGCTTTCTGGGGTGATAATCCGGCGCTACCTCCTCTGACTGGAGGATGCGGATATCGTCCGGAAGCCTTTGGTTTAGGGCAAAACAGATTTTATCCGCGGGCATCCTGTTTTCGGTATCAAAAACCGCCACATTTCCCTCCGCATGTACTCCGGAATCAGTTCTGCTGGCTCCGGTAACGGTGATTTTTTCCTTTAACAGCTCCGTCAGGGTCTTGTTAAGGACCTCTTCTATGGTCAGCCCGTTATTTTGTATCTGCCAGCCGCAGTAATTGGTGCCGTCGTAGGCAACGATCATTTTTACCCGTTTCATAACTTCTCCTTTTTACGGAATTTCTTATCCCATGATCCGAACAGCTGCAATTGCGGCCATGTACACCACAAAGACCAGGTAGGTAATTCCATCCCGTCTCCCATATCGGAGAGGCTTCATCTTCGTTCTTCCTTCCCCGCCCCGGTAGCATCTTGCTTCCATGGCCATGGCAAGGTCTGTGGCCCGCCGGAAGGCTGAGATAAAAAGGGGAACCAGAAGGGGAATCATATTTTTGGCCTTTTGAATCAGATTGCCCGATTCAAAATCAGCACCACGGGCCATCTGGGCCTTCATGATCTTATCCGTTTCTTCTACAAGAATAGGAATAAACCGAAGGGCAATGGACATCATCATAGCCACCTCATGAACCGGTACTCTGACCTTGTTTAAAAAGTTCAGACTTTTTTCCAGGCCATCTGTAAGCTGATTTGGTGTGGTGGTCAAAGTCATAATAGAGGAACCTACCACCAGATAAATGAGCCGTACACCCATAAATGCCGCGATCTGAATTCCTTCTTTTGTAATTTTAAAAAAACCAAGACGGAAAATTGCCTCTCCTGGTGTTAAAAACAGGTTGAAGCTGACACTGATCAGCAAAAGAAAGACAATTGCCCTTAACCCCCGTACCATAAAGGACAATGGCACCTGGCTCAGCCGTATGGCAACTGCAAGAAACAAGGTGGCGATCACATACGCCCAAATATCATTTACAACAAAAAGGGATATAATAAAAACCATGGTCCCAAACAGCTTTGTCCTGGGGTCCAGCTTGTGGAGAAAAGAATCCACCGGATAATATTGTCCCAATGTAATGTCTTTTAACATAGTATCTCCTGATCTATTTTGAAAGAAGCCTTAAAATTTCGTCTCTGGCTTCCTCTATGGTAGTAATGTTGCTATCAATGGGTACGCCCCGTTCCTTTAAAGTATGGACCACATAGGTGATCTGAGGCGCAGCAAGGCCGATGGCTTCCAATTCCTTATAATGCTTGAATACTTCCTTGGGTGTATCATCAAACACCTTTTCCCCATGATTCATCACTAAAATCCGATCCACGTACCGTGCAATGTCTTCCATGCTGTGGGAAACAAGGATGATGGTCATCTTCTGCTCCTTGTGAAGCCGCTCAATCTGATCCAGAATCTCATCTCTTCCCTTGGGATCAAGACCAGCGGTAGGCTCATCTAAAATAAGAACCTCAGGTCTCATAGCTAAGACTCCGGCGATTGCCACCCGGCGCTTCTGGCCTCCTGACAAGTCAAAGGGGGAACGCTTATAATAGCTCTCATCAAGCCCTACCATAGTAAGAGCTTCTCTGGCCCTTGTTTCTATTTCTTCTTTTGAAAGCTTTTGATTCTTTGGACCAAAACACACATCAGAAAACACATCCACCTCAAAAAGCTGATGCTCCGGATACTGGAATACCAGACCCACCTGACTTCTTAGAGCCTGCATATTATAACCATCGCTGTAGATGTTCTTATCGTTGTAATAAATGGCTCCGCTTGTCCCCCGAATCAAACCATTTAAATGCTGAATCAGAGTGGATTTACCAGAACCGGTATGACCGATGAGCCCGATAAATTCTCCGTCTTTTATTTCCAGGTTCACATCCTTAAGGGCATGCTGTTCAAAGGCGGTACCATTTCCATAGATGTAATTTAAATGCTCTACTTTAATTCCCATGGTCTCCTCCATTTTCCGAAGCTTCCTTATTAGATATATGACCGGCAAACTTAGGGATCAGATTTTCCATGAGTTCTTCTAAGGTAAGGATTCCATCTGGCAGGTCAACGCCTCCCTTTTGAAGCTCATAGGCAAGCTCTGTAACCTGTGGCACGTCAAGACGGTAGGATTTAAGCTCCTCTACCCTGGAGAATATCTCTTTGGGTGTTCCGTCCATAACCACTTTACCTTCGTCCATAACGATTACCCGGTCTGCATCTGTGACCTCTTCCATGTAGTGGGTAATTAAAAGCACGGTAATGCCTTCCTTCTTATTTAATTCCAGGACGGTCTTAACCACTTCCTTACGGCCGTTGGGGTCTAGCATGGCAGTGGGCTCGTCTAAAACAATACACTGAGGGCGCATAGCCATAACTCCGGCAATGGCAACTCTCTGCTTCTGGCCTCCTGACAGCTTATTGGGAGACTTTAAACGATAGGAAACCATTCCAACCGCTTTCAGGCTTTCATCCACCCGCCTCCAGATTTCTTCTGTAGGAACTCCCATGTTCTCAGGACCGAATCCCACATCCTCTTCTACTATATTTCCAATGATCTGGTTGTCCGGGTTTTGGAACACCATCCCTGTCTTTTTCCGCACCTCCCATAAATTCTCTTCCTGGGAAGTATCAAGTCCCTGAATCCATACCGTTCCCTCCGTGGGCAGCAAGATGGCATTGAGCTGCTTGGCAAAGGTAGACTTACCGGAACCGTTGTGCCCCAGTATGGCGATGAATTGTCCTGCTTCTATATCAAGTGAGACATCATCTATGGCACGTTTGATTTCTTCTATATTTTCTTCTTCATCTCTTCTGATATAATCAAATATCAGCTTTGACGCTTTTATTATTCCCATAGCAAGCCTTTCTGTCGTGAATTTATATACTCGTATGCCACATAATTTTAGTTGAATATTCCCAATCAGTCAAGCATCGACATAAATCTTTTATAAATAAAGAGTCTGGCGGAATTTATTATTTGATAGATGTAATTTCCTATTACATAAAAAAATGGTACAGAATTTTTTCTGTACCATTTCTCATTATATGATTAGTGTACCCAAAGTCCGGAGCTGTCAACCTTATAAGCTCCATCAATTAAGGTATCCGATGCCATACTGCCGTCTAAATTTAAATAATACCATTTTCCAGGGGTTGGCTGAATCCAACCGGAAGCCATATCTCCATTGGAATTTAAGAAATACCACTTCTCATCTAACTTCTGCCAGCCCGTAAGCATGGCTCCGTCGCTGCCTAAGTAATACCATTTATCATTAATGAACTGCCAGCCGGTTACAGCAAATTCTTCTCCGTTGAAGTAATACCATTTACCGCTTATCATCTTCCAGGTGTTGGCGGCATAAGCGCCGTCTTCGCCGCGGTACTTCTTACCGCTCTTATATCCCGCCCAGGCACCGTTTGTTTCACCCAGCTCCTGAACCACGGAATCATCAGAGATCACCGGCTCACCTTCCTGTAAATACTCTTCCTCGGAAGAATCCTTTAAAATGGCTTTCACCGTATAATAATACTTCTGGCCACTTTCCATATATTGCAGCAGATCTACGGTGTTGGTGGAAATGGTCATGCTTTTGACCCAGATGCCGCCTTCCTTATAAACAACGACCTGATACCGGGAAGCGAAGGGAACCTTTTTCCAGGTTGCCTTTGTTCTTGCCGCATCGCTAAAGCCTGCTTTTTCCGTACCGGCAAGCTTTGCTACCGGAACATAGGAAACCTTTACTACAGTCTCACCATCTTCTGCTTTTGTGGATATCAGCTTTCCTCCGGTAACAGAGCAATCAGAATTTGAATAGGTGCCAGGAACTCTGAAAGTAGCAATTACTTTTTTCCCTGGTTCCCATTTCTCAGGATCCTTATTCCATTCGGGACTTGTTTCTGATAAATTTACCGTGACAGACGGAATTTGAATTCCCTCTGTCCAGCTGCTCTTCCTGCCGTGGTCCAGCCGGATTTTCAAGCTGCCGGAAGCCCCTGCTGTGATTGACATTCCCATCACCATAACCATGCACAAAAGCACCAGCCAGGCTGCCTTTCCCCGTATCCACTTCATCTGCATCAACATCCTTTCCTGTTACTTATGCCAAATACCAGTGGCATCTACTGTAAAACCGCCTATCGTAGTGCTTACTGCCTTGGATCCCTCACCAGGATAGAAATAATACCAGTTACCATCTATCTGCTTCCAGCCTTCCTGCATCGCACCGCTGTTGTCTGCATAATACCATTTATTATTATAATTGATCCAGCCAACTGACATGGCACCCTCTACCCCACTGTTCGTGGATGGATTCAGGAAATACCACTTATTCGCAGAAGACTTAACCCAGCCCTTTAACATAGCTCCATCATTATTAAAATAGTACCACAGAGAATTCTTTTGCTGCCAGCCTGTGAGCATGTTGCCATTGGTATCAAATAAATACCAGATGTTGTTAATGTGTGCCCAGTTATTCTTTAAATAAGAACCATCTGGATAACGATATAACCAGTTATTGCCGTTCTTGATCCAGCCTACATCCTGACTTGTTACCACAGAGCTGTTACCATTATCCTGACCACGTCCGTCAGATACCTTTTCCTGTGGTACGTAGATTTCACCAGACTCTGTCCAGTCACTGTTCTTTGCATACTTTGATTCACTGTCGGAAGCTGGAACGGTACGTACCTTAAAGGTGTAGGTTCCTGCTTTTGTCATATAAGGATAGAAATTATAAGAGGTCGCTTTCAGTCTCTCTACCTTTTTTACAAGGCTGCTTCCACGGTATAAATACACATCATAGGCATCAGAGCTGCCTTCCGGAGCACTCCATTTGGCACTGCCAAGGCTGGAACCGGAATCTCTCCAATCTGCTTCTTCCGGTGATTCATAGGTTCCCTTAATTGGTTTAAAGGTAAATGTCACATATAAGGTATCTGAGCCAGACCGGTTGGTTGACACATAGTTTCCACCTTTGATGCTGACATTGCTAGACTGATAGCCACCCTTAAATGCGTAGTTATCAGAATCTGTTGCTCTTAAAGTGACCTTCATCTTTGGTTCAGAGCCAAGCTTCATCTTTTTGGTGTCTGATGTAATCCACTGCAAGTCAGTCACCTCGTATTTATCATTATTGGTATAAACGTAATTACCTGTTTGCTCATTAGTTTTAAAGGCAGACTCAGATGGTACCGTATCTCCTGCACCAATCTCCTCTAACCCAACATTGATCGTCACGGACGATATGGTCTTTGCTGCTGCAAACGCCTCAAATGGTACACTGACCCCTAAAAGGGTAACCAGGGACGCCCAGGCCATCAGTCTCGTAGTAAACTTCATAAAAATCCCTCCGTTCCTATATTTAACGAATCTGGCAAATTAGCCATAATATTCTATATTTAACATTATAGCCCGGAAAGCAATTGACCGTCAACTTACGATATTCTTTCTTTATTCTTGCTTTTCTTACAGGTATAAAAATAAAAAAATCCCGATAAAGGATTATCTCCAATATCGGGAATGTAAATTTTAAATTATACAAGCTCAAGAAGAACTTCCATTGCTGCATCACCTTTACGCTGGCCGATCTTAACGATACGTGTGTAACCACCGTTGCGGGAAACATACTTAGGAGCAACTTCTTCGAAAAGCTTCTTTGGAAGATCAACAGACTTTGTGTTTTTCTTTCTGCCTGCAGCTTCAGCCGGAACCTCAGTCACATCATAAAGAACCTTTAACATCTGTCTTCTTGCATGAAGTCTGGAAGGAAGATCTTTTTTGATCTCTTTCTCAACTTCGTCGTATACGGTAACTTTCTTGCCGTTTACAACTTCTTTGACTCTCTTGCCATCTTTATCTTTACGTGCAACCTTTGCAGTAACTTTAACAGTTTCGAAGTTATCCTTCTCTTTTACTGCTAAAGCGATCAGGCCTTCCGCAACTTTACGGATTTCTTTTGCTCTTGCTTCTGTTGTCACGATTTTGCCATTGTGTAATAATGCAGTTACCTGGCTTCTGATTAATGCTTTTCTCTGGCTGGAAGTTCTTCCCAGCTTTCTATATCCTGCCATTATAATATTCCTCCATTTGTGGAACACGGATACATGCTTCTTCGGTCTTACTGTATCGGTGCTTAATTCTCCATGCATTGGGCATGAAATCAGACCCATCTTAATCCAAGCGGATCAATTATACATTGGAATCATCGCTTGGGTTAAGCTGTAAGCCTAACTCCTTTAACTTGGCTAACACTTCTTCTAAAGACTTGCGGCCAAGGTTACGAACCTTCATCATATCCTCAGATGTGCGGTTGCACAGTTCTTCAACGGTATTGATTCCAGCTCTCTTAAGACAATTGTATGAACGGACAGAAAGCTCCAGCTCATCAATGTTCATCTCAAGCACTTTCTCTTTTTCATTGTCTTCCTTCTCCACCATGACTTCAGCAGTCTTAGCGTTTTCAGAAAGATCGATGAACAGATTTAAATGCTCGCTTAATACTTTAGCTGCAAGGCTGACAGCCTCATCTGGTGCCAAAGTACCGTTTGTAAATACATCTAATGCCAACTTATCATAGTCAGTGACCTGACCTACTCGGGTGTTCTGTACCGTCATATTAACGCGTTCTACTGGTGTATAAATAGAATCAACTGCAATTACGCCAATCGGTAAATCCTCACTCTTGTTCTTGTCTGCACTCACATAGCCACGGCCCTTTGTGATAGTAAGCTCCATATAGAACTTGCTGTCTGTTCCGCCGCTAAGTGTAGCGATAACCAAATCCGGGTTCATGATCTCAATATCAGGATCTGCCTGGATGTCAGCAGCAGTCACAACACCTTCGCCTTCAAACTCGATGTATGCAACCTTAGCTTCGTTGGTGTCGCTATTATTCTTAATAGATAAGCTCTTGATGTTCATAATGATCTCAGTAACATCCTCTTTAACACCAGGAATAGAACTGAATTCATGCAAAACGCCGTCGATTTTTACCTGACTGACTGCAGCTCCCGGTAAGGAAGAAAGCATGATCCTTCTTAAGGAATTACCTAAAGTCGTGCCATAACCTCTTTCAAGCGGTTCAACTACAAACTTGCCATATTTCTTGTCTTCTGAGATCTCAGCGATCTCAATATTTGGTTTTTCAAAATCGAACACTAATAGCCCCTCCTTTTGGGTATTTTGTATCGAGGGTCTTATACTCAAACCTTGCCCGGAGGCCAAGGACCCCCGGGCGAAAGCCGGCTGCTATGAACAGACTTTCAATTATTTGGAGTACAACTCGACGATAAGCATTTCATTCACTGGAACATCAATCTCATCTCTTGTTGGTAACTCTTTAACAGTACCACGTAAATTCTCATGGTCAACATCAAGCCAAGCTGGAACTAAACGTCCTGCTGTGGTCTCCTGAACACTTTTGAATCTTGCATTGGTTTTGCATTTCTCTTTTACTTCGATCACATCTCCAGCCTTTACTAAGAAGGAAGGAATGTTTACGCACTTACCATTTACAAGAATGCTCTTGTGGTCAACCATCTGTCTGGTCTCTCTTCTTGTTCTTCCGAATCCCATACGGAATACTACATTGTCAAGTCTTCTCTCAAGAAGGGTCATAAGGTTTTCACCTACTAAACCGTTCATTCTTTCAGCCTTAGCATAGTAGTTACGGAAAGGTTTCTCAAGAACGCCGTAGATGAATTTGGCTTTCTGCTTTTCTCTTAACTGAACGCCGTACTCACTCATCTTTCTGTTCGCTCTTTTTAATTCTCTTTTTGATTTTTTATCTATTCCTAAATAGATCGGATCAAGACCAAGGGATCTACATCTTTTAAGAACAGGAACTCTATCAACTGCCACTGTAATTACCTCCTAATTAGACTCTTCTACGTTTTGGTGGACGACAACCATTATGTGGAACTGGTGTTACATCCTTAATGCTGGTTACTTCTAATCCGCATGCCTGAAGTGCACGAATAGCTGCTTCACGGCCTGAACCAGGACCTTTAACCATAACGTCTACTGATTTTAAACCATGTATAAGAGCCGCCTTAGTAGCAGTTTCTGCCGCCATCTGAGCTGCATATGGAGTAGATTTTCTTGAACCTCTAAATCCCAGACCGCCAGCACTTGCCCATGATAATGCATTACCCTGTGTATCTGTTAATGTCACGATTGTGTTATTAAAAGATGACTGGATATGTGCTTGTCCGCGTTCAACGTTTTTCTTTACGCGCTTTTTTGTCACTTTTTTAGTAGTGGACACTTTTTTAGCCATTTTAAACTAACCTACTTTCTTTTTACTTGCTCCGCCCTGCCCTCATCGTAAGAGCCGGCGCAGGGTACGAATATCGAATCCTGTTATTCCTGTTTTTAAAACATGTAACGTGATTCTGTATTGTTGTTAATATTGATGTTCTTTTCCCTTGCGGTCAAAGAACGGCTGTCACACTAAGTTCGTGAGATACCTCACTAAGTGTTCAATGCCTATTTCTTCTTATTTGCTACAGTTTTTCTTGGGCCTTTTCTTGTTCTTGCGTTGGTCTTAGTCTTCTGACCACGAACAGGAAGGCTCTTTCTGTGACGAATTCCGCGGTAGCAACCGATTTCCTGAAGTCTCTTGATGTTCATAGCGATTTCTCTACGTAAATCACCTTCAACAGTCTGAGTTCCAGTAATTACTTCTGCAAGTCTTTTAACTTCGTCATCTGTTAAGTCCTTAACACGAGTGTCAGGATTAACGCCTGCTTCTGTGAGAATGCGGTTTGAACTTGTTCTACCGATACCGTAGATATAAGTTAAGCCGATCTCAACACGTTTTTCTCTTGGTAAATCAACACCTGAAATACGAGCCATTTGTGTATTACACCTCCATTAATGATTTTTAACCTTGTCTCTGCTTATGCTTAGGATTTTCACAGATTACTCTGATACTGCCTTTTCTCTTGATGATTTTGCATTTTTCGCAAATCGGTTTGACTGATGATCTAACCTTCACAGCAATTCTCCTTTCCGTTATGCGCTCTTTCGCATGGAGCACTTAGCGTCTGTCTTCTAGACGTTTACGTGCGAAAGCGCTCCCCGACACTTGACGAGTTCTCTTGCGAGCCTAGTGACGATGGAGACTCATCTTGCAAAGAGCCTTCTGAGTATACCCGCAGTGTGTTTTATATAAAACCAGTGCTGTCTTACAGACAATATACACCCAGTATTTCAACAAAGTCGCTCCAGCATTATACCACTAATCATGCAAAAATGCAAGCGCTTTTTCCTATATATTTATTAACCCTTTACCCTGGTGTGTCATGGTAAAATGGGTTCTTTCCGGCAAATAAATGCCTTATTTGTCTCTCCAGATGATTCTTCCCTTGCTTAAATCATAAGGGGACATCTCGATCGTTACCTTATCTCCTGGTAAAATACGAATGTAGTTCATACGGAGCTTGCCGCTGATGTGGGCCAATACCTGATGACCATTCTCCAGCTCAACCTGGAACATGGCATTGGGAAGTTTTTCCACAACGGTTCCTTCAATTTCAATAACATCTGCTTTTGACATAAAGCTTACCTCCTAACAACCTGTTCTTCTCTTTTGAAACATCGGATGAAATATTTAATCTCTTCATCGGTGACTTTTTGTTCCGCCCGGATCTTAGCTCCAGGGGAATGCTTCTCCCATGCAAGGGCTTTTACATGCTTTTTCTTTTTCTTCTTTGGACAGTCAAGACACCGGTATTTTCCGTCCACCAGATATATATATTCGTCTTCTTCTTTTAATATGAAGAAATAGCTACCTTTATCGCGTCCCGCGATTGACTGTACCAGTGATCCTGCTTCTAATTCCATGGGCACTTCCTTACTTATTACTGGTAACCAGACTTAAAATCTCCGGTTCGCCTTCTGTAATCAGAATGGTATTTTCATAGTGGGCAGATAAGCTTCCGTCTTCTGTTACAACGGTCCAGTCATCATCAAGCCATTCTACTTCCGGTGTTCCTTCATTGATCATCGGTTCAATGGCAAGGGTCATTCCTGGCCTCAATATAATTCCTCGTCTTCGTTGAACAAAATTCGGTATCTCAGGCTCTTCATGGAGGTTCGCACCAATTCCATGCCCTACCAGATCACGGACAACACCATAGCCAAAACTTTCTGCATATTTTTGAATCGCAGCAGATATATCACCTAGATGATTGCCAGATTTTGCAAATTTAATCCCTTCGAAGAAACATTGTCTCGTCACTTCAATCAGCTGGCCAGCATTTGGAGTAATTTCTCCTATGCCGTAAGTCCTGGCAGCATCGGAATGGTATCCCTTGTAAATGACGCCTGCATCAAGGCTTACGATATCGCCTTCCTCTAAAAAACGCTTCTTACTTGGAATTCCATGGACCACTTCATCGTTTACAGAAACGCATATGGACGCTGGATATCCGTTGTAGTTTAAAAAGGAGGGGATACAGCCGTAGCTTCTTATGATCTCTTCTCCCAGATGGTCGATATCCCAGGTTGTCATTCCAGGCTTTAGGGCCTTTGAAAGTTCTTCATGGGTAATGCTGAGAATCCTACCGGCTTCTCTCATTCGTTCTATCTCTCTTGCAGATTTAATCGTAACTGACATAAACTATGCTCCTAAAATAGAAACGATATCAATAAACACCTTACCTAATTCCTGGGTACCGTCGATATCCACTAACATGCCTTCATTCTTATAATAATTAATGAGAGGCTTTGTCTGGTCGTGATAAACGGCTAAGCGTTTTTTTACCGTCTCAGGTTTGTCATCGTCTCTTAACACAAGCTCTGAACCGCAGATATCGCAAACACCCGCAACTTTGCTTGGGTTAAATACAACGTGATATGTAGCACCGCAGGAAATGCATGCGCGGCGGCCGGACATTCTGCTGACGATATTTTCATCTGGTACATCAACATTTATCGCAAAATCAATCTTCTGCCCCATTTCAGAGATCGCTTTTTTTAAGCATTCTGCCTGCGGGATGGTTCTTGGGAATCCGTCCAGCACGTATCCGTTGTTACAATCTTCCTTCTGAATACGGTCTATAAGCATACCTATAGTGAGTTCATCTGGAACAAGTGCCCCCTGATCCATATATTCTTTTGCCATTTTTCCTAGTTCTGTTCCGCCCTTTATATTAGAACGGAAAATATCTCCGGTAGAAATGTGCGGAATCTGATATTTTTCAGATATCTTTTTCGCCTGAGTACCTTTACCGGCACCAGGGGCACCTAACATGATGATCTTCATCAACAGTCCCTCCTTGGAAACATAAGGTTAAATAGCACAAATTCCAAGAGAAACACGCATGACGTGTTTCCCTTGGTTCGTGCTTTAATCATTCAAAAATCCTTTATAATTACGTACAAGCATCTGGGATTCAATCGCCTTTAATGTCTCAAGCACAACACTGACAATAATAATAAGTGAAGTACCCCCGAAGGATAAATGGCTTACATTAAATAAACCTGAGACCATAATCGGGATAATACAAATAATCGTCAAACCGCATGCACCTAAAAATACGATATAGTTTAAAATAGAGTTAAGATAATCGCTGGTCGGCTTACCTGGGCGGATACCCGGGATAAAACCGCCTGACTTCTTCATGTTGTTCGCTACTTCCAACGGATTGAATGTGATGGATGTATAAAAATATGCAAAGACAATGATAAGAGCCACATAAACGATCATACCTATGGAATAGAAAGGACGATCCACTTTAAACCAACTGGAAGAATTAAGTGCAGTTAAGATGTGTCCACCAATACTGCTGTAGTCGATCCGGCTTCCAAAGAACTGGGAAATAACAACCGGGAAAGACATGATGGAAGAAGCAAAGATAACCGGGATAACACCGGCAGTATTTACTTTGAGAGGAATGCTGCTGGCTTGACCGCCAACCATCTTCCGCCCCTGCATCTTTTTAGAATACTGTACAGGAATTCTTCTCTCGCCACCCTGAAGGATAACGACAAAAACAACAATCGCTACGATTACCGCTAAAATGATAATGGCTGCTATGGCTGCCAATGCAACGGACTTACCAGTCATGAATCTGGTATATAAAGTGGAAGCATCGGAAGGGAAGCTTGAGATGATGTTAAATAACAGGACGATGGATATACCATTTCCCACACCATTCTCTGTGATACGCTCGCCAATCCACATAAGAAGCGCACTACCAGCAGTCATAGTAGCAACTGCTATGATAACACTTAAAGCATTAAAGTCTCTTAACAGCCCCTGGCCGCCGAATCCTATCGCCATAGCGACGGACTCGATTAATGCCAGACCAACTGTTACATAACGGGTGTATTCTGCAATCTTCTTTCTTCCATCTTCACCATCTTTTTGCATTTCCTCAAGCTTGGGGATTGCAATGGTTAAAAGCTGCATGATAATGGAAGAAGTAATGTAAGGGGTAATGCTCAGAGCGAATACGGACATGTTAGTAAAAGAACTACCTGTCATAGCGTTGAAAAATCCAAACGCATCGTTATTCTGCCGAGCAAAAAAATCTTTAAAAAAGCTTGTTTCAACTCCTGGAATCGGTAACTGAGAACCAATTCTAGTAACCACCAGCATCAGGAATGTAAAGATAAGTTTCTTTCTTACATCCTTGATCTTGAATGCATTACGGAGTGTTTTCAACATATTAGATCACCTCGCAGGTTCCACCTAAAGCCTCGATTTTGGTCTTTGCGCCTTCGCTGAAAGCATCTACCTTTACTGTAAGCTTTTTGGTTAATTCTCCATTTCCAAGGATCTTAACTCCGTCACGCGGATTCTTAACGATTCCGCTCTCTAATAAAGTCTCAACAGTAACAACTGTACCATTGTCAAAGTTCTCTAAAGCACTTACGTTAATACCGATAATTACTTTAGAATTTCTGTTTGTAAAGCCTCTCTTAGGAATACGTCTGTATAAAGGCATCTGACCACCCTCGAAGCCAGGTCTTGTAGCTCCAGAACGAGCTTTCTGTCCTTTATGACCTTTTCCTGCTGTCTTACCGTTACCTGAACCATGGCCACGGCCTCTTCTGAAGTTATCGCTGTGTTTAGAACCTAACGCAGGCTGTAAATTTGATAAATCCATCGCTTGCACCTCCTTACTGTATTTTCTTAGATCTCTTCTACTTTTACTAAATGACGCACGCTGGCAATCATACCTCTAACCGCTTCGTTATTCGGCATCTCAACTGTTTTATGAAGCTTCTTTAAGCCTAATGCTAAAACAGTTGCTTTGTGCTTCGGAACTGCACCGATCGGGGATTTCACCAATGTGATTTTTAATTTATCTGCCATCTTCTTATCCTCCTTAGCCTAAAATCTCTTCAACAGATTTACCGCGAAGTCTTGCAACTTCCTCAGGAGTCTTTAACTGAGTCAATCCTTTGATTGTAGCTAAAACAACATTAGTCTTGTTGTTAGAACCCATAGACTTTGTACGGATATTCTTAATACCTGCAAGCTCAACAACTGCACGAGCAGGACCGCCTGCGATAACTCCAGTACCTTCGTTTGCTCTCTTAAGAAGTACAGATGCACTTCCGAATTTACCGATTAAGTCATGAGGAATACTGTTGTTCTCGTCGATCGGTACGCTGACCATGTTCTTAACAGCAGCCTCTTTTCCTTTACGGATTGCTTCTGGAACTTCACCAGCTTTGCCAAGACCTGCACCTACGCGGCCGTTGCCATCGCCTACGACTACTAAAGCAGAGAATCTCATGGTACGTCCACCTTTAACGGTTTTAGATACACGCTTGATAGCAACTACTCTGTCGTTTAATTCTACTTGATTTGCATCAACAATTGTACGTTTCACGCTGTCATTCTCCTCTCTACTTAGAATTTCAGACCAGCTTCTCTTGCTGCGTCTGCTAATGCCTGGATCTTACCCTGATATATAAAACCGCCTCTGTCAAAAACAACTTCCTGAATACCTTTTTCAATTGCTCTCTTAGCAACTACGGTACCTACATATGCTGCAGCATCAACGTCGTTAGTTTTCTCTAATTCTGCCTTTACTTCTTTTTCTACTGTAGAAGCAGCGACTAAAGTCTTACCAACTGTATCGTCAATAATTTGAGCATACACATGATTATTGCTTCTAAACACAGCTAAACGTGGTCTTTCTGCAGTGCCTGCAAAACGATTACGTAATCTGTTGTGCTTTTTAACGCGAACTTCGCTTCTTGACTGTTTGCTAACCATCTTTACACTCTCCTTAATTATTTCTTACCAGTTTTACCAACTTTACGTCTGATAACTTCGTCAGCATACTTAATACCTTTGCCCTTATAAGGTTCAGGTCTTCTCTTATCTCTGATTTCAGCAGCGTACTGGCCAACTTTTTCTTTATCGATGCCTTTAATGAAAATGATGTTCTGACCTTCCATTGTAGACTCAATGCCTTCTGGATCGATCATTTCTACTGGATGAGAATAACCAAGAGACAGGATCAGCTTGTTGCCCTGCTTCTGAGCTCTGTAACCAACACCGTTGATTTCAAGCTTCTTCTCATAGCCGCTAGTAACACCAACAACCATGTTGTTTACCAGTGTTCTTGTCAGACCGTGTAAGGATTTCATTTTCTTTAAGTCATTTGGTCTTGTAACTACGATATGACCATCTTCTTCTTTGATAGCCATCTCTACAGGTAAATCTCTCTCAAGAGTTCCCTTAGGACCTTTTACAGTCACTTTATTATTTTCTGCGATTGTTACAGTTACGCCTGCTGGAATCGCGATAGGCATTCTTCCGATACGTGACATGCCGTTTACCTCCTTAAATTCTCGGAGAGGAACCTGTGTCCTCTCTGTTTTCAGATGCATTGAGCACTCAGCGTCTGTTCTTTAGACGCTTACGTGCGAAAGCACTCCCCGGCACTCAGCGTGCCCCGCTCTACTGGGTATAGCGAGGTTTTCCACGAGCTTAGTGGCGATGGAGTTTCCTTTTTGTTATTACCAAACGAATGCCAGAACTTCTCCGCCTACACCCATGGAACGAGCTACTTTATCAGTAATTACGCCCTGGTTTGTGGAGACGATAGCAATTCCTAAACCGCCAAGTACTTTCGGTAACTCCTCTTTGTTTGCGTATACACGTAAACCTGGTTTGGAGATTCTCTTAATACCTGTGATGATTTTTTCGTTTTTGTCTTTACCGTATTTTAAGGTAATCCGGATTGTCTGGAATGCACCGTCTTCTACGATATCATATTTTTTAACGTAGCCCTCTTTCACAAGGATATCAGCAATAGCTAATTTCATCTTGGATGCAGGTACATCTACTGTATCATGTTTTGCAGTATTTGCGTTACGGATTCTTGTAAGCATATCTGCGATTGGATCGCTCATTGTCATTTTGAATTGCCTCCTTCCTTAATTTACCAGCTAGCTTTTTTAACGCCTGGGATCTGACCCTTATATGCTAATTCACGGAAGCAGATTCTGCAGATTCCGTATTTTCTTAAATAAGCATGTGGACGACCGCAGATTCTGCAACGATTGTATTCTCTTGTGGAGAATTTTGCAGGTCTCTGCTGTTTGATCTTCATTGAAGT
The DNA here is from genome assembly GCF_026723765.1 of Lacrimispora xylanolytica. Lineage (NCBI taxonomy): Bacteria > Bacillati > Bacillota > Clostridia > Lachnospirales > Lachnospiraceae > Lacrimispora > Lacrimispora xylanolytica. The sequence continues at coordinate 3,900,924 of NZ_CP113524.1, forward strand.
CTTAGCCATGGAATATTCCTCCTACTATTTTGCAAATGGCATATTGAATAATGTCAAAAGTTCACGGGCTTCTTCGTCTGTCTTAGCGGTAGTAACAAAAATGATGTCCATACCTCTTACCTTGTCAACTTTATCGTACTCAATTTCAGGGAAAATGAGCTGCTCTTTAATACCAAGTGCATAGTTTCCTCTTCCATCAAATGCATTGGCGTTAACGCCTCTAAAGTCACGTACACGAGGAAGTGCAAGGTTGATCAGACGATCAGCAAACTCATACATTCTCTGGCCACGTAATGTAACTTTACATCCGATCGGCATACCTTCTCTGAGCTTGAAGTTAGCAATTGACTTCTTAGCCTTAGTTAAAACTGCCTTCTGTCCGGAGATGATCTCTAAATCTCTAACAGCAGAGTCTAAAACCTTGGCATTGTCTTTAGCTTCACCAATACCCATATTGATGACAATCTTGTCTAACTTCGGTACTTCCATAACATTCTTATATCCAAACTTCTTTACCATAGCTTCTACGATCTCTGTCTGGTAAATATCTTTTAATCTAGCCAATTTTTATTCCTCCTCTCCGAATTAGTCAATTACCTTACCGGTAGCTTTAGCAACACGTACTTTTTTGCCGTCTTTAACTTCAAAGCCAACTCTTGTAGCTTTTCCGTTAACAACAAGCATAACATTGGAAATATCAAATGCAGCTTCTTTCTGCACGATACCGCCCTGTGGGCTGCCTGCGCTAGGCTTAACATGCTTTGTGATCATGTTTACGCCTTCCACTGTTACTTTGTTGTTCTTTGTGTCAACATGAAGAACTTTGCCCTGTTTGTTTCTATCTTTACCTGCGATAACCTTAACCAGGTCGTCTCTTTTAATTTTATGCACAGTCCGACACCTCCTTATAATACTTCTGGAGCTAAGGAAACAATCTTCATGAACTGCTTCTCTCTTAACTCTCTGGCAACCGGTCCAAAGATACGAGTTCCTTTTGGAGTCTTGTCATCTTTGATAATTACGGCAGCATTCTCATCGAACTTGATATAGGAACCGTCTTTACGGCGTGCGCCCTTTACAGAACGTACAACAACGGCCTTAACAACGTCGCCTTTCTTTACAACACCGCCAGGTGTTGCATCTTTAACGCTGGCAACGATAACATCACCAATACTAGCATATCTTCTTGTAGATCCACCCATAACACGGATGCAAAGAAGTTCCTTTGCACCAGTATTATCAGCAACCCTTAATCTGGTCTCCTGCTGAATCATGCCTGATACTCCTTCCTAAAAATAAATTATTTCGCTTTTTCGATAATCTCAACAAGTCTCCATCTCTTATCTTTGGACAGGGGTCTTGTTTCCATAACTTTAACGGTATCGCCCATGTTACAATCATTTTTCTCATCATGAGCTTTTAATTTATACGTTCTTTTTACGATCTTGCCGTATAAAGGATGTTCTACATGGTCTTCGATAGCAACTACGATAGTCTTATCCATCTTGTTGCTTACAACCTTACCAGTACGGGTTTTTCTAAGATTTCTTTCCACGTTAGGTATTCTCCTTTCGAGTTTATGGCCTCTTCGGCCCTATCTATAAGTTTACACGCACTCGTGTGTGTCATGCTTTTATAAAGTCACAACTTAAGCTAACTTTGCCTTCTCAGCGATAACAGTCTGGATTCTGGCAATGTTCTTGCGAACGTCTTTGATTCTGCTTGTGTTATCAAGCTGATTGGTCGCATTCTGAAATCTTAAATTGAAAAGTTCTTTCTTTGCAGCTACTAATTCTGTATTCAGTTCAGAAACTGATTTTCCTTTTAATTCTTCTACATACTTATTAGTTTTCACTGTCATTCACCGCCTTCTAAATCTGCTTTAGCAGCAATCTTACATCTGCATGGTAACTTGTGCATAGCAAGACGTAAAGCTTCACGTGCTGTTTCTTCAGGTACTCCAGCGATTTCGAATAATACACGGCCTGGTTTTACTACTGCTACCCAGTATTCCAGACTGCCCTTACCGGAACCCATTCGGGTCTCTGCTGGCTTTGCTGTTACAGGTTTATCCGGGAAAATCTTAATCCAGACTTTACCACCACGCTTAATGTAACGTGTCATGGCAATACGAGCTGCCTCGATCTGGTTAGATCTGATCCAGCATGGCTCTAAAGAAACCAGACCGAATTCACCGTTGCTGATCTTATTGCCTCTTAAAGCTTTACCAGCCATGTTTCCACGGAACTGTTTACGACGCTTAACTCTTTTAGGCATTAACATTATTTTACGCTCCCTTCCTTGTTTCCTTTAGTTGGAAGTACTTCACCATTGTAGATCCAAACCTTAACACCGATCTTACCGAAGGTTGTATCAGCCTCAGCGAAACCGTAGTCAATATCTGCTCTTAATGTCTGTAACGGAATAGTTCCTTCGCTGTAGAACTCTGTACGAGCCATATCTGCACCGCCAAGACGGCCAGCAACTGCAGCTTTGATACCTTTAACTCCAGCCTTCATGGAACGACCCATAGTAGATTTCATAGCACGACGGAAGGATACACGGTTCTCTAACTGCTGAGCGATAGATTCAGCAACTAACTGAGCATCTTTATCCGGTCTCTTAATCTCTTTGATGTCTACGAATAACTTTTTATCTGTAAGCTTCTGAACTTCAACCTTTAACTTCTCGATTTCAGATCCGCCTTTTCCAATTACAACACCTGGTTTTGCTGTGTGGATAATAACTTTAACGCGGTCAGATGCTCTTTCAATTTCAATATTAGAAATGCCAGCGCTGTATAATCTCTTTTTCAGGAATTTTCTGATCGCATAATCTTCTACTAAGTTGTCTGCGAAATCAGCTTCAGCATACCATTTTGAGTCCCAGTCTTTAATAACACCGACTCTTAAGCCGTGTGGATTAACTTTCTGTCCCATTCTTTGCCTCCTTATCTTTCATTAAGCACGATCGTGATGTGGCTCATTCTCTTTTCGATTCTATAAGCGCGGCCCTGTGCTCTAGGTTTTACTCTCTTCATTGTCGGTCCCTTGTTTGCAAAACATTCCTCTACGTAAAGCTTTGCTGGGTCCATGCCGTTATTATTCTCAGCGTTAGCTGCTGCTGATTTTAATAACTTCTCTATTAAAGTAGAAGCATATCTGGGATTGTAAGTTACAATACCAAGTGCTGTCTGAACGTCCTTGCCTCTGATAGCGTCTAATACGAAACATGCTTTCTGAACAGAAACTCTAGCATAGGATAACTTTGCTGACGGTCTTTTGTCCTTATCGGCATTTCTCTCTCTTTTAATCTGGCTTCTATGTCCCTTAGCCATGGTAAATCCTCCTTTCAACTATAACGCCCTTTGGGAGTCCTTACGACTGCCCGGAGGGAGTTTGTTTCTTTCATTACTTACGGCCAGACTTCTTCTCGTCTTTGCCATGTCCTCTGTAAGTTCTTGTAGCAACGAATTCACCCAGTTTGTGTCCAACCATATCTTCTGTTACATAAACCGGAACGTGTTTTCTGCCATCATGAACTGCAATTGTATGTCCAACCATCTGCGGGAAGATAGTAGAACGGCGAGACCAGGTCTTAATTACCTGCTTCTGTCCTGCTGCGTTCATAGCATCTACTTTTTTGAGTAAATGAGCATCTGCAAATGGTCCTTTTTTAAGTGAGCGAGCCATAGATTCTAACCTCCTTCAATTATTTAACGGTCTTTCCATCTCTTCTTCTAACGATTAACTTGTTAGACTGCTTGTTTTTCTTTCTTGTCTTTAAGCCAAGTGCTGGTTTGCCCCATGGTGTACTTGGACCTGGACGGCCGATACCAGTCTTACCTTCACCACCACCGTGTGGATGGTCATTCGGGTTCATAACAGAACCGCGGACTGTAGGACGGAATCCCATGTGACGTTTTCTACCAGCTTTACCGATATTGATCAGGTTATGATCTCCATTGCCTACAACACCGATGGTAGCTCTGCAGTTGATTGGAACCATTCTCATTTCGCCGGAAGGTAAACGAAGAGTTGCGTACTTGCCCTCTTTCGCCATTAACTGTGCGCCGTTACCAGCAGAACGTACTAACTGACCGCCTTTTCCTGGGTAAAGCTCAATGTTATGAACCTGAGCACCAACCGGGATCTTGCTTAATGGTAAACAGTTACCTACTTTTGCTTCTGCGTTCTCGCCGCTCATAACCTTCATTCCGTCTGTTAAACCAGCAGGAGCGAGGATATATGCCTTTGTACCATCAACATAGCTGATCAGAGCGATGTTTGCTGTTCTGTTTGGATCGTACTCGATACCAATTACAGTTGCTGCAACACCATCTTTGCTGTTTCTCTTGAAGTCGATGATTCTATATTTTCTCTTAACGCCGCCTCCGCGATGTCTAACTGTGATTTTACCCTGATTATTACGGCCGGCTGTCTTCTTGATAGTTTTGCTGATCAAGGACTTCTCAGGAGTATCTTTAGTGATTTCGCTGAAATCAGAACCGGTCATGTGTCTTCTGGAAGGGGTATATGGGTTATACTTTTTAATTCCCATGATTATTTCTCCTTTCAACGCCGCCTGGCGTATCTTAAATATCGTGATATAATGTTCATCACATAGGTTGACTGATAGTCTTTTGTCTGCTCTCTGACGGTGCAAAAGATACTCCTCACGCTGTTCGGAGTATCCGCTGTCACACGTAGTTCGGATAACCGCTCCTTCGTGCTTCACGCGTCACCAGGCGTCCCGATCTTACAGTCCTTCGAAAATTTCGATCTCTTTGCTGTCTGCTGTTAACTGAACGATAGCTTTCTTTGTCTTAGAAGTCTTACCGAAAGTCATACCTCTTCTTTTGGTCTTTCCGTCTAAGTTCATAGTGTTCACTTTGTCAACTTTTGTTCCTGGGAACATCTTCTCAACAGCTTCCTTAATCATAGCCTTGTTAGCATCTGTGTGTACAATAAATGTGTACTTCTTGGACGCCATAGCGTTCATGCTCTTCTCAGTTACTACAGGCTTCTGGATTACGTCGTAATACTTAATATCTGCCATTATGCGTACACCTCCTCGATTGCTGCAACAGCAGTCTTGGTAGCAACAACTGTGTTGTACTTTAAGATATCGTATACGTTGATTGTGTTAACGAAAGCAGTCTTAATAGAAGCAATGTTTCTTGCGCTCAGTACTGCGTTAGAGCTGTCATCACCAACAACAACAAGTGCTTTAGATACCTTTAAGTTATTTAATACAGTCTGGAATTTCTTTGTTTTGATCTCATCAAACTTTAACTCGTCAACAACGATGAACTTATTCTCGTTCACTCTGCTTGTTAATGCAGATTTAAGAGCAAGTCTTCTTTCTTTCTTGTTCAGTCTGATTGTATAATCTCTTGGAGTTGGAGCGAATACTACTCCACCGCCTGTCCACTGTGGAGATCTTGTTGAACCCTGTCTTGCGTGACCGGTTCCTTTCTGCTTCCACGGTTTTCTTCCGCCGCCGGATACTTCAGCACGTGTTTTTGCTTTCTGTGTGCCCTGGCGCTTATTTGCAAGCTGGCTTACGACTGCCATGTGTACGAGATGCTCATTTACATCTACGCCGAACACTGCATCGTTTAACTCTAATGTGCCAACTTCTTTACCTTCCATATTGTAAACAGATACGTTTGCCATCTGTATGATCCTCCTTTCTTATAAAAGCATTAGTTAGATGCTTTTACTGTTTCCTTGATTGTTACTAGAGACTTCTTTGGTCCTGGTACAGCACCCTTAACTAAAATCAGGTTGTTTTCAATGTCAACCCTAACGATTTCAAGGTTCTGGATTGTGATTCTCTTGTTACCCATCTGACCAGGCATCTTCTTGCCTTTGAATACCTTACTTGGATCAGAAGCAGCACCATTGGAACCAGCATGACGGTGGAACTTAGAACCGTGAGCCATAGGTCCTCTGGACTGTCCGTGTCTCTTAATAGCACCCTGGAAACCTTTACCTTTGGAGATTGCGGTTGCATCAATCTTATCGCCTGCAGCGAAGATATCAGCTTTGATTTCGTCTTTAACAGAATACTCGGAAGCATTCTCAAGCTTGAATTCTCTTACATATCTCTTGTAAGAAACTCCGGCCTTATCAAAATGGCCTTTTAATGGCTTGCTAACAAGTTTTTCTCTCTTATCAACATAACCAACCTGTACTGCACTGTAACCATCGTTCTCAACGGTCTTGATCTGTGTTACTACACAAGGACCAGCCTGAAGAACTGTTACTGGAGTTAATACTCCGTTTTCATTGAAGATCTGTGTCATTCCGACTTTGGTAGCTAAAATACCCTTCTTCATGTTTTTACCTCCTGTTTGTTAATTCTACAGCGGATTGCTTTCGCAATCATCCTAGAACAGTCCAATATACGTGGAACACTATAACTCTGCCTGGCAGAGATGTTGATTCCTTACAGGAAAAAGTGTTGCTTCTATATTAAAACCCTTCAGGATATTACCTAAATTGTTTCTGATGAAGATTATTTATTCTTCATCTTGATATCGATGTACACACCTGCAGGCATTTCCAGTCTGGATAATGCATCAACAGTTTTCTGGCTTGGTGTGATGATATCAATAAGTCTCTTGTGAGTTCTCTGCTCGAACTGCTCTCTGGAATCTTTGTATTTGTGAACCGCTCTTAAGATGGTTACCACTTCCTTCTTGGTTGGTAACGGCACCGGTCCGCTCACTTTAGATCCTGTCTTTTTTACAGTGTCGATGATTTTGCCTGCTGACTGATCAACTAACTGATGGTCATAGGCCTTTAATGTGATTCTCATTACTTGACTTGCCATAAAAAAAGTCGCCTCCTTTTCGCACTTAATAGAAGTACGACAAGCGGTGACTGTACACGTTCCCGTGTGTGTCCTCCAGGACCTCACACAGACTTTCTCTTTCAATTGCAGAGTTTTAAATTGTACAGTGACTTGTCGCCAGTTTCCTAACTTGACATTCGCTCCGCGGAAAACCTGCTTATACAAGCAGCAACCTCACGCTTCAACGCTATCATGCCACAGCCTTAACAGAATAACACACTTTTTTTTCCATTGCAAGAGTTTTTTTCATATTTTTTCAAAAACTAAGACATGCAGAAAAAGATAAGCAATTTCCCCGTGTGAGCTCGCTCACAAAGAGGAAATTGCTTATCTTTTTCTATAGGGCGCAGCCCGTGAATGAATCATTTGGCGCCAACAAATCCATCTTTATAAAAATATCAACACGCCAAATGATGAATTCCATGTCTGAACTCCCTCCAACCACCTGAAGGATTTCATGTCTGACCGGATCTCTCCATCTTACTGCCAAGCCGGTTCCACAGGTTCTTTCCCTTCATTCCCTTTTGGATTCTCATCATCCACCTTAATCAAATTCCCATTACTCCCGGTCTTATACTTCACACCATCCGCACTTTTAACCGTAGTATTCTTAGAAACTCTCCCAGACGTATTCACCACATAGGTAGTCTTTGTACTACCAGTAGGAATTGCAATCGGGTCATACTTATTGCCGTCATCCGCACACTGAAGCTTTCCCATATAATAAAGGTAGCCATCCTTCACCCCAGTATACCCACGACCGCTGTCACTAAAGTAATAAGTAGTATCGTTGCCATCGCCCTCCACTACTTTCACTTTCCCCTTTTGCATCGTACTGGTTTTTTTATCACCAAAATAGAAAGCAGTATAATCAGAAGACCCGCCAATGGATACCTTCTGAAGTCCATACACCGGATTCCCAAGTTCATTAAATAAATACGTTTTATCATTAATCTTAGTTAAATCTGAAGTTCTTGCCTCGCCCTCTTTCGGTCCAGCTTTTGGAACTCCTGCCGTAGAAAAGTAAAACCACTCTACATTCTCTTCATAACCGGAAATATCTCTGGGGGGCTCTACCGAGTACCAGCCCACTCTTAATTTCCCATTGGCATCATAGTACTTATAATTCTGAATCTCATGTTCCGCGTTATCAATTCCGACATTCTTCCAGCCAGTCTGAAGGGCACCATCTGAATTAAAACAATAGGCTACCCCATCAATCTTATAGGATCCATAATCACCGCTTGAATCCTTAGGAACGTACTTTTTTCCATTGTCACCAAAATAATACCATAACTTGCCGTCATCACTGTCTCCAGGATTTACCCTTCCGGATTCTTCATTGCTGCCAGGTGGATAGAGCTTCTGCCAGCCTGTCCTCATAGCACCGTCTGTTCCACAGTAATACATGTCATCTAAGACCCAGCCTGTCTGCATCTCACCATTGGAGTCAAAGTAATACCACTTGTTGTTGATCTTTGACCAATTGTCCATAATGGCTTTCCCACTGCTTCCAAAATAATACCACTTATAGTTGGCAGAACCGTTATCCTGGAACTTCATCCACTTGTCTGTCACTAAAATTCCGTTGGAATCCACATAATAGGTATTCTCCACCCATGAATTAAGTGCCATCTCACCGTTGGAATTTAAGTATCTCCAGTTGTTGTCCTCGCCCTTCTTCCAGGTGTTGGTTACTTTATTCCCGCTTTCGTCCACATACACCCAGTTATTACCGGAAGCTGATTTCTCCCAGCCTGCCCAGGCGTCTACGGTCGGAACATGAACCGCCAGCACTGCACTTGCTGCCAGTACAATGAGACCTTTTCTTTTCATATCTTCACTCCTTACAGGGATTTCCTTTTCTTGCTAATTTCATTTTAACAATTATTCTCAGATTATTCAACTGTTTTAATCTTTCGATTCTATTACAAAATTATTGCTCTGTTTCTCCATATGGTCATAAATATGAAAGAATACATAAGAATAAACGGTATTTATTACATTCATCAAGGAGATTCTGCGAAAGAAGCTCATTACATGAAAAAGGCGGGTCCGGCAATGCCGGGAACCCACCCAATCTATAAAATATGAAAGAATGCTCACGCACTCTGTCAGTTACAACGATTATTTCTGCATCCACAATTACTTCCGCGCCCGCAGTTTCCACATTGATTTGTGCAACGGTTACAACGATTGTTGCAGCGATTGCATTGATTTCCACAGCGGTTTCTGCAGCAACATCTGCGGTTGGAACAATTGTTAAAGCAGATATTTCCCCAACTGCCGCAGCCGTTACAAAATCTGTAATTCCCCCAGCAATTGAGCCCACAGTTACCTACACAAAAGCCCATACGTAAACAACTCATTAAAATTCACCTCTTTAAGCGATTTATACTATATTATATAGGACATAGCACAAAGAGGTGATTAAAGCCGTCCAAAACCTGTTTTGAGCCGTACTTGACGCTTAAAGCTCTTTCCAGTATAATCATAGAATCGTAGGAAATATAGGATTGTTAGATAGAAAGGTTGGCACCGATTATGTGGATTGCAGACGGCTGGAAAGATTATGAAATTATAGATTGTTCAGAAGGAGAAAAGCTGGAGCGCTGGGGTAATTATATCCTTGTGCGTCCTGACCCTCAGGTTATCTGGTCTACTCCCAAGACAGAAAAGGGCTGGACCAAGATGAACGGCCATTATCACCGAAGTGCAAAAGGCGGCGGTGAATGGGAATTCTTTCACCTGCCGGAACAGTGGACCATCAGCTATAAGGAGCTGACATTTCAGCTTAAGCCCTTCAGCTTTAAACATACAGGACTCTTCCCGGAGCAGGCGGCAAACTGGGACTGGTTCAGTGATAAAATAAAAAAGGCCGGACGGCCCGTAAAGGTATTAAACTTATTTGCATACACCGGAGGCGCTACCTTAGCTGCCGCAAAGGCCGGGGCTTCCGTCACCCATGTGGATGCTTCCAAGGGTATGGTAGGCTGGGCCAAGGAGAATGCCCGCTCCTCTAATTTAGAATCTGCAAACATTCGCTGGATCGTAGATGATTGTGTAAAGTTCGTGGAAAGAGAAATCCGCAGAGGCAGTAAATACGATGCCATTATTATGGATCCTCCTTCCTATGGAAGAGGACCTAAGGGTGAGATCTGGAAGATTGAAGATGCCATCTACCCATTGGTTCAGCTTTGTTCTCAGCTTCTTTCTGATACTCCGCTGTTCTTCCTGATTAATTCCTATACAACAGGACTGGCACCTTCTGTATTGTCCTACATGTTATCCACGGAAGTTGGCGGGAAACATGGCGGCAAGGTTGAGGCCGGAGAAGTAGGTCTTCCGGTTACCAGGACAGGTCTGGTACTTCCCTGTGGTGCATCAGGACGATGGTCATCGACCTCCGTTTAACAGACACCAGATTCTTGGGGTGAATCTCCGTAAGAAACAAGCGATATAATAGCTTAAAAAAACGCATATGACCGGCATGAATAAAAAGATTCCTATAGGAATTGCCGGAAGGGACGGGAGCAGAAATGCTCCTGTTTTGTTTATCAGTCTCACCATGGCAAAATGAATGGCATAGAGAAAAAAATTCTGCTTCATCCATTCCTTTGCTTCAAACAGCAGAAAATCAGGTACTATAAGCCATAAGGCCACGGGAACAAACAAGCGAAATAGCACAACAGAAGCTGCCATCTCTCCCGGAGCTTCCCCCGGAAAGTCAAAGCCATATACCAGATAAGATAAAATAAGCAAAAAAAGACCGGCCAGGAACTTTTTTCTATCCCAGCTTTTTTCTACTATCTCTTTTCCATGAACTGCTGCAAAGGCCCCGGCAGAATAATAGAGCATGGCATCCAGATTTACAAATCTTAACTCTATACCCGCATAAATAGCAAAGAAGATGCCCAGGATAAAGATTGCGCCAATTACTTTCTTCTTTATTATAAGGTAGATGAGAGGCGCCAGTATTACAAGGATTATGAGCTGGTTCAAATACCAGAACACGTAATTATAGGTATAATGAAGAACCGCATCCCCAGCCTTAACGATGGAAAAAGGAATCCTCCCCTTTCCCATAATATCTCTGATCACAGGAATCCTGCTTCCTATGACATATCCAAGATAATATAGAAAATTCCATACAATATAAGGAACCAGTATGCTGCGTATCCTGGAGTTCCATTTGGGCCAAAGAAGCTTCAAGGTAAAGGTTCGAAAGAAAAGGTAGGAAGAAATCAAAAAAAAGCCGGGCACAGCCACCTGCGCGATAGTATCTCCTAAAAAGCGCTCCAAATAATCAGTACGATAGGCGGTTTTGGTGGCACCTAAAAATAGCACTGCGTTATAGGAGTGGACCCAGATAACCAGAACACTGAAGAAAAAGGTAAACCAGATGATTTTATTTCTAAACTTCTGCTCTTCCATAGGCTCTCCTTTCTTCCTTCTTCTAAATAGTAAGTGATTAACACATTTTATCCAGAACTGATGCCGATACCTTCTCATTATTCCTGTCACACTGTTCAAAATACCTTCTATAATATTCCGTATACATTAAGTCAATGAGAAATAGCTGGCTGATCTCAGAGGAGGTGGACCCACCCTGAAGAGGACCTTCATTGGCACCGCATAAAAGAGTCATATCTGCAAAGGATGTAAGAGGCGATTTTAAGAACCTGGTGATGCAGATGGTAACTGCTCCTGCCTTTTTTGCCAGCTCCGCGGCATGTATAGTATCCTTAGTGGAGCCGGAATAGGAGAAAAATACAGCTGCCTCTCCCTCTGTCATCATGGAAGCCGCCATGGCCTGCATGTGAGCATCCTGAAGGCAGAACACCTTGGGCTCTATTCTCATAAATTTATTTGCAGCCTTTAGGGCAGATATCATACTGGCTCCAACACCAAAAAAGCAGATCCGTTTTGCCTCATATAGAGCATCAATGACCTTACCAAACTGCTCCTCATTTAAGAGAGAGTACGTCTCTTCCAGTGCACTCATATTCGTATTAAGCACTTTTCTGGAAACCTCCTGAAAGGAATCCCTTAAGCTGATGTCTCCTTCTAAGCGACCCTGGCCCGTCGTCTCATCGTGGAGGCTTAAAGACAACCTCATCTTAAATTCCTGGTATCCCTTTAAATCTAAAGTCTTACAGAAACGGAACACACTGGTATCTCCTACCTCACACGCCTCTGCAAGTCCGGTGATTGACATAAACAGGACCTCTCTGGAATTTTGCAGGATGTAGTCTGCTACCTTTTTCTCCGCCTTAGTAAACTGATTGTACTCCAAACGGATTCTGGTCAAAAAATCCCCCTTCATATTATATACGCTCCTTTTTATCCTTATCTCATTTCATTGCCATTCCGGCATCCGGAACCGGTAACAAAATAATTGGTGATATCCCTTGGCCTTGTTATGGCACTTCCTACGACTGCCGCAAATACACCGGCAGAAAATGCTTCCTTTAATTGCTCTGGTGACCAAATGCCTCCTTCTGCAATGACCGGCCCCTTTATGACCCTGGAAAGCTGTTTCATTAATAAAAGATTGGGAAGCTTCACTTCTTTTGTCTCCCTGGTGTACCCGCTTAAGGTAGTTCCAATCAGATCAAATCCAAGAATAGACGCTTCCATGCCCTCCTCATAGGTGGCACAATCCGCCATGAATAACTGATTTGGGTATTTTACCCGGACTTCTTTCCAAAAGTCTTTTAGAGTTTCTCCCCCAGGCCTTTGTCTGTTAGTGGCGTCCAGGGCAATGATCTCTGCCCCACAGGAAACCAGTTCATCTACTTCCTTTATGGTGGGAGTTATATATACTTCACTTCCAGCGTATTCCTTCTTTACAATTCCAATGACAGGAAGCGTTACCGTCTCCTTAATGGCTTTTATATCTGCACTGGAATTAGCCCGGATTCCCACTGCACCGCCCTCTTTTGCCGCATATGCCATTCGGGACATGATATAAGAACTAAAGAGAGGTTCATCCTCAAGTGCCTGGCAGGAAACAATCAGGCCGCCCTTTAGCTTATGAAGAATTTCTTCTCCCATAATCTGCCCCCTTCCCATTAATAGAACAATCATATCATAAACAAAAAATATATTTCAACATAATTTCTGTGAACTGAAAATTATTTTGTGGTTCAGTACCTTTCATATTCCAGGAAAAGTGGTACGCATGTCCAAAATTAATAAAAATTAAGCTGTTTTTTCACATAATTTTGAAACCTGACGCGTAGGGTTTATGGTATAATACCAATAGTTTCAATGAATGCTTCATATTAAGGAGAAAGAAACCATGAAAAAAAGAACTAGAGCCGCAGGTCTGTCCCTTGCCATTTTGATTGCCGGCCTTTCCTTTCACTTCACTGCCGGAATACCGTCAGACAATCACTCAGGGATAGAACGTGAGCTCCGCTCGTTTTCAACCGACGCTGGACAAGTCCTTCACCCCCTGGCCATAGGACCTGGGCTTGTTAATCTTTCCCCGGCCGATGAGTTTTCCACCTATCAGTGGGGACTTAAAAATGACGGGGAATTTCGTCTTGTGGAATTAAAATCCAAGTTCCAGGCCGTTGACAACGTTTATGACGGGTTAAAATCCAGTATGGGCCTTGGACTTCCAAAGCCTGGCCCAGGAGATTATGAATCCAAGGTTACAAAAGCAGTACCAGGAATCGATATTGATATACAGCCCGCCTGGGAACTCTATGACAAGGCAGGAGAAAAACGTTCTGTGACGGTTGCTATCATAGATACAGGCATTGATATAAGACATCAGGAGCTTAAGGACGCCATCTGGACAAACCCTGGTGAAATCGACGGCGATGGCCTGGACAATGACGGAAATGGCTTTGTAGATGATATACATGGCTGGAATTTCTATTCCGGAAACAACAAGGTGTTCTCCGGCAATGAGGATAGCCATGGAACCCATGCAGCAGGAACCATAGGAGCTGCGAGGGGTGCTTACGGAATTGCAGGAATTACGGATAACAAATACGTTAAGATCATGCCTATAAAAGCACTTGGCGGAAAAGAAGGAACCGGAACTCCTGAAGCAGTGATTAGTGCCATCCGCTATGCGGAAGCCAATGGTGCTTCCATCTGTAATCTTAGTATGGGAACCTCGGCCTACAGCGAAGAACTGGCACAGACCATTAAAAATTCTCACATGCTGTTCGTTGTCTCCTCTGGAAATGGAGGAATCTCAGGACTTGGTTACGATACGGATGTAAATCCTGTTTATCCTGCTTCCCTTCCCTACGACAACGTAATCGCCGTAGCCAATATCCTTTTTGATGGAACCTTAAGTAAGGATTCCAACTTCGGGGCAGCCAGCGTGGATATTGCTGCTCCTGGTACTTATATCTTAAGCACCATTCCTAATAATAAATACGGGTTTATGAGCGGTACCTCCATGGCTGCTCCTATGGTAACCGGAGTGGCTGCCATGGTATATTCTTACCGCACCGATATTGCCTTATCCGATGTAAAACAGATTCTTATGGATTCCAGCAGAAAGCTCGAATCTTTAAATGGAAAGGTAGCAAGCGGCGGTCTTTTAGACGCATACAGTGCCCTTAACTGGAAATAAAAAAGAAACGGCAGCAAGGATTACATTCCTGCTGCCGTTTCTTTTTTATTTCTCTATGGACTTCCAACGGAAATCCGGAACTACATCGGACCACTTTTGGATTCCTATGATAGATTTTGCAAACTCTGTTGTTTCCAGAGTGTATTTCTTCTTATCGATATCCTTAAATACCTGCCAGATCTTCCGGCGCTTGGTTGCAACAATATCATCGCCACGGTCCATGGCACATTCCCAGAGGCCAAAGGACAGACCGCTTCTAACTTCCAGAGGCGCATCCACCTGACGGCTTAAGATATAGGCATCAATGTAAGGATTGCTGTCAACCAGGTAATAGGAATAAGCGAATGCTGCAGCCTGAACCTGCGGGATATTGCCTCGTGACTGGCTGGTCGCTGTAAATCCCTGCTCTGTAAGTATGATATGGCGCACATGGCCGGTAGGAGATTTTAATGGATCCTGGGCCATATAGTTGGTAAGGGTAGTCAAGTTTTTAAAGTTGATGACAGGGGAGTTATAATCATTGGTAATCAGTCCTGTTTTATCATCATCCCAGAACTCCGGCTCAGTCATTGGACATGGATATGGGTGATAGGAAAGTCCCCAGTCCATCTGTCCCTGTTCATTGGCGATGGAGTTAAAGGTATCTACAATGGCTTTACCGCCGTATTTTACCTTGTTATCAATCTCGTTGTTCCAGTTATAGTCGAGGGAGTAATATACCCTGTCATTGGCACTGGTGCTCTTGATCGCTGTATAGAACACGCGGAAGGCATTTTGATACGCCTGCACATAGCTGGTGATATCTCTGGCACCTACGTAGTTCCATTGCTGGTTATTGATCTCATTTCCAATGATCCAGTTTGAGATCTTTCCGCTGTTGGGGTTGGCACCACTGTAGCGTTCTGCCAGGAAAGAAGCAATGGCTCTGGTCTCATCAAGACCTTCGGGAGTCGCTGTATTAAACATATAGTAAAATGCTGTGGAGCTTTTCTTTGTGCCCGGGTAGATGAGATTCGGTGTTTTATCATTCCATCCGTTTAAGATAATAGCGGTAACAGTCATTCCTTTTCCAGACAAGGCGCTGATGGTTTCATCGTATCCTTTAATTACATTTTTATCAAAATGATAGGTCTTGCCATCAAACTGATAATCAATGCCTTCACCAAGAATCTGATGGAAAGCGATGTTAGTAGCAACATGCTTAACACCTAACTCAAAGGCATCCCCTAACATATTTAACTCAATGTTTAATCCCTTTTTCGTAAGAGGAGCGTTGAAGGCTGTGGTATTGGCTGCAACCATCTCAGGATTTGTTATGTAATGAGGCTTGCTTACTTCTATGTATTTGGTACCATCCCATACAGCCACTACGAATTTGCTGTAGAGTCTATCCTGAGGGGTATTCCTGTTCAGTGGAAATGTAAAGGTAACCGTACTGCCTGGTGAAGCTTTAGCCGCGTAATCCGTTCTTCCATCCAGGTTGGACTGATAAGGCTGCAGCTCTACCAGATAAAGAACTCCGTCTGTTCCTTCCATGTTTGCAGTGTTTGAGATTTTAACGGTCACATTATTTTTATCTGAATTGATGAGACAGGACTGAATTTCTGCCTGTACTCCTGCCGAGCCCACATCTGCAAGTGAAACAAAGGCAGTCGCGCAGCATAAAAATGCAGCGGAAACAAGTCCGGTTAAGGCCCTGCCTATCTTTATTCTCTTCATGTTCGCATTCCTCCATATTGTCATTATCACGTCATTTAAAGATTCCTTACAATGATAACCAATTTCCCTGATATTTACAATAACGATTTTATTACTTATTTGTAATAAAACCTTAAGGCTTCTGCGAAATCAGAAAGAAAAGCAGGGCAGGGATTTCATTTAAAATCCTATGCCCTGCCCTCTCATTTCAGACAATTATTTTATTGTTTTGCCGCTTCCGGATACAGAAAATCTGCCAAAGCTTCCATACAGTCAAAGGTTCGGTACCCTCCGCCCATAAGCTCATTGTATTCAACGGTTATTATTTTCTTATTTTCAATGGCCTTTACACTTTTAATCACATCATTGGAAAGCATGGACTCCACTGCGTTCTTATCATTTTCTTCATTATGGGTCCCCAGGACATAAACAATGACATCAGGATCCATGGAGATTAAGTTCTCTGCGGACAGGGCGCTCCCGCCTTTCTCCAATATATTCTCGGCATGAAGACGTTTTAAGAGATCATTTTGAAGGGAGGCATTTTTTCCATAGCCGCCAAAGGCTCCATCCTTATAATTTACCATAAGAAGTACCTTTAATGGCTCTCCCTCAATGGATTTTAAACGCTCTTCTGTCTTAGCAAGGCGTGTGGTGAGGTCATCCGCCAGCTTTTCTGCCTGCTCTTCTTTCTCAAAGATCTTACCAATGTTTTTGATATCTTCTATAATAGACTCCATTGTAATTTCCTGATCCATTCGGGTAGACTCCTGGGTATAGGCGGCAATGCCCATATCATTTAAGTCACTGACAGAACCAAGAGTTTCGGGGGTAAAGGATTTTACTCTTCCCACTACAATATCAGGCTCCATACCTACTACCTTTTCCTTGGATATATCTCGCTTGTCCGCCAATACAGGAATCGCATCGTAAGCGGCAGCCAAATCCTCTGTGGTAGGATTGTCCTTTAATACAGTCGCTATGATACGGTCGCCAAGTCCAAGTTTTAATAAAAGCTCCGTGCTTGTCTGATTGTTGGTTATTATCTTCTGAGGCGCTTTTTCTACCTTTTGTTCATGGCTGGTTCCGTCTGCATCATAGGCAAAGTATGTAAACGGAAGACCAGAAGACTTATCACTGGCCAAAGACTGTGACTCTGCTGTCTGCTCCGTCGTTACCTGTTTTGCAGCTGTCTGTGTCTCAGACGCAGATTCTGTTTTATTTTTTTTGGCGGTACAGCCTGCGGTTGCGACAGCAATTGCACAAACGGCTGCCATAGTTAAAAACATTTTCTTTTTCATTATTAATCTCCTCATTTTATCATGAAATCATATATTGAATGGCTAACTGACCTGTCTTTTCATCAATGGCCACCGACGCACTGACATCATAAATGTCCCGTATCATCTCTGTTGTAATCACTTCTTCTGGTTTGCCCTGTCCCATTACCCGTCCGTCTTTTAACATATATATGGTATCGCAGAACATGGAGGCCAGGGAAAGATCGTGAAGGGCTGCCACGACGCAGATATCAAGCTGTTTAACAATGGACAGCACCTGAAGCTGATATTTGATATCCAGGTGGTTGGTCGGCTCATCCAGTATCAGAATCTTCGGCTGCTGGGCCAATGCTCTGGCTAAAATGATTCTTTGCTTTTCTCCTCCTGATAGGGTGGAAAATTTTCGTTTGGAGTAAGACTCCATGCCCACTTTTTTAAGAGCATCGGAAACGATCTCATAATCTTCTATGGTCTCCTGCTCCAGTCGCCTTTTATGGGGAGTACGCCCCATCATAACAATTTCTTTCACGGTAAATTCAAAGCTCACCTGATTAAACTGGGATACTACCGCCATATTTTTGGCTCTTTCCTTTTCCGATATCAGGGAAATGTCCTTTCCATTCATCAGGACCACTCCACCGCTTGGCTTTAAAACCCGGTAAATTGCTTTTAACAGCGTGGACTTTCCGCTCCCGTTAGGACCTAAAAGGCCGGTAAATTTATGGCTTTCTCCCTTTAAGGATATGCCCTTTACAATCTCTGTGCTTCCTATGTTCACTCTTAAGTCTTCTACGTTCAGTTCCATTCTTTATCCTCCTTATCCTTCCCGGAAGGAATAGCTTTTCCGTACCAGAATATACACAAAGAACGGTGCACCAATGAGTGCAGTGACAATTCCAATGGGAAGCTCTGAATTGGGAACGGCGATTCTTGCAAAGGTATCCGCCCAAATCATAAAAACGGCACCTCCCACGGTGCAAAGAGGTGTCAGTCTCCGATGGTCAGCACCTGCCACAGCTCTGGTGATATGTGGAATAATAAGTCCAACAAATCCGATAATACCGCAATAGGCTACCAGCACTCCGGTTAATAACGAAGCCGCCACCATATATAGCCTTCGGTACTTTGCCACTGGAATTCCAAGGGTCACCGCTGCTTCATCCCCAAGGAGCAAGGTGTTTAAGGTTCTGTATTGAAATAGAAATCCCACAAAACAAACAATGGTAAGGACAACCGGAAAGAAGATATTCTGCCATTTTGCTCCTGCCAGAGAACCCATGGTCCAGAATTTTACGCTCTGCATTCCCTGGGCATCACCTGCCATAAAGATGATAAAATTGCTGAGGGCATTGCAAAGAGCATTGACTACCGTACCGGATAGCACCAGCTTGGAGCTTGTCATCTTACTTCCCATAGAAGCCAGCATTAACACGCAAAATGCTGCTAACAGTGCGCCTGCGAACCCCCAGAAGGAACTGGCATTGATAGAGAGCCAGCTAAGGGAACCGATGCCAAGCATGATGGAAAAGGTGGCACCTAAGGATGCACCAGATGAAATTCCCAGAATATATGGCTCTGCCAAAGGGTTCTGAACCGCCGCCTGCATTGCCATACCGCAAAGAGAAAGACCGGCTCCCACCGCAGCACCGAGAATCACCCGGGGAAAACGTATTTCCCAAATGATATTAACCTCTGAAAGACGACTTGTGAGAGCTGGATCCATCTGTATTCCAAAAAGCTTATCCAAAAGGATTGCATAGGTATGAGACGGTAATATTTTCATGGAGCCAAATGACATGGACAATACAACGGACAAAAGGAGCACAAATACCATTCCCGCAAGCATCAGCCCGAAAGCCTTACTGCTCCTTTGATTTTCTATGTATGCCTCTGAAATAGGTTGATTCAAAGAGTAGGTCCTCCTTCTATCTTATTAGCTATAACTAACCGTAGATTATTATACGGATTGATGCAGAAAATAGGAATAGAGAATTCTGTAATACCATGGACAATTATTAAATGTATTCCGATAAAAAATATCACCACTCCATCATACATTGACTTCCAAAAACAATGGAGCTATAATAGCTAAAATGTAGATTTATGAAAAAAGGAGGACGTACATGTCTGATTTCCGTACCCAGTTAGCAGAAGAATATGCCAGATTTCCATTGACAATTCAAAAGGCCGCCTCCTTTACAAAGGTGCCGGGACAGGTACCGGCTTCCTATGAAACTACACGGGCAGCCTTTATCTTTCCAGTGAGCGGAAAAGCTGTTATTTCTTTTGATAATCAGACCTTTACAGCCGTACCTGGCAAAGTCATTCACGGCTGTCCTGGTAAAAAACTCACCTTTTATATTGAGGGAGACGAACCATTTTGCCATATTAATCTTTATTATGACCCATTCGATTC
This sequence comes from Lacrimispora xylanolytica, assembly GCF_026723765.1. NCBI lineage: Bacteria > Bacillati > Bacillota > Clostridia > Lachnospirales > Lachnospiraceae > Lacrimispora > Lacrimispora xylanolytica. The sequence continues at coordinate 3,920,782 of NZ_CP113524.1, forward strand.
CCAGGGCAGGGGCACAGATTTTATTCATTCTGCCTATGAGCTTGAAATTATAAATGGAGCAGAGGTTGATGACTGCCTGGAAGAATTGCTGCGGCTCTCTCACTGCCATGATATCCGTTCCCGGTTCCGTATGAATTTTACGACTCAAAAGCTTTTCGATGCCTTATTCTGTTCTCAGCTTAGTAAACAGGAATCAGAGGAGCTTAATTTTATCAATGAGGCAGCCTTATATATTCGAAATCATTATACAGAGCCTCTGACACTTAAGGAAATCGCCGGGCATTTTGGAAAAAGACCTGAAAACTTTTCTTACTTGTTTCACAAGGTTATGGGCATTCGCCCCATTGATTACCTGATTGAATACCGGCTGGAAACAGCGGCTGGTCTGCTAAATGAAAATGGTTTCAGCGTCCGGCAGGCGGCTGTCTCTGTGGGATATAAGGACGAGTTTTATTTCAGCCGGTTATTTAAAAAGCATATGGGAATTGCTCCTAGTAAAATCAAAAGCGGATGGCAAACAGAAAGGAAGAAATTATGAATTCAGAACATGTAGAAGGAACTCATACTATCATAGAAACCCAGTGGGATGACCGCAAGATTTATATTTATCTACCCCAGGCGTGGAAACAGAACGATAGCAAAACTTACCCAGCCATCCTTGTACAGGATGGGGATCAGGCCATGAAGGCTCTGGTACCAGTGCTCGACGAACTGGAGGCCCTGTGGAAAGAGAATAAAGGCAGGGAATTCATTCTTGTCATGATATGTCCTCTGGACCGACTCTCCGAGTATACCCCGTGGCCAGCCAAAGCCATGGCAACACGTTTTCCTGATTTCAAGGGAAAGGGAGATGAATACCTTAAGTCACTGGAAACAAATCTCCTCCCCTGGCTATTGGAACATTACAGAGTTGATCCCGATAATGTTTCATTGCTTGGTTATTCTCTGGGCGGCTTAATCAATGTATACGCCCTTACCATTCAGGATTGCTGGCGCCATGTGGCTGGAATCTGCAGTTCCTTTTGGTATGATGGCTGGATGTCGTGGCTGGAAGGAAACAGCATTGGAAAAGGGCCAGATTCTATTTACTTACATTATGGTACCAAGGAGGGGAAAGGGAAATCAGGCCCAATGGAACATGCGGCCAGATATGCAGAAGAGACTGGTCAGCTCCTGTCTCAAATGCTTCCAGGTAAGGTCACAGTCTCCAACGATGAAGGAGGACACCATTCCCTGGCTGGTGAGCGTTATCGGAATGGGTTGTTGTGGTTGAATGAGGAAATAGGCAAGTACTAAGATATTAGGATGGTCAAGCGATTCTCTTTGCAATAAAATTGACAGGAATTTATATTACAGCTATGATTACATACTCTGATTGATTCAAGTTTGTAATTATGCTTTGTGCTATTATTACTCTTGTTAGACAAAAAAGGAGACGGGGTTCACCGCCTCTATGATATCCTACTTTTTTGTTAACACCGCTACTATTACCAACACTACCACTACTACAATAACCAGTACTATACCGATTGCTACAATGCTCATTCTATAACCTCCCTTGCTTTTGGTTATATCATACCCCATATTCTACTGAAAGAAAATACCAATCAAGGATAATCCAACAAGCCAAATGAAATAATCCAGAAATTCACTTCCATATAATAGTACCATTTTACTACTAAAAGACAAAAAGAAAAAGCCGAAACCCTTATTACTAAGGGCTCGGCTTTAAATTTTAATTATTCAACGATAGTAGCAACTCTACCTGAACCTACTGTACGTCCACCTTCACGGATAGCGAAACGGAGACCCTGCTCCATAGCTACTGGGTGAATCAGTTCAACAGACATTTCTACGTTATCGCCAGGCATACACATCTCTGTGCCAGCTGGTAAATCACAAACACCAGTAACGTCAGTTGTTCTGAAGTAGAACTGAGGTCTGTAGTTGTTGAAGAAAGGAGTATGACGTCCACCTTCATCTTTTGTTAAAACGTAAACCTGAGCGGTAAATTTCTTATGGCACTTTACAGAACCTGGTTTAACAAGACACTGTCCTCTTTCGATTTCAGTTCTCTGAACACCACGAAGTAATGCACCGATGTTATCACCAGCCTGAGCCTCGTCAAGTAACTTACGGAACATTTCGATTCCAGTTACAACAACTTTACGAGTCTCTTCGTGGATACCAACGATTTCAACTTCATCAGATACGTGTAATGTACCACGCTCTACTCTACCAGTAGCAACGGTACCACGACCTGTGATTGAGAAAACGTCCTCGATTGGCATTAAGAATGGCTTATCTGTTTCACGAACTGGATCTGGAACCCACTCGTCAACTGCTGCCATTAATTCAAGAACCTTGTCGCCCCAAGAGCTTGTAGGATCTTCAAGAGCCTTTAAAGCAGAACCCTGGATGATTGGTGTATCATCGCCTGGGAATTCATACTCGTTTAACAGCTCACGGATTTCCATGTCTACTAATTCAAGTAACTCGGAATCGTCAACCATATCGCACTTGTTCATGAATACAACGATGTAAGGAACGCCTACCTGACGAGAAAGCAGGATGTGCTCTCTTGTCTGAGCCATAACACCATCGGTAGCAGCTACAACTAAGATAGCGCCGTCCATCTGAGCAGCACCAGTGATCATGTTCTTAACGTAGTCAGCATGTCCTGGGCAGTCAACGTGTGCATAATGTCTCTTCTCTGTCTCATACTCAACGTGAGAAGTAGAAATTGTGATACCACGCTCTCTCTCTTCTGGAGCCTTATCGATGTTCTCGAAAGCTACTGCCTGTCCAGTACCTAATCTCTCGTGAAGTGTCTTTGTGATAGCAGCTGTTAAAGTTGTTTTACCGTGGTCAACGTGACCAATGGTACCGATGTTACAATGGGTTTTGTTTCTTTCAAACTTAGCTTTAGCCATTTTATAACGTCCTCCTTAATTTACGCTCTCTTTCGAGCTTTGTTTATATATGTTAGGCTGTTTTTTATTATATGCTATTTGTGCACTATTTTCAAGCCTATTTGACGGGTTCCAGGCCGCCGTGACAGCCTGAAACCCAGTGGAACCAGTTAGGAATTATTTGCCCTTTTTATCTGCAAGAACTTTTTCCTGTACACTCTTTGGAACCGGCTCATATTTCTCAAAGAACATTGAGAAGTTACCGCGTCCCTGTGTTCTGGAACGTAAGTCTGTGGAATAACCGAACATCTCAGAAAGTGGTACGAATGCTTTAACCATCTTTCCGCCGCCGATGTCTTCCATACCTTCGATACGGCCACGACGGGAGTTGATATCACCGATAACATCACCCATGTAGTCCTCAGGCATAGTTACTTCAACCTTCATGATTGGCTCAAGAAGAATGGAGCCGCCCTTGTTCATCGCATCCTTAAACGCCATAGAACCGGCAATGTGGAATGCCATTTCACTGGAATCGACTTCATGGTAAGATCCGTCGTATACAGTAGCCTTAACACCAACTACCGGGAATCCACCAAGAACACCAGACTTAGTTGCCTCTTCGATACCTTCGCCGACAGCTGGGATATATTCTTTAGGAATAGATCCACCAACTACGGTAGACTCGAACTTGAACAGTTCTTCGCCATTGGCATCCATTGGCTCAAAGCGAACCTTACAGTGTCCGTACTGACCACGTCCACCAGACTGCTTTGCATACTTACTATCAACCTCAACGGTCTTAGTAAAGGTTTCCTTGTAAGCTACCTGAGGAGCACCTACGTTTGCTTCTACGTTGAACTCACGAAGCAAACGGTCTACGATGATCTCAAGATGAAGCTCACCCATACCGGAAATGATAACCTGGCCAGTTTCCTGGTTGGTCTTTGCACGGAAGGTAGGATCTTCTTCTGCAAGCTTAGCTAACGCCTCGCCCATCTTGCCCTGACCAGCTTTGGTCTTAGGCTCGATAGCGATATCGATAACTGGCTCTGGGAATTCCATGGACTCAAGAATTACCGGATGCTGCTCGTCACAGATAGTATCACCTGTTGTTGTTACCTTGAAACCAACAGCTGCAGCGATATCACCGGAGTACACTTTGTCTAACTCAGATCTCTTGTTGGCATGCATCTGAAGGATACGGCCTACACGCTCTTTTTTACCTTTTGTTGCATTTAATACATAAGAACCGGAGTTCATGATACCGGAGTAAACACGGAAGAATGCCAGCTTACCAACGAATGGGTCTGTCATAATCTTAAATGCAAGAGCGGAGAAAGGTTCGTCATCAGAGGAATGTCTCTCGATCTCATTGCCGTCTAAATCAACACCCTTAATAGAAGCGATGTCAGTTGGAGCCGGCATATATTCAAGAATCGCATCAAGGAGTCTCTGTACGCCTTTGTTTCTGTATGCGCTACCGCAGCATACAGGAATAGCGGTACAGTTACAAGTTGCTTTTCTTAAAGCTTTCTTTAATTCTGCTGTGGATGGCTCTTCCCCTTCCAGGTATGCCATCATTAAGTCATCATCTAACTCGCAGATTTTTTCTACTAACTCAGCATGGTAAAGCTCGGCATCGTCTTTCATATCCTCTGGGATTTCAACGATATCGATATCATCACCCTTGTCGTCGTTGTAGATATATGCTCTCATCTCGAACAGATCGATGATTCCTTTGAATTCATCTTCTGCGCCGATAGGGAGCTGGATGCAGATAGCGTTCTTACCAAGACGAGTCTTGATCTGCTCTACTGCTCCAAAGAAGTTTGCACCCATGATATCCATCTTGTTGATGAATGCCATACGGGGTACGTTGTAGGTGTCAGCCTGACGCCATACATTTTCGGACTGTGGCTCAACGCCTCCCTTTGCACAGAAAACGCCAACAGCGCCATCAAGTACACGTAAGGAACGTTCTACCTCTACGGTAAAGTCAACGTGTCCTGGAGTATCAATGATGTTGATACGGTGTTCCGGAGCGCCTGGCTTTACTTTGTTGTTCTCATGCATCGTCCAGTGACAAGTAGTAGCAGCAGAAGTAATTGTGATACCTCTTTCCTGCTCCTGCTCCATCCAGTCCATGGTAGCAGTTCCTTCATGTGTGTCACCGATTTTGTAATTTACACCAGTGTAATAGAGGATACGCTCAGTCAATGTAGTTTTACCTGCATCGATATGGGCCATGATACCAATATTTCTGGTTGCTTCCAATGGATATTCTCTTCCAGCCAAAGCTTATTCCTCCTAATTAGAATCTGTAATGAGCAAATGCCTTGTTAGCGTCAGCCATCTTATGCATATCTTCTTTTTTCTTAACGGCTGCACCGGTGTTATTAGCGGCATCTAAAAGCTCATTAGCAAGTCTTTCCTCCTGAGTCTTCTCGCCTCTCTTACGAGAGTACAGAGTAATCCATCTCAGGGCTAATGCCTGTCTTCTCTCCGGTTTAACTTCGATCGGTACCTGATATGTGGCACCACCGATACGTTTTGCCTTTACTTCAAGTACTGGCATAATGTTGTTCATAGCTTCTTCGAATACTTCAACAGCTGGCTTGCCTGTCTTTTCTTCCATACGGCCGAATGCGCCGTAAACGATCTTCTGAGCAACACCTCTCTTACCATCATACATAATGTTGTTGATCAACTTTGTAACAACCTTATTGTTGTATAATGGATCTGCTAATACGTCTCTTTTTTGAGTATGTCCTTTACGTGGCACGTTACTTCCCTCCTTAATATGGCTGGATCTCCTTACTGGATTGTCCAGCTATTCATTAGATCCTAGGTACTCACAAACATTCAAGTTGCGTTCGCGCTCGGTTTCTATATATAATCCTGCAACCTACAGGTTCAATATCTAAAGTCCGGCACTAGAAATTCAAATGTGTGGTTCTAATTATTTTTTGTCTTTCGGTCTCTTCGCACCGTATTTGGAACGAGCCTGTTTTCTGTTAGCTACGCCTGCAGTATCCAGGGTACCTCTAACGATATGATATCTGGTACCTGGTAAGTCTTTTACTCTACCGCCACGAATTAAAACAACGCTATGCTCCTGTAAGTTATGACCCTCACCTGGGATATAGCTTGTTACTTCGATACCGTTAGAAAGACGAACTCTGGCGATCTTTCTAAGAGCTGAGTTAGGCTTTTTAGGTGTAGCAGTTTTAACTGCGGTACAAACGCCTCTCTTCTGGGGAGCGGAAATATCAGTAGCCTTCTTCTGTAAAGAGTTGTAACCCTTCTGAAGAGCGGGTGCTGTAGATTTCTTTTCGCTTGTCTGTCTTCCCTTTCTTACTAACTGGTTAAATGTGGGCATTCCATTCACCTCCTGTGATATTGTCTGTGGTTGCTGTTATCTTCAGCTTAATTTACGCACAAAAACATGACGCGTTTATGCACGCCTAATTATTATATACATATAGTTTTTTTTTGTCAAGGTTTTCTTTTTCGTGAAATACAGGCCAAAAACAAGGCTGCAGCAAAGGTTTCTGCCGCAGCCATATCAATTTTATTTTATTGATCTTTCAATTCTTTCAGCTTTTCGTTGATCACGCCATCCATTTCCTCCGCGTACTGATCTACCGTCAGCTTACCTGCCAATACATCCACCAGCTTATCACGAAGATCTCCCTGTACCCCTCCGGTCAGTGCCTGGTATCCCCACTCTGCTCCAGGACGGGTAGATGTAGCAGCCAGCTCTTTGGAAAAAATATCAAAAAATTCTTTGCCGTATGCATAGTTCAAGCTTTCATTTCCCTTTACCTGAGATAAGTAGCTGTTCTCCTCGCAGTACCTTGCATTGTTTTCCGGCTTAGAGATCCATTCAATAAATTCTGCTGCTTCTTTTTCTACTCCGGTATTCTGGAATGCTGCCAGGTACTTTCCTCCTGGTACGGATGAGCGTGTGGCTTCTTTTGGTAAGTAAGTAACTCCCCACTCAAAATCAGTGATCTGATCTTTATAATTAGCAATCATCCAGCTTCCGGAAAAATGCATGGCAACCTGTCCGGTGCGGAATAGGTTGTTGGGATTTTCTGATCCAAGCCACACAGAAGAAGGGATAATGCCTTCATCGTTTAAATCCTTAAAGAACTGTATGGCATGTTTGTTTTCCGCCGTATTAAAATCGCTCTCATTCAGCTCAGGATTTAAAAGGCCGCCGCCTGACTGATAAAGAAGGGTGGTAAATCTTTGAGGAGACTTATCATAAACGAGGCCGTATTTGCAGCCGCCCTTTTCCATTACGGTTTTCATGGCTTCCTTCCACTCTTCCCAGGTCCATACCTCGTCCTCAGATTGAGGAACAGAAACGCCTGCCTTATCAAAGGCTGTTTTATTATAAATGAGTCCGTTGGCAGTTACATCCATAGGCGCTGCCAGAACCTTATCATCAAAGACGAATTTAAGCCCTTCCCCAAAGCTGTTTACAAATTCATCTTTATTGGATACGTACTCTCCGAGATCCACAAGCTGATTTTGGAACGGTCCTAAATTAGTAAGCCTTGCAATGGCAGGCGCTTCCTTTCCATTGATCATATTTTTGATCTTGCTCTCTAAATCAGAATACGGAACCTCAATCAGATTGATCTTGATGTCCGGATGCTCCTTCATGTATCCGTCCGCCAGCTTTAGAAAGGATTCCCCTTCTTTTCCGTCGCTGAACCATACCACATCAAGCTTCTTTTCTTTGCTGTCCGCCTGTTTTCCCCCGCCGGAACAACCCACAAGGGTCGAAAGCGCCAGCATCCCCATAAGCAACCATGATACTGTTTTTTTCATAAATACCTCTCCTTTTTAGTTGGTAACCTCATTTTATCATTCGCCTCACAGAAAAAATTTCATATATCAGACAGGAAATCATTCTTTTTTGCTCTTTTTTGACTGGGCATATTTTTTTGGTGTAATCCCCGTCATTTTCTTAAATACAGCAATAAAATGGCTGTCACTGTTATAGGAAAGCTTTACCGCCACATCCGTGACTGAGTGCCCTTCCTTTAATAGTGCTTTCGCTGCAATGATCTTTTGATTGGCCACATACTGGGTCAAAGTAAAACCTGTCTCCTTTTTGAAATAATGGCTTAAATAATACCGGTTCATATAAAATCTGCGTGAGATTTCATGAAGATCCAGCCGTTCTTCCACATGAGACGCAATGTACTTTTTTAACTGCTCGATTCTTTCCCGGTAAAGCACCGGGTCCTTAAACTCCTGATCTTCATAGGTGGAATCAAAGCCCAGGGTCGTTTTATGCTTTTCCTTTTCCATAAAGAACTGATACATTTCATTGACAGAAACCATGAGTTCCAGAATGGACAGCTTGATTCTCACACTGTTTTCAATGCTGCCTCTGTTTTCGGAATGAATGTTCTGCTCTATTTTTTCAAACAGCTTTTCCACCTTTAAAAGATTCTCTCCGCTTACATGAAGGCGATGGAGAAATGGATCAGGGCGATGTTCGAAAAACATGGTGAAATCATAATGGAATGCTTCCTCTAAGTGTAACAAAAGCTCAGGCTCGAACATGAGAACATATCGGTGATACGTCTTTCCTTCTCCGCCGCTGGTGCGGTGATACTCTTTGTTATTAATCAGAAACAGATCCCCTGATCTGGCATGGTAGGTGCGATTGCCGATCTCCATCAAAGCTCCGTCTGTGAGAAACAATATGATTTCATACTGGTTGTGAAAATGGAACCCCTGCATGGCCCAATTTTCAGAGCCTCCATGAAAATAATATAGTGAGTCAAATTCTTCAAAAAATACGCGTTCTTTCATCTTCACAACCAGTCCTTTCTAATGCCAGTAAGGAAGCATTGCTTCTTGCAGTACCAAAATCATAAGCGCCTGTCCATAGGTCATGGGACAGCATGGAATCGTTTTGTAGAACTCACCGTCTAAACCAATGGGAGTGCCGTAAGAAACATTTTGAACGGTTCCATCCTTTTCGATGTAATCCATGAGATGCTTCGTTCCAAGTTCAATCAGCTCCTGGTATTCTTCTCTTTTTAAAATACCCAGCCTTACTCCCTTCATAATACCATAAAGGAAGGCTGCACTGCAGGATAATTCTAAATAGGAAGATTCATCATTTATAATGGTATGCCACAAGCCGTTTTCAGGGTCTGCGTATCTCTTCAGTGCTTTCACCTGATTTTCATAAACACTTAAGAAATACCGTTTTATCCCTTCATCGAGGTCAATGTCTTCTAAAAGCTCCATAATAACAATGGTGTACCAGCAGTTTCCTCTTCCCCACAGTACCTTTCCATAATTGTCATTTCTCTGAAAGTTAAAGCCATGGTAAAACAGCCCTTCTTCTTTATTTAACAGATATTTGATGTGAGAGAGAATCTGATAGTTGGCTTCGTCCAGATAATCCTTTCTCTCAAGAAGCTTTCCAGCTCTGGTAAGAAAGAGAACTGTCATGAAAAGGGTGTCAATGAGGATCTCATGATCATTGGCACTTCCCGTGATCATATGCTGAAAGCATCCATCTCCGGTACGAATCAGTTTTTTATCCTTCATGATCCAGTCAGACCAGTCCTTAATGAACGCAAGGTATTCCGGCTTTCTTGTTTTTTCGTAGAGATAGGTCAGGGTAAGCATGGGAGAGGTGGTATTAACATTTCTCTCTAATATGCCCTCCTTGATGCGGCTGTCGTACCAGTTTTCTATATAATCCAGAATTTCTTTTTTCTGGCTGACCTCATAGTATTTATAAAGTCCGAAAATCCCGACTCCCTGGGGCCATTCCCAGCAGTTAAAATCAATGAGGCTGATAGGATAAACTTCCTTCATCCCGTTATTTTTAAGAGCCATCATTTTTTCCGAAACCAGGTTCAGTTTCTCTTCCATGGTTTTTATATCAATCAATTTACTCTCTCCTTCCATGTGATTCTGCCTTCTACGGTTTCCGGATACTGATAGACAGGAACTCCATTCACCTTTAATATGTTTTCCATGTCAAGAAGATATTCTCTTCCTGTCTCATCCTTAACCCGAGTACTCTCCCCGTCCATGGTGATTGTTACGTTTCTAAATGCAGCTAAGACTTCTTCCAGACTTCCGTATTCCTTTATGCTTCCTACCCGGACCACCCAGACATTATCCCGTCCCTGACTGATAAACTCTCTGAACTGATTAGGGCCCTGCTCCTGTATGGTAAGTCCATTTAAGGCTTTTACTGCCACATACGCTCCGTCCTTTTCCAGTACCAGAATTCCGTCCTCGCCCTGATATCTGGAAAATGAATTGATTGGGATATAGGCATGAGTATAACCAATCCGCTCTTCTTCTCCAATGTGGTACCTTAGGACTGCCGTATTCTCATATTGAGCCCCAAGGGGAAGAACGCCGTTGCCTGCCCAGAAATTAGGTCTTCCGCTTCCATATGGAAAGGACTCTCCAGGGTGATTGATAAAGAGCTGGGCAGTTTCATCTAAGGTAGCCTGCAAAATGTGCTCCTGATATCCTTTTTGAAATGGTTTAAAGCCAATGGCAGTGGATAAAAGAACTTTGCTGTTCTTATATAGATAGAGATTTACGTGGTTTTCAAATCCCTGTGTATTCTGAAAAATCATTTCCTCCTCTTCCTCAAGTGTCAGGTACTTTTGGTACTCCTTTGGAGGCTGATACTCTCCAAGCACCAATGGGAGGTATCCGATGCAGGCTCTGTTTAAATAACCTGCATTGTATGCAACATAGAGCAGTGATGTGGTGCCTGCATTGTAATTTCCCTTCATCTCTTTTTCGTAGCTGCGGCCAAAGCTTGTCATAACAGCTCCCTTATGAGCATTGACTGCCAGGGAATAAAAGATCATGTTTAATGCTTTTTCTGCCTTCTGATGAAGGGGGTCTTTCTCATCCGTCAGATTATAAAGGGTACCAATTCCCAATACATCAACTGGGATATAGGCGTTGGAATTCCACTCCGTAATAAATTCCCGGAAAAAGTCATCAAACCAGTGGTGGAGGAGCTCTTCTCCCCGGGCCTTAACCTCAGTCCCTACACGTCCGCTGTTGGTAAAGGTCCTGTCAGGAAGGTAGGTGCCTGCCAGGTACTGGCAGCAATGGAACAAGAGTGCATGGTTTTCGCTGAAGAACCACATCACATCATCTCCCGGCTCATCGATCCAGTAGCGGTAATTTATCATGGCCTCTTCGAGAGCATCTTTTAAGGTATCTGAAATCCGGTTGTAAAAGGTGCGGTAGATATAGATCATAATGATGAAATGAAAATCAGAGCAGTCCTTTCTGTTTCTCACTCCTAAAAGCTCCTCTAAAAGAATATCTTCCGCCCGTTTATATTCCCTCTCCCTCTGAAACAGGGCGGCTGCCTTGTAGGTGTTTTCTGGGGCGAACCGGATGATTGCATCAAGAGCCAGCTTCTTTCGAACGTTTCTGTCCTCGTTGTTGCTTTCTAAGAATTCTTTTCTGACCAGCTGATTTCCGATTTTTCTTTTTATAACAATTCCCTGGTAAGTAAGAACTGCTGTAAAATAATAATAGCCTGGTGATATTTCATCTGTATGAAAGAGTACCAGTCCCTTTTGCTCCGCCTCCATGGTATAATTTCTGATTTTTATAAGCTTCCAGGATTGTTCCATTTTTTCAATGAATTCTCCCGGAGTTACCATAATTTCCAGATTAAGAGGCTGGTTAAAAGGATTGTTAAGATTCATTTTTATAGTTTCGCTGAAATAAGCTTCTTTGTCAAAGCACATCCCATGTAACATCTGTTCCATTTGATTTAAGGTATCTTCCTCCACCTGGTCATCTGCCGGAATCAGTATCTTTAAATCCGCTTCTCCCAAGCGCTTCATACGAAAATAGTAATCTGTATCACGTTCCGCCAGATCATCGAGGCAGACCACAATTGGATTCATGCCTTTTAAAAGGGGAATGGATACGACTGTTTTCTTAACCAGATTTCTGGTAAACGGGGTGAAATCTGTGATCAGCTGCCCATTGGCCCAGAGAGTTAAGCCGCCACAGGTCTCCAGTTCAAAATCCACGATGCCCTCTTCTTCTGACTGAAGTATGGTATATCCATACATCCTTAAATAAGTAGGCTGATAATAAAAGCCGGACCCGTCAATGCCTGGATTTCCAAAAGGGAAATATTGCTTTACCAGCTTTTCCTCTCCAAATACATGTAACGTTCCACCATTGGTGATATGGGTAAAATCAGGACATTGTGGTATTTCGCCTTTTCTCTGTTCAATAAATTCTTTCCTGCAGGGATTTTCATGAATGGCAAATCCCTTTTTCAACCACTCATTGACCCTTCCGCTTAAGGTAGACCTGGTGAATTGCCGGATTTGCGTATGAACCTCACTGATTAGAAAGCGATTGACAAATCCTTCCGCAAACAGCGGATACTCCAAGTATTTCATGTCTTCTTTCCTCCTGTTTACTCTTTGACTCCTCCGGCAGTCATGCCGCCGATAATATAGCTTTGCAGTGTTACGAACACAATAATTACCGGAATCATGGAAATGACGGACATCGCCAATAAGCTGTTCCAGTCTACCGAGTATTCACCGGAATAATTAGCCAGTGCCAGCTGTATGGTGTATCGTTCCTTACTGTTGATAACCAGCTTCGGCCAAAGATAATCGTTCCATCTCCACATAAAAGAAAAGATACAAAGAACAGAGATAACCGGCCTGGCAAGAGGCAGCATGATCCGCATTAAGATACTCCCTTCCGACGCTCCGTCGATTCTGGCGGCTTCCATATAAGCATCTGGAATTCCGACGTAATACTGTCTCACCAGAAAGACCGCTGTAGGCGAAGCTACGGCCGGAATGATCAGTCCCCATAAGCTGTTATAAAGATTGGTTGCCACAATCACCTTGAAAATAGGGATCATGATGACCTCCAAAGGAATCATCAAGGTAGCCAGTACAACACCAAAGAGAATCTTATCTCCTTTAAAACGGTATTTCGCAAAGGCATATCCGGACATCACATTGACCACTATCGTTAAAAATGTAGCCACAAGGCTGGTAAATACCGTATTAAAAAAGTAGATTCCAAAATGTCCTTCTTCCAAAGCCCTTTGATAGTTGGAAAAAGTTGGATTCTTTCCAATGAAACTGGGGGGCCAGGAGAATAATTCACCAGTGCTTTTAAAGGAAGAACCAATGACCCAGAGTATGGGCATCAGGAATATAAAGGTGAGGATAAGAAGAATGATCCATGCACCACCTGCAAATAAGTATTTTTTACGATTAGTCTGCATCCTGCTCCCCTCCCCTATTTGCTTTAAATTGCACCACCGTGAACATGGCTAACAGAACAAAGAGTATCATGGTCATGGCACTGGCGTAGCCCATCTGATTTTTTTCAAATCCTGTTTCCTGTATGGTCTGTACCATGAACTTGGTAGCCCCTGCCGGGCCGCCCTGAGTCAGCGCATATACCAATGGATAGGTTTTAATAATAGTAACCGTGGATAATACAAGGACCAAAAGACTGGTAGGCTTTAAAAGCGGCAGTGTAATATAGCGGAACTGATGAAAGAATCCGGCACCATCTATTCTTGCGGCCTCATAATAAGTCTCAGATATGGCCTTAATACCGGAAATGAACATGACCATATAATAGCCTGACATACTCCACGCGGTGACGAAGATCACAACCCCCATGGCATAATTCTGATCCGTCAGCCATTTCACCGGTGATCTTCCCATGGCGGTCAGAAGATAATTGATGACACCAAATTCTTCCCCCAAAAGAAATCTCCAGGTGAGTCCCACGATAATACTGGAAATCATGGTGGGCCAGTAAAAGACTGCCCGGAAAAAATCATTCCCCTTTCGCGCACCTGTCAGCAGCAAGGCAAGTCCCATGGCTGAAACATAAACCAGGGGAACCGAGACTGCAGTAAAAAATACCGTGCGGAGAAAAGAATCCCAAAATCCCCGATCTGAAAAAAGCTTTATATAATTATTGATCCCCACAAATTTCTGGGGATTTACTCCATCCCACTTTGTCAACGATATCCATAGCCCATTTACAGCTGGAAAGAATAGAAACAGGCCAAATATGATTAAAGTAGGAGCAAGCAGCAGATAAGGAAACACATTCCGCTCAAACTTCCTCATTGGTTCTACCTCCTTTTTTATGATTATAGCATGAAAAAAAGAGTAAAAATCCAGTTTTGTTATGCAAATATTACATAATATTGTCTTTTCCTAAGAAGTCTCCTAATATGCAAAAAACGCCCTGACGGCCAAAGCCAGTCAGGGCGTTTCACTTCTTACTCTTCTATATCGTCTTCACTGATGGATAAAATCTCATCTGCTTCTTCGAAACGGTCATCGGTTAATAAGATCTCGTCATCTTCTGATAACAGAATCTCATCATCCTCTTCCAGTTCCGCATCTGTACTTAAGTTGATGGTACGGTAACGCTTCATACCAGTACCAGCCGGAATCGGCTTACCGATAATAACGTTTTCCTTAAGACCGATCAAGTGGTCAACCTTACCGTTAATAGCGGCTTCGGTCAGAACCTTTGTGGTCTCCTGGAAGGAAGCAGCTGACAGGAAGGAATCAGTTGCAAGAGATGCCTTGGTAATACCAAGCATAACCTGCTTTCCATCTGCCGGCTCTTTGCCTTCTGCAAGGAGTGCATCATTTAAGTCATTATAATCAAGAACGTCCATAGAGGTTCCTGGAAGGACATCGCTGTCTCCGCTCTCCTCGATTTTGATCTTTTTAAGCATCTGTCTTACGATCATCTCTACGTGCTTATCATTGATTTCTACACCCTGGAGACGGTACACACGCTGTACCTCCTGGATCATATAATCCTGTACGGCACGAACGCCTTTGATCTTTAAGATATCGTGTGGATTCACACTACCTTCCGTAAGCTCATCACCAGCCTCAAGCACCTGGCCGTCAGCAACCTTGATTCTGGAACCGTAAGGAATCAGATAGGTCTTGGAATTGCCGGTTTCATTCTCGGTAATGATAATCTCACGTTTTTTCTTGGTATCCTTAATGGCAACCACTCCGCCGAACTCAGCGATGATAGCAAGACCTTTCGGCTTTCTTGCCTCAAAAAGCTCCTCGACACGGGGAAGACCCTGTGTGATATCGCCACCCGCAACACCTCCGGTATGGAAGGTACGCATGGTAAGCTGTGTTCCAGGCTCACCGATGGACTGAGCTGCAATGATTCCGACTGCTTCACCAACCTGTACCGGCTGACCAGTAGCCATGTTGGCTCCGTAACATTTCGCACAAACTCCCTGATGGGATTTGCAGGTAAGGACGTTACGGATCTTAATGGAATTACGGCCCATCTTATCTAACACCTTCATAACTGCGGAAGCACGTTTTGGAGTACACATATGGTTCTCTTTTACAATGACCTCTCCAGTATCAGGATCTGTAATGGTTTCTGCAATAAATCTTCCGGTGATACGTTCTTCCAGGCCCTCAATGGTTTCCTGGCCGTCTGTAAACGCCTTGATCTCCATAAATGGAATGTCTTTTCCTTCGCAGCAGTCGATCTCACGGATAATCATATCCTGAGATACGTCTACCAGACGTCTGGTCAAGTAACCAGAGTCGGCGGTACGAAGAGCGGTATCGGAAAGTCCTTTACGAGCTCCATGAGCGGAGATAAAGTACTCCAATACGTCAAGACCCTCACGGAAGTTGGACTTGATAGGAAGTTCGATGGTATGACCAGTTGTATCGGCCATAAGTCCACGCATACCTGCAAGCTGCTTGATCTGCTTATCAGAACCTCGGGCTCCGGAGTCAGCCATCATATAGATGTTGTTGTACTTATCAAGCCCTGTAAGCAGGTCATGAGTCAGCTGATCATCGGTCACCTTCCAGGTGTCAATAACTTCTTTATAACGCTCTTCCTCTGTGATAAGACCACGGCGGAAGTTTTTAGCAATCTGGTCAACCGTTGCCTGAGCCTCTGCGATCAGCTTTGGCTTGCTTTCCGGCACGGTCATATCGGAAATGGAAACCGTCATGGCAGCTTTGGTTGAATATCTATAACCAATGGCTTTAATGTCATCTAAGGTCTCTGCAGTCTGAACAGCTCCGTGAACGTTAATAACCTTTTCAAGAATCTGCTTACACTGCTTCTTACCTACATGGAAATCGACTTCCATTAAAAGCTCGTTGCCTGGAATGGAACGGTCTACGAAACCAAGATCCTGAGGAACGATCTCATTGAAGATGAAACGTCCTACGGTGGATTCTACCACTCCGCTCTTCATGGTACCATCAGGCATTCTCTTTGTAACTCTTGCCTTGATTCTGGAATGAAGGGTAACTGCCTGGTTCTCGTAAGCGAGAATGGCTTCGTTTACACTTCTAAATACCATTCCTTCTCCCTTAGCACCAGGACGTTCCTGGGTCAGGTAGTAGATACCAAGAACCATATCCTGAGACGGAACGGCAACAGGGCCACCGTCGGAAGGCTTAAGAAGGTTGTTTGGTGATAACAGAAGGAAACGGCATTCTGCCTGAGCCTCTACGGAAAGTGGCAGATGAACCGCCATCTGGTCACCGTCGAAGTCGGCGTTAAACGCGGTACATACCAGTGGATGAAGCTTGATTGCCTTACCTTCGACGAGGATTGGCTCGAAAGCCTGGATACCCAGTCTATGAAGGGTAGGCGCACGGTTTAACATAACCGGATGCTCTTTGATAACATCTTCCAGTACGTCCCAGACTTCTGTCTGAAGGCGCTCAACCATCTTCTTTGCATTCTTTATATTATGTGCAGTTCCATTAGAAACCAGCTCTTTCATAACGAAAGGCTTGAATAACTCGATAGCCATCTCTTTTGGAAGACCGCACTGGTAAATCTTAAGTTCAGGACCAACGACGATAACAGAACGTCCGGAATAGTCAACACGCTTTCCAAGTAGGTTCTGACGGAATCGTCCCTGCTTACCCTTTAACATATCAGAGAGGGATTTTAATGCACGGTTTCCAGGTCCGGTTACCGGTCTTCCTCTTCTGCCGTTGTCGATTAAGGCATCAACGGCTTCCTGAAGCATACGCTTTTCGTTACGAACAATGATGTCAGGAGCGCCAAGCTCTAACAGACGGGCAAGACGGTTGTTACGGTTGATGATTCTTCTGTAAAGGTCATTTAAGTCAGAGGTAGCAAAACGTCCACCGTCTAACTGAACCATCGGACGGATATCCGGTGGGATAACCGGTACCACGGTCATGATCATCCACTCTGGTAAGTTGCCGGAGTTTCTGAAGGCTTCTACCACTTCCAGACGCTTGATAATTCTTGCACGCTTCTGTCCTGTAGCTTCCTTTAATCCTTTTTTCAGCTCCTCAGAGTCTTTTTCAAGGTCAATGGATCGTAACAGTTCCAGAATGGCTTCTGCACCCATTCCTACACGGAATGCGCCATGGCCGTATTTCTCTGTCTCTTCACGGTATTCCTTCTCAGACAAGACCTGCTTATACTGGAGACCGGTGTTGCCGGCATCCAGTACCACGTAAGATGCGAAATAGAGCACCTTCTCTAAGGTTCTTGGAGAAATGTCCAGAATGAGACCCATACGGCTTGGTATTCCCTTGAAATACCAGATATGGGAAACAGGGGCAGCAAGCTGGATATGGCCCATACGCTCTCTACGAACGCTGGCTTTCGTTACTTCCACGCCGCATCGGTCGCAGATAACGCCTTTATACCGAATTTTTTTATATTTACCGCAATGACATTCCCAGTCCTTGCTCGGTCCAAAGATTCGTTCACAGAACAAACCGTCCTTTTCCGGCTTTAAGGTTCTGTAGTTGATGGTCTCCGGCTTTTTTACCTCGCCGTGGGACCAATCCAGAATCTTTTCCGGAGAAGCCAGACCGATTTTTATGGCGTCAAACGTCATTGGGTGGTAAGTTTCATTGTTTTCAGGCATGAGCGGTTCTCCCTTCTATTATTCTTCGTCTGAATCTTCAATATCTACGTCATCGAAATCCTCAAACGAATCGTCGACCTCTTCAGTCTCCTCTTCTTCACTGACAGCAACCAGTTCATTATCCTTAAATTCCTGCTTCTGATAACCGTAGTCACCAAAGGACTCCTCATCACGATAATGTCTGTCACCTTCAATAATGGATCTTAAATCCGTCTCTTCGTAGTCTGTGCTTTCAGCAATCTGAACTTCAGTATTGTCATCACGCAACACTCTTACATCCAGTGCCAGTGACTGAAGCTCTTTTAACAATACCTTGAAGGATTCCGGAATACCAGGCTCAGGGATGTTCTCACCCTTAATAATGGCTTCGTAAGTCTTAACACGGCCTACTACATCATCGGATTTCACAGTCATGATCTCCTGAAGTGTATAAGATGCACCGTATGCCTCAAGAGCCCAAACCTCCATCTCTCCGAAACGCTGTCCGCCGAACTGGGCTTTACCGCCGAGAGGCTGCTGGGTAACCAGAGAGTATGGTCCTGTAGAACGGGCATGGATCTTATCGTCTACCAGATGGTGAAGCTTCAAGTAGTGCATGTGTCCGATGGTAACAGCACTGTCAAAGTATTCTCCGGTACGTCCGTCACGGAGACGTACTTTTCCATCGCGGTTAATCGGAACACCCTTCCATAATTCTCTGTGATCCAGGTGATCACCAAGATATTCAATTACGTCAGGCTTTAATGTGTCTTTATATTTATCCTGGAAATCTGACCAGCTCATATTTACATAATCATTAGCCACATCCAGGGTATCCATAATGTCGTTCTCGTTTGCACCGTCAAATACCGGGGTGGAAACATTGAAGCCCAAAGCTCTTGCAGCAAGGCTTAAATGGATCTCAAGTACCTGCCCGATGTTCATACGGGAAGGAACGCCCAGAGGGTTTAATACGATATCAAGAGGACGGCCGTTAGGAAGGAACGGCATATCTTCTACTGGAAGCACGCGGGAAACAACACCCTTGTTACCATGACGTCCAGCCATCTTATCGCCCACAGAGATTTTTCTCTTCTGAGCAATGTAGATGCGGACAGTCTCATTCACACCAGGAGACAGCTCGTCGCCGTTTTCTCTTGTAAATACTTTTGCATCAACAATGATACCGTAAGCACCGTGAGGTACTTTTAAGGAGGTATCACGAACTTCTCTTGCCTTCTCACCAAAGATGGCACGAAGCAGTCTTTCTTCTGCAGTCAGCTCAGTCTCTCCCTTTGGAGTTACCTTACCTACCAGGATATCTCCGGCACGGACTTCTGCACCGATACGGATAATTCCTCTCTCATCAAGGTCTTTTAAAGCGTCCTCGCCGACACCAGGAACGTCACGGGTGATTTCTTCCGGTCCTAACTTGGTATCACGGGCTTCTGCCTCATATTCCTCGATGTGGACAGAGGTATAAACGTCTTCCTGTACCAGTCTCTCACTTAAGAGAACCGCATCCTCGTAGTTGTAACCTTCCCAGGTCATGAATCCGATCAAAGGATTCTTACCGAGAGCGATTTCACCATTCTGGGTAGAAGGTCCGTCAGCAATAACTTCGCCTTTTACCACGTGGTTGTTCTTAAATACGATTGGCTTCTGGTTGTAACAGTTGGACTGGTTGCTTCTCTTAAACTTAGTCAGGCGGTAAACATCCTTGCCGCCGTCAGAATCTCTGCGGATGATGATCTCATTGGAAGCAGACCGTTCAACCACACCAGAGTTTCTTGCAACTACACAAACACCGGAGTCAACAGCTGCCTTTGCTTCCATACCAGTTCCTACTGCAGGAGCATCGGTGGTTAAAAGCGGCACGGCCTGACGCTGCATGTTTGATCCCATGAGGGCACGGTTCGCATCGTCGTTTTCAAGGAAAGGAATCATGGCTGTCGCTACAGAGAATACCATCTTAGGAGAAACGTCCATTAAGTCAATGTTCTTTCTCTGGAACTCAGATGTTTCCTCGCGGTAACGTCCGGAAATGTTCTTATGAATAAAATGACCTTCGTCATCGAGCGGCTCATTCGCCTGAGCTACTACGAAGTTATCTTCCTCATCAGCGGTAAGATAAACTACTTCATCGGTAACAATTGGATTCTGAGCATCTGTCTTATCTACCACACGGTATGGAGCCTCTACGAATCCATACTGGTTTACTCTTGCATAGGTAGCAAGGGAGTTGATCAGACCGATGTTAGGACCTTCAGGTGTCTCGATCGGACACATACGGCCGTAATGGGTATAGTGAACGTCTCGAACCTCGAATCCGGCACGGTCTCTGGAAAGACCACCAGGTCCTAAGGCAGACAGACGTCTTTTATGTGTTAATTCTGCAAGTGGGTTATTCTGATCCATAAACTGGGATAACTGGGAACTTCCGAAGAATTCCTTAACTGCAGCAGTAACAGGCTTAATATTGATCAGGGACTGTGGTGTAATGCCATCCATGTCCTGAGTGGTCATTCTTTCACGTACCACTCTCTCCATTCTGGAAAGACCGATACGGTACTGATTCTGAAGAAGCTCGCCAACCGCACGGATTCTACGGTTTCCTAAGTGGTCAATATCATCTGCTGTACCCACTTCTTCTTCCAGATGCATATTATAATTTATGGAAGCTAAGATATCTTCTTTCGTAATATGCTTTGGAACCAGCTCATTTAAGTTTCTGTGAATGGCTTTTTTAAGAGCCTCTTCATCGTCACTGCCAACTTCTGCCAGAATTTTTTCAAGGGCAGGATAGAATACTAATTCTGTAACACCTGCTTCCTTCGGATCAAAACTAACATGTGCAGATAAATCTACCATTAAGTTAGAAAGTACTTTCTGTTTGCGCTCCACACCTTCCAGCCACACAAAAGGAACAGCTGCATTCTGTATCCTTTCAGCAAGCTGCTTGTCTACTGTGGTTCCAGCCTGTGCGAGGATTTCACCAGTTACGGTGTCAATTACATCCTCAGCCAGATCATGACCTGTAATACGGTTTTTAAAATGAAGCTTCTTATTGAATTTATATCTTCCGACCTTTGCAAGATCATATCTTCTTGGGTCAAAGAACATACTATTTAACAAACTTTCAGCACTATCAACAGATAAAGGTTCACCTGGGCGGATCTTCTTATATAACTCCAATAAGCCATCCTGGTAATTATCAGAAGTGTCTTTACCAAAGCTGGCTAATAATTTCGGCTCTTCACCGAACAGTTCAATGATCTCTGCATTGGTACCAAAACCAAGTGCACGGATCAGTACGGTGACTGGAACCTTTCTGGTTCTGTCTACTCGTACGTAGAAGATGTCGTTGGAGTCAGTCTCATACTCCAGCCATGCTCCACGGTTAGGAATTACCGTACAGGCATAAAGTTCCTTACCAACCTTGTCGTGTTCGATACCATAATATATACCTGGGGAACGTACCAACTGGCTTACAATAACTCGCTCGGCACCGTTAATTACAAAGGAACCAGTATCTGTCATAAGTGGAAGATCACCCATGAAGATCTCGTGTTCATTAATTTCATCTTTATCTTTATTGCAAAGTCTTACCTTTACCTTTAAAGGAGCCGCATAGGTTGCATCTCTTTCCTTGCATTCTTCTATTGTGTACTTGATATCGTCCTTACATAATGTAAAGTCGACAAATTCAAGACTTAAGTGTCCTGCAAAGTCTGCAATCGGAGAGATGTCTTCAAAGACTTCCTTCAATCCTTCATCAAGGAACCACTGATAGGAATTCTTTTGAATCTCGATCAGGTTTGGCATCTCAAGCACTTCTTTTTGTCTTGAGAAACTCATTCTCAGGCTCTTACCGGCTGGGACCGGACGCATTCTGCTTTTCTCCATTGACGTTTCACCCCTGTTTTCTTTCTAATTGATTCTGTTTGGGCATAAATGTCCCTACAAGGCACACAAAGCCACAATAGTGCACATTCCATAATATCATAGCGTTGTCAAGGTGTCAAGCATTTTTTACTTGTATTTTCCAAGAAAACGTGATATACTATTACAGATAGGCCCAATTTACAAAAAGAACTATTGGAGGTATTCCCGGTGAGCACATTTTTAAACGTATTAATCGTGATTCTTTTCATCGTAGTTGTGGCATTGGCAGTCCTTTATTTTCTCGGTAAGAAGCTGGAGAAGCGTCAGGTGGAACAGCAGCAGGCATTAGAAGCTGCGGCACAGACCGTTAACATGCTGGTTATTGATAAGAAGAAGATGAAGCTAAAAGACGCCGGCCTTCCTAAGATTGTGTACGAGCAGACACCAAAGTATATGCGCAGAACAAAGCTGCCCATTGTAAAGGCAAAGATCGGACCAAAGGTAATGACGCTGATTGCAGATGCCAAGGTTTTCGAAGTCCTTCCCATTAAGACAGAAGCAAAGGTTGTGATAAGCGGTATTTACATAACCGAGATCAAGAGCCTTAGAGGTAAAGCAGTTCCTCCAGCTCCAAAGAAGAAGTCATTTTGGGACAAGTTTAAAAAGAACGACAAAAAGTAAGTGATATCCATCACCGGAATGTTCTGTGGCGAATGCCCAGGTTGCGAACAACTTCGCACCTGGGCATTCTTTGTGTGCTTATATACAATAAACTTTTAAAAAGTCTGAAAAATCATCTTGACAACGCTTGAATTCATGATATAATGAAGCTACAAACAAGTTAGCAATGACTAACCAAATAATAAATACTGACATTTGAAAATAAATGATGGAATCGAAAGGAGAACTATTATGTTTAATCAAATTCAATTACCTTATGCGTACGACGCTTTAGAACCTCATATTGATGCTCTTACAATGGAAACTCATTATTCCAAACATCATGCAGCTTACACAAAAAATCTAAACGATGCAGCTCAAAAAGCTGGAGTGGCAGATAAGGATATCTCTCTCCTCCTATCTTCCCTTGATAAGATTTCTGATGAAGCCCTAAGAAAAGCCATTCGAAACAACGGCGGAGGTTTTTATAACCATAATCTTTATTTCGGAACTATGAGCCCCAACGGTGGCGGCGAACCGGAAGGAGATTTAAAGGCAGCCCTTAATCAGGCATTCGGAAGCTTTTCAGATTTTAAAGATAAATTAAGCGGCCTGGCTGCCGGACAGTTTGGATCCGGCTGGGGATGGCTCTCAAGTGACAGAAACGGAAAGCTGATTCTATCCTCCAGTCCAAATCAGGACAATCCGCTTATGGAAGGAAATGGACACGTTCCAATCCTTGGCATTGACGTTTGGGAACATGCTTATTACTTAAAGTATAAGAACCTAAGAGCAGATTATATTAAGGCATTCTTTGAAGTCGTTGACTGGAATGCAGTTGCCGCCAATTACGCTAACGTATTAAAAGGTTAAAAAATAGACTCAATACCAATAATCTCAAAAAGTACTCCTCCAAAAATAGCATATAACACATAAAAAAGATAGGCTCCGGTACAGAAATGATCCGGGCCTATCTTTTTTTATGTGTTTCTTCTAATTTAATAAGCGTATGTCAGCAGTGGCTTTGGAATGAATATCAAGATCAATGTCGCATTCTGAAATGTGCTGATAATTAATATCCAGTGAATAAGCTACATGAACTCTTAACCGGTCTTCCTCTTCTATGACCTGGATGTCGTTAGTGCTTATCCCAATCATGAGTTCGCCATAAGGAGTTGCGTAGCATGCAATATTCTTCTTATTTTTTTCAAATGTCATATGAACACTGGAGCTGCCCCGTTTTATAATATCAAGGCCTGATGGACTGACTTTTATGGTGTTTTTAATGACTCCTTCAAAGCCTTCCTGTATCTCATCGTATAAAACGTAATGGTTTCCATTTTTAAGAAAATAATCTCCAGAAGTAATCATCTCAACCGTATTATTGTCTTCCTCTGCAATTTGTATCCCGCTGATGCTGATAAGGACATCTCTAGTCATAGTAAACTCCTTTAGAACTCTTCAATATTGATCTTCTTCGTCTGTTTTACCTGGTCAGGAAGAATGGAGGAAGCAAAATTAGTAAACTTCTCTGCCAGATCGCTGACATAAAACCGGTATTTGTCCTGGGAGGATTCATTTTCCTCGTTTAAGAGCTGGCTCTCGCTTAAAACCTGCTTTAATTCCAGTGCGGTTTCATAAGCCGGATTCACCAGCGTGACCTCAGGTCCCATTACCCGGCCTACGGTGGAGCGAAGCAAAGGATAATGAGTGCAGCCCAGTACCAGTGTATCAATAAACTTCCCTTTTAATTCAGATAAATACCTGGAAGCGATTTCATCGGTTACCGAATCATGAAGGAGCCCTTCTTCTACCAGGGGAACAAATAAGGGGCATGGCTTTCCAATTACCTCAAGGCCGCCTTTCATCTCTTCCATCACCTTGGTATAGACTCCGCTTTGTATGGTACCTTCTGTTCCTATGATACCGATCTTTCCATTTCTGGTGGCTTCCACTGCTGTCTTTGCACCTGCATGGATCACTCCGATCACAGGAATATCAAGTTCCTTTTCCACGGTCTCAAGAGCGAAGGCTGTGGCAGTGTTGCATGCAATGACAATGGCCTTTACGTCCTGAGTCATTAAGAATCGTATGTTTTGTCTCGTGTAGCGGACGATGGTATCTTTTGATTTGGTTCCATAAGGAACTCTTGCCGTATCACCAAAATACACCAGCCGTTCCTCTGGCATCTGCCTCATAATTTCCCGAACCACTGTAAGTCCGCCTACCCCGGAGTCAAAGACTCCAATGGGTGAATTTCTATCTGCCATGATACCTCTCCTTTAGGACTGGGAGCGGTCCGCTGCATGCTTTAGTAAGCGGTTCACCAGTTCTTCCTTTGTAATACCTGCATGCTCCCACAGCATCGGATACATGCTGATGGCAGTAAAGCCAGGCATGGTATTGATCTCATTAAATACCACGGTTCCATCTTCTTTTACAAAGAAATCCACTCTTGCCAGGCCGTAGCCGTCTACTGCCTGGAAGATGGCCTTTGCTGCGCTTCTGACTGTTTCCGCTGCTCCTTCCGGGAGTGTTGGGTCTACGACTGTTTTTGATTCGGAATTATAATATTTGGCATCAAAATCATAAAACTCAGCAGCTGCAACGATTTCGCCAACTCCGGAGGCCTCTACCGGAGTGTTGCCTCCGCCAAAGACTGCACATTCGATCTCACGGCCCACAATCATCTCTTCTACCAGAATCTTGCGGTCATGCTCTCCTGCCAAGATGAGGGCTTCTTTTAATTCTTTTCCATCTTCTGCACGACTTACACCCTTGGAGGAGCCTGCATTGGATGGCTTTACGAATACGGGATAGGTAAATTTATCTTCCACCTTTTTTACAATCGGGTCTAAATCATGTAATTCATGACGCATCACTGCTATGTAATCCGCCTGTCTGACGCCTAAATCCTTGACAATGATCTTCGTATATAATTTATCCATGGACACAGCGGAGGATAAAACGCCACAGCCAACGTAGGGGATACCGGAAAGCTCTAACAGACCCTGAATGGTCCCGTCCTCTCCATACAGGCCATGGAGCACAGGAAATACCACATCTGCCCTTACAAGCTCTGTTTTTGCTCCATCTAATAAAATCACGCTCTTCATGGTAGCATCCGGAGATAACACTGCAGATACACTGCCGTTTTTCCATGATCCGTCCTGAATGGCTTCTACAGAATCTGTTTTGATCCAGTGACCCTCTTCTGTGATTCCGATCAGAAGAAGATCGTATATTTCTCTATTGATATGGTTAATAACATTGATGACCGACATGCAGGAAACTACATGCTCTGAGGACTGGCCGCCAAACAGTACAACCGCATTTTTTTTGCCCATTTTAATCTCCTTACCAATTTCTTGATTTTACAGCGTTTATATTATAGCACATATGGTTACAATTACAAATAGATTCCATAAAAAAGGAGAAGCCCAATGAAACAGAAACGTGATTTATTCTTATGTATTACATGCTTATTGCTTGCACTTTTATTTTCCATGTCAGAGGAAAGAAACGCAGAGGAAGCCATGGCCGCCCGGATCGCACCTGAAATTTTAAGGTTTCACGTCCTGGCAAACAGTGACAGTACGGAAGATCAGAATTTAAAATTGAAGGTTCGCACCATGCTCTTAAACACAATATATGAGGAAATGGGAGAAAATGCATCTTTAGAAGAAACAAAAAAATACGTCAGATCCCATAAGGACCGACTGGAGAAAAAAGCAGAAACGTACATGAAGACTCTGGGATATGATTATCCCGCACATATGGAACTGGCCACAACTTATTTTCCTACCAAGACCTACGGCGATATGGTATTCCCATGCGGAAACTATGAAGCGGTCAGGGTAAAAATAGGCGAAGGCAAAGGACGCAACTGGTGGTGTGTCCTTTATCCTCCGCTCTGTTTTGTGGATTCGTCCTATGCGGTTGTTCCCGATACCTCCAAAGAGATTCTAAGAGAATCCTTAGATCCATCGGATTATTTAAAATTAAACAAGGATAATACGAAAATACATGTGAAGTTAAAGCTTGCTGAACTTTTGTTAGATAAGGAAGAACCTACTGATTCCCAGAATCAATAATAACTCCTTTTACTGCCCACTGATATGTGGTGTATGCCTGATAAAGTTCCGAGTATGCGCTTTCTTTCGCGCCCTCTGTCTGCAAATAACCCATCTGGGTCTGAAGGTATGTAATTTTACTCAGCATACCCATCTGGAAGGAGCGCTCGGCTTTCCCTTTATCAAGGCCTGCCTTCTCAAAGGAAGTGAGAGCTGCTTCATAGGCTGTTTTGGCCTGCTTTAGATTTTGATAGAAGGACTGCATGGTGACTGCCACATTTTGCTCTCCTTCTGATACATCTGCCTGCTTTTGTGCGATACCAACGGTGGTCTTATTGGAATTGGTCCTGCGGGTTTTGATAAGTTCATAATTATTACCAATGGCCTTTGCTGTATCGGCTTCCAGATCAATAGCAGTGATTTGCTGCATATCCAGTTCCGGAAGACCTCCAATCTCAGGAGATGCATCTGCGGAGTAACCGGTCATCAGACCCAGGGAACGACGAAGGCCATCAACCGTATGATTCAGGCTTAGCAGAGAGGATTGGGCGGAAAGCAGTTCCTTTT
This sequence comes from Lacrimispora xylanolytica, assembly GCF_026723765.1. Lineage (NCBI taxonomy): Bacteria > Bacillati > Bacillota > Clostridia > Lachnospirales > Lachnospiraceae > Lacrimispora > Lacrimispora xylanolytica. The sequence continues at coordinate 3,947,850 of NZ_CP113524.1, forward strand.
TCGCGGACAGCACATCCGTTTGTGTTGCTGTTCCGATTGTAAGACCTAATTGCTGTGCCTCATAAGCAGAATTACTTAGTTCCGTTGCCTTTTGAAGCAGTGCCTGGTTTGCGACCGCACTGTTGTATCCTATCATGATCTGGTCAGCATAATACTCATATTTCCTTGAGGCCTCGGTAATTCCAGAATTGATGGCTGAATTAGGCTGTTTGAGCTTTTTAATGGTCCTTTGCATCTTTTCCGTATTGGACTTGATTCCCTTTACCGTCCCCTCCAGAATCTGATACATAGGGATTCCATTTTCATCGGTCACTCCAGTCGGCTTTAGTGCTTTGGCTTGATCTTCAAGATTCTTTATGTTATCCTTCATCTCTATCCCTGTCAGCTCACCATAAACATACTCAAGATTTTCCACATTAGCATTGATTGAGTTCACCAGATTCTGCAAATCAGGATTATAATATCTTACCAGATTAGAGAGTTCTTCAAATTCAATGGTATTATCATTTAACCCATTCCACTGCTCTGCAGTTATCCCTTCTGGAATCGGTTTCTCTGCCTGACCAGGTCCAACAGCACCATAGGCTGGAAGAACCGATGAAGCAGTAAGCAGTGCGGCCAGACAAATTGGCCAAACTTTATTATTTCTCATTGTATCAGCCTCCTGCCGAAGCCAGCCCCTTGATTGCATTATCATAGGTCTGGACTGCCTGGAACAGTGCAAGCTGGGCTTTCTTTAGAGAGACATTCTTCGTATTGAATGCATTCTTCTGCTTCATATAATCAAGCCTGCTTAAGGTACCTACCTGCTGCTTATGTTCCGCTGTTTCCATGTTCTTACTTTCCAGTTCAAATTCTGCTGCTGCCTGATCATAGGCTGCCTTGGCCTGCTGTACGGATTGATAATTCTTTACAACTTCTGATTTAATATTCTCCTCATTGCTGGAGACAGTCCGTTTTAACGTCTCTTTCGTTATTTCTGCCACAGCATTCGACAGCTTTCTCTTATTAATCTTAAAGGTATAATTATTTTCCAGCGCTGCATCCTTATCCGTCTCGGGATTCATAGATGCAATGTGGTCAAAATTAACAGCCGGTATATCCTTTATCTCAGGAGTATCATTATATTTCCAGCCCAGCATGACAAGAAGTTTTTGTCTCGTCTCTTCAAGACTACCACTAAGCTTCTCAACGGTTGCCTGGGTGCTCTGAACGCTCTCCTTTGCACCAAGAACATCCGATAACGTAGCCATTCCTGCGCCCTGTTTTACAAGGGCTGACTGATATTGGGCCTCCATATATTCTAAGCTGTCCTTTGCTGACTCCAGTTCTAATTTCTGTTGAAAATATGATATCATTGAGGACTGTGCAGAAGCAACAAGATTGGCTTCCTGCTGATCAAAGGTGAGCTGGTCGACTGTTAAATCTTCCGTCATTTTATCGGCAGTTTCATCGGCCTGAGCTGCTGTAACCTGGGCCTGAGCATCTGCTACTGCATCATCGCCTGTGATATTGCTTCTCGCATCAAAGGCTGCATCACGGTAAGCCTGAGCATACTCATCACGGGTGACTTTGTCATCTTTTTTCTTATCATTAATAGTAAGCTGATTTTTCTGAACAGTAACATTATATTCACGGATCAGGCCTGCCAGCTCATCGTATTCCATCACATTGTCCCTCAGTTTTGCCCATTCCTCAGGAGTTCTTGCAAACTCCGGGCTGCCGGCCCAGGCAGTGGCTGCCGGTCCGGAAAAGGCAAGCACTGCCGAAAGACAGCATGCACTTATCAGTTTCCATTTTCTCATCCTTAATCCTCCTTATTTGGTAATTCTATCATATCACAGTTGTATCCCTGCCTGCAAACCACATTCTTCCATAACTGGTAATGAGGCAGGGACGTGTTATTTATGAAGAAGCTGTTTCATCCTTTTTCTTCCGTCTCAAAATGGAATAGAGCACTGGGAGCACCAGAAGGGATAAAAGGGTGGAAGACGCAAGTCCTCCGATGTTAACAAGGGCAAGCCCCTGCATCATCTCTCCATTCTCTCCGCCTCTTGCAAGAGGAATCAGAGATAAAATGGCGATTAACGCTGTCATAAGAATGGGGCGGAGTCGTGTAAATCCTGCCTCAATAACAGCACTTCTGGTATCCATGGTTTCATTATACTGGTTGGCACAATCCACGTAAAGGATACCGGAGTTAAGAACCGTACCGATGAGCACCAGGAAACCAAGAAGCGAGGTCATACTGATACTTACATTGGTTATGAGCATGAGCCCAAAGGCACCGATAAAGCTGAATGGAATGGTCGCCATAACCATGAGAGAGAATATTGGTGATTCAAACTGGGCTGCCAATACCACGAATACCAGGAAAATAGCGGTTGCGATGGCAAGGAACAGTCCTCCGAACTCTTCGGACATGGATTCTGCCTCGCTGTTCTGACCTCTGGTAATGGTATCAGATAGATATTTATTAACCACCTGATCATCAATTTCCTTGGTGGCATTTTGTTTGTCTTTTTCTGTCTTAACCTTATCCGTAAAGGAACCAGTTATAGTAACCTGATACTGTTTATTCTTTCTTGTAATGGTAGCAGGGCTGTCTTCGTATCCAACAGAAGCAATGTCTGTGAGAGCCACAGAACCGCCCGTTCCATTGGGCACCATGATTCCCTCCACTTTATCAAGGGTATCATAGGAATCTTCCGGATATTCTACTTTAACGGATATTTCCTGACCATCCCGGTCAAAGTTGGTGGCTTCCACTCCGCTTAACATACTGTTAAGCATACCGCCTGTAGTCACTGGTGCGATCCCCTCGGCAGCAGCCTTAATGGGGTCTACCTTGATTTTAATAACTGGAGCGGCATTTTCAAGATCAGAATGGACCTTAATAAGCTCTGGGCGAGCCGTAAGCTCGGATACCATCTGATCGGCTGTGCTTTTCAGACGTTCAAGCTGGGCGCCCTTTAAGATAACTTCATAGTCATTTTTCGAACCGCCAGACTCCATGCTGGAAGTTGATTTAAGAGAAACGTTACAGTCAGGAAGCTGACCCATCTCTTTCTTCCATTTATTAATGATCTGGTTGGTGCTTAGCTTTCTGTCAGATTTCAAGTAAGCGGTCAGGGTTGCATCTGAGGTACTGTCTAAACTGATGGCTGATCCGCCATAAGTCAAGGTATATGATTTTAAGTCTTCTTCCTGACTTACAATGGTCTCTACCTTTTGAAGAATCTTATCTACCTCTTCTATCTTAAGACCTGGCTTCACTTTTGTTGTAATGGAAATAGTACCCTGATCCACCTCAGGCATCAGCTCAAAGCCAATCTTTCCTGCCAGCATGAAGGAAGCGACTAAAAGGAGCACGGATACTATGAGAACCATTGCTTTCCTGTTAAGAAGCCTTCCAATTAAGTTACGGTAACCGTGTTGCAGGGATTTTATAATACCACCTAATGGAGAGTTGTGTTTTTCCACTGGACGGTATTTGGTATAGCAAAGCGGAACAATGGTCATCGCTGAAAGCAGAGAAGCCATCATACAAAATACGATGGTATAACCAAGTGGCTTAAAGATCTGACCTGTCAGACCAGCAAGGAACACAAGAGGAATGAATACAACGCACTTTGTAATGGTACCGCCTAAAATGGACTGGAGTACCAGCTTGGTACCCTCCACCGCGGACCCTTCATAATCATCTTCTTTATGAGATCTAAAGCAGCTCTCCAGTACTACAATGGAATCGTCTACCATCATACCTACACCTAGAACGATGGCACTCATGGTAATTAAGTTCATGGAAAATCCCATGGCTGACATTAAGATGAGGGCAACCAATATGGAAACCGGTATGGAGCTTCCGACAATCAGGGAAGCCTTGATATCTCCAAAGAAGAGATAGATGATGACCATGGAAATAATAACGGCCAGGATCATAGTCTCTAATACGCTGTATAAAGAAGCTTTGATCTGATTGCTGGTGTCGTCAATGACCACGATGTCCAGATTCTTATGATCTGCTTTTAAGGTTTCAATGGTCTTTTCTACCTGTTTGGAAACATCAATGGCACTGCTCTTTTGCTGTTTGTTCACAGATAAGGTGATGGTATCTTTGCCATTATACCGGCCGATGGCATCCTGTTTCTTTACCGTATCGCCGATTTCTGCAACATCTTCTAAATAAATGGTCTTACCATTTCCAGCTACCACCGGGACTTTCTTAAGCTCTTCTGCTGTATTTACATCCACAGATGTACTAACTGCCAGATTTCTGCTTCCGACTCCTGTGGTGCCTGCCGGATAAGTGAAGTCAGCCGCTTGAATGGACTGGACTATGGCATTCATGCTTAAGTGATACTGGTTTAGCTTTTCCGGATTTAAACGGACCTTGATATAACCTTCCCGTCCACCATTGGTATCAATGCTTGCGATGGAAGAAATCTTTTCAAATTCCGGAACAATGTCGCTTTTAACAAAGTTATAAAGATTATCCTGTGTGGTATCATTGACCGCCAGAGTCATAACCGGCATAGCGCTGATATCAATCTCCATAATGGTAGGAGCCTTTACATCATCAGGAAGCTTTATGTTATCCATCTTCTTTTTTAAGTCAGAGTATGCCTTATCCATGTTGGTGCCGTACTCGTACTGCAGCATGATGATGGATACATTCTCTTTGGAAGTGGACTGAACATTTTTAATACCCGATAGAGTACCTACTTCATTTTCTATGGGCTTGGAAATTAAATCGTTTACATCCTCAGGGCTGGCCCCCTGATAAACGGTACTGACCGTAAGGATGGGGTAATTCATCTCTGGAAACAGTTCAAGCTTTGAAGAGAACACAGAGGATAAGCCGAATACAAGAAGGCTTATTACCACTAAGACGGTGGTGACGGGGCGCTTTAGCGCAAGTTTCGTTATTCCCATATCTCCGCCCCCTTACTGTGCTGATCCAGAAGTTTCTAATGCGGTTCCCTCTGTCTCAGTTTTGCTTTCAGATGCGGTTTCTTCTGTTGTCTGATTTTCCTTGCTGCTTCCATCTGAAAGTGTTACTTCAGAACCGTCGTATAATTCACTGGTCCAGGTAGCAACCACCTGATCATCCGTGGTTATTCCCTCTTTGACCTCCATAAAGCTGTCATCGGCCAAACCTACGGTTACTGCATTCTTTTTCAGTTTTCCATCTGCATATGTATAAATAAATGGGTTTCCGCCTTCGTAGTAAACACTGTCGACGGGTACGGTCAGAACATTGTCTGCCTTCTGAGACACAACATAGAGCTTAACGGAGGTACCGGTTGCCAGAGTGTTGCCATCTGGTATGGATGCCTTTACTTTAAATAATCCGCTTGCCTGGTCGATCATGGTGCTGACCTCAGTGATGGTTGCTGCGCGGTCAGTTCCGTTCTTTTCCACCTTAATGGTATCACCGGTCTTAAGACCATTTACAATTCGCTCTGGAACATAAAAGTTAACCGCTTTGCCGCCTTCCCCTGAAATAACACAAAGAACTGTGCTTGGAGCAACCATATCATGTGCCTTTACATTAAAGCTCTCCACCTTTCCAGAAATAGGTGCTGTCACCTGGCTGCTTTCCAGCTGAATGTTATAACCAATCTTAGCGTTATCATATTGTAGCTTTGCAAGCTGTACTTTATCTACCAGTGATTGATAATCTGCCTCAGCAACATCTCCCGCCTGATAAAGTACGGTCATTCTGTCTAAATTCTTCTTGGCATCCTCATAGCTGACTCTTGCGGTCTCCGCAGTGATCTTAGAGCTTTCTACCTGCTTTGTATCAATGACGCAAAGGAGCTGGCCGGCCGTTACCATATCTCCAGTCTGTACGCCTACATTGGTGATCTCACCATTTCCAAGAGGTGTAACATAAACAATACTATCCGGTTCGATGGTACCTATCAGTTCGCTGCTTAACTGAATGCTTCTGTTTTCCGGTTTTACCACAGAAACGGCAGGGGGAACTTCTGCTACGATTTCATCCTTATTCCCCCCCAGAATTCTTGGAATCAACAGACCTGCCACCGCAACGACTGCGATTACGGCTACGGCGATTGTAATCATCTTCTTCTTTGTCATAATTCACTCCTTCTGTTTCATAATCATTTTAAATTCTGTTTACGAATTCCATATTGTAAAATATCTAATTTTTCCCGGAAAACTTCCTTAATTTTCTCTTTATCTTCCGGATGTACATAAAACCATTCCAGGCCTCTGGCCATTTCGTAAAATATCATGGATATCAGCATACCAAAGGTCTCTATACTCTGATCTTTAAAATCAGATTTGTCAATGGATTCATACATGACCATAAGCATGGTAAATTGACCTGGTGACATATCCCGGGATAAATGATTGGTCACTCCATACATCTGAACACTATCTACGATATTCTTAACTAACTGCAGGATAGTCTCCTGTGAATCAAAAACATTTCCATCAAGAAGTGATTCCATGGTCTTCCAAAGATCTCCATGGTTCTTTTTCGCACTTCTCTCCCAGGCGCACTGAAAGTTCTCAGCAGCATCCTCAAATATGTAAGCCAATATATCATGCTTATCTTCAAAATATGTATAAAAGCTTCCCCTTGATATGCCAGCTTCTTTAATGATCTTATTAATAGAAGCTTTTTCAAACGGCACCCGGACAAATTCAGCCATGGCCGCTTGCTTTATGATTTCCTTTTTTTCCTTCGGAAGGTTATAAAATCGTTCCGTAGGCATTTCTTCACCTCACTTTTTCCCTCATCTATATTTACGCAAAACAATGAGTCTAATTTGCAAAGCAGACTCTTCTTGCAAAAAAAGAGTCTGGCACGCCAGACTCTTACGCTGATGCTTCGTCACATCAGTGATAATCTTTCTTAAGCGCAGCATGTGCTTCCAGCCCGTAAGGGCTTTTGTACCACAGGACATGTTTCCTATGAAACAAAAAGGTGACAACCTGCCACTTATTATAATGACACGTTGTCACCTTGTCAAGAAAGGTTATATTTATTTAATAAATTTTCTCAATCCTTTACTTTTCCTTGTCCAAAAGTTCCTTTAATGCTTCATCGCTGTCCTCGATCCACACATCCTCTTCCTCTTCATTCAGACCAAGAAAGCGGGCAAGGGTTTCAGGTGAGCTGCCATTGTTCCATTCATCCACATAATCGTCAATGGCTTCAAACTCAATCTCACCTGCCAGATATTTTTCCTTAAATGTCATAAAAGCGCTCCCTTCCTTATTCCTGTTCCTTGATATTTTTAGAGACTGTAATTTCCTGATTGTCAATATGTTCCCGCATCGCTTCCTTTGCTTCTTCCACTTTGCGTCTTCTTACAGCTTCCAATATATGATCATGCTCCAGCAACAGAATCTGGCGCTTATCTTCATCCTTAATGTATTCCAAACGGTAGCGGTACATCTGCTCTCTTAGATTGTTGATCATCTGAATCAGTCTGTCATTGCAGGTGCCTTTATAAATGACATCATGATATGCCTCATCTGTTTCTGCAATCTCCATGGGATTTCCGTTTAACACAGCATGTTTAAATTCTTCCTGTCTCTGCTCCAGCTCTTCGACAGCATCCGGCAGCATTCTCTGGCAAGCAAGCTCAATGGCAAGCTCTTCTAAGGATCTTCGTACCTCTAATACATCCCTTAAGCTTTTCTCAGAGATCTTTGCTACTTCAGCTCCCTTTCTGGGGATCATGAGTACGAGCCCTTCCAGCTCAAGCTTTCGGATGGCTTCCCGTATGGGAGTACGGCTGACTCCAAGGCGCTCTGCAAGCTGAATCTCCATCAGACGCTCTCCTGGTGCCAGCTCCCCTTTTAAAATTGCCTGCCGCAGTGTGTTGAACACAACATCACGAAGGGGCAGATACTCATTCATATTGACCTTTAAATCATTGCCCATTGGTAACCTCCTTGGTATTATAAAAATTCGTTAAATAAACCTGTTTTGCCAGGTTCTTGCTCTTTCCATAACGCAGCTCTTCATATGCGTTTTCCGCTGCCCTGGGGCTTGTAAAAATGCCGAACACCGTAGGACCGCTTCCGCTCATCAATGCGTTTACAGCTCCAAGCTCCTTTATTTTTTCCTTAATCTGTGCGATGACCGGATATTCCTTAATGGTAACCGTTTCAAGAATATTTCCAAGGCGCTGGGACACCTGGTGGATGTTATGATTCTCGATGGCCTCTATAATCCCATCAATATCCGGATGATCCGAAGCTTCAAGCTTTTCCAGATTAAGATTATCGTAAACAAATTTGGTGGATACCCCTACCGCAGGCTTTGCAATTAGCACCTGACATTGTGGCATATCCGGAAGAGGAGTAAGGATCTCACCGATTCCTTCCGATAAAGCGGTTCCCCGAAGCACACAGTAAGGAACATCTGCACCGATTTTTACGCCCCGCTCCATAAGCTCTTCCCTGGTAAGTCCAAGCTGGAACATCTTATTTACTCCAAATAATACGGCAGCTGCGTCGCTGCTGCCCCCTGCCATTCCAGCGGAAACCGGTATGAATTTCTTTAAATTGATCCGTATCCCGTGGGTAACATGAAACTCGTCCATTAAAAGCTTTGCTGCTTTGTATACCAGATTGTTCTCATTGACTGGTAAATAAAACAGGTTGGTAACGATTTCAATGCCTGGTGTTTCTTTTAAGTAAATATCGATCTTATCATAAAGGCCCACGGTCTGCATGATCATGCGCACATCGTGGTATCCGTCTTCCCGTCTCCGCAAAACATCAAGCCCCAGATTAATTTTTCCATACGCTTTTAATCCCAGATGTCTTATCATAGGCAAACAGCCCTCTCTTTTGTTTCAGATTGTATTTTTATATTATTTTGTATACAGTATTTAGTATATACCCAAATGAGGAAAAGTACAAGCGTTATTCTTTTAACGTATCATATGATGTTTTCACGGTAAAAATTCTCAGTTACAAAGGGGCTGATTTGATCTGTTTTGGCATTTTCACCATAATGAAAGCCTTTCGTAATCGTTTATTGTATATCCTGCCCCGCACCATTTTTTCAAGGTATTAATATAAAAAGACTCCGGCAGATATTCTGCGGAGTCCCTCTCGATGCTGATTCAATTATAGAAATTCTTCCATTGCCTCTTCCATACGCATTAATGAAGCGGCATAATCTTGAAATGCTTTTGCTGCCTCGGCTTCCTTATTTCCTTTATAGCAGATCCTGTGTTCCATACTGGCCCATAGATCCATGGACATGGTACGAAGCTGAATCTCAACCGGATAATATTCCATTCCATCCGTATGATAAACCGGAACACCGAACACTATGTGATAGCTTCTATATCCATTGGCCTTTGGTTTCCCAATATAGTCGCTCTCTTTTATAATTACAATATCATTCTGTTTTTTTAACAAATTCACGACTCCATAAATATCTCTTACAAAGAAACAGATCACACGGAGCCCTGCAATGTCTGTCAGATAGTTTCTGGCCGAATCGATACTGATTTCATGTCCATTGGTCTTAAGTTTATTCTCAATGCTTTCCTTTTGCTTAATTCTGTGCTGGATGTGATGAATGGGATAATTCTGGTACTTCCTTCTATAATCCTGATTCAGTACATCCACTCTGACCCGAAGGTTCTTAAGGGCATCCTCATAAGGCTGGACAAAGCATAGGTACTCTTCCTCGGTCATATTCCACCTCCCTGGTAATTCCTTATCACGGAAATTAAGTATAACCTCTTTTTGTGTCCATATGGTGTCCAAACTATGAATTACATATCCTCAGAATTTTCTTTGGGATTTTCGTCACCCTTTCCCATTAAACTGCTGCTGATGGGTTCCTCATCATCCATAAAAAGTGGTCTCATTTCATCGGAATGCTCTTCTTTTTTAGGCATGTACTGCTCAAAAACCGGAGACAGAATGTATGAATTTATAAATGCAAGAAGCGGAAATCCAAACAGCATGAAAATCATAAGGACCGGAGGTACTACAAAGATAAATCCCGTGGCTATCAAAGCTGCGTTGATTACAATCATACCAATGGTACGGAACAGATGACGTAATGACATAAAGAACGCATTAAAAAAGGTTTTCTTTACGGTATTATAGAATCTGGACTGCAGTGGAAAAATGTACATGAATACTGCAGCGTATACAATGGTCATAGCCAGGAATACGGTCAGCATTACTGTTTTTAAGGTTCCGGAACCAGTGTATAATCTGGCAAAGAAATACAGATCCACTCCAAGAATGGCACCAATGGCCAAAAGCACCAGCCAGATTGCTGTTGCCTGCTTGAAGTTTTCCTTAAATGATTTGAAAAAGGATTTAATGGTGTATCCGTCATCATCTCTTGCGAGCTTCAGAGTCACATAATATACAGCCGTGGTGGAAGCTCCAATGGTGAAAATCGGTATACTGAATATAAGCCATAAAATATTTAAGAGTATCAAATCTCCGAATTTGCCAATAAAGCGCCACACCGGATTATCATAATTAAAAAAACCTGATAGCATATGTCATTCCCCTTCTCTCTTTAGCGTCAAAAGTCATTATAGCGGATTTACCAATAAAAATCAAACATTCTTAATTATTTCATGGAAAATTTAGAATTATTTTTTAAAAATTCTCCGGTAATATGATATAATCAATAAAGAATTTGGAATATGATAGAAAAAGGAGCACATCATGACCCCCTACGAAGACAAAACCATTAAGGACACCATGCGTGAGGAAGGAAGAAAGCTTAAGGATATGAACGGCAAGGACAAGCTATGGTATATCTGGGAATATTATAAGATCCCGATCATCAGCGTGGTGGTGGCCATATTCCTTATCTTTTCCATTGGCTCTGCAGTTTATAACAACCGATTTGAAACAGCCTTAAATTGTGTGATTTTAAACAGCCAGCTCACAAGCCAGACCACCTCTCCCGACGATTATTTTGACAAAGACTTTCGTTCGTACATCAATCTGCCGGAGGATACGAAAATCGAAGTCAATTACTCTATGTCTCTTTCCTTTGACGAGTCAGCCATGAGCGACTTTACCTATGCGGAGCTGGCAAAGCTCTCTGCCATGATTACCAGCAAGGAGCTGGACGTCATGATTGCAAGGAAGGATTCCATTGACCACTTTGGTAAGATGGAAGGCTATATGGACTTAAAAAAGCTTCTCTCCCCGCAGGAGTATGAGAAGGTAAAGGATAAGCTTTATTTCGTAACCGCTCAGGAAACCGGAGAGAAGATGGCCGTGGGCATTGAAATCGACAAAGAGGATTTTGAGAAAAAGACCGGCCTTCTTGTTGATGGACCCATTCTCTCTGTTATGGTAAATTCCACTCATACAGACACAGCCCTTGGCCTGATTCGCTACATGTTCGGGCTGTAAGTGTAAAGCCCAGAGACTTTATAAGCCTTAAAGAAGGCTGATTATCTTCCTGAATTCTTGCATAGATTCTGGGAGATATCTCCTCACCGGCATAGGTGATGATCGCCTTGCACGCTTCTAAACCATATCCCTTTTTACGAAAGGAAGTAAAGATGTGATATCCCAGCTCCACCGGGGTATCATTTTCTTTTATATAGGGCATCAATTCTTCCAGACCAGAAAGCTCCATAGGAAAGATTCCAGCCTTTCCCACCAGCCGTCCTGTCTCATTCTCTGCGAGAGCCCATACGCCGTATTCATAAAAGCCGTACTGGCAACGGATATAGTCCCTTAAAGAATCGGGATGGCTAAAGATTTCCCCGTTCTTTCCTCCATCGGCTTCATGAGGGATCTGTACGCTGTCTTCTTCTATGAATTCCCTTATGGTCAGCCGGTCTGTCCTTTTAATCTGCAAGGGAAGTCCGAATCTTCTTCTTACCACCTTTTCTAAAAATCCATCGTCAATGTCCTCTACCGATTCCACTAGATAGGAAGCAGGAGAAAGAGACTGCCCCTCCTTTTTTCTGTCCCATAAGCCAATAACAGCCCTGCCTTCTGCATAAGCAGAACACAGGGCTTTGGAATCATCAGACACGGTAATCTTATATTCAGTTCCTTCTATCATAAGTTCCCGTTCCAGAGTCATGGCCTTATACGGTTTCTGGTTCTGGATATTCTTCGCCGAAGGTTTCTGCTGTCATGGACTTGATCTTCTGCTCGCTCATAGGGCGGTCGTTGTAGTCTGTTTTCACATCAGCAATCTTGTTCACAATATCCATACCCTCAATCACTTTACCAAATCCAGCGTAAGCACCATCTAAATGAGGAGCTGGCTTGTGCATAATAAAGAACTGGGAGCCTGCGGAATCAGGATGCATGGCTCTTGCCATGGAAAGCACGCCTTCTGAATGCTTAAATGCATTGGCAACGCCATTCTGGCTGAATTCACCCTTAATGGAGTAGCCAGGACCGCCGGTTCCTGTTCCCTGAGGACAACCGCCCTGAATCATAAAACCATTGATGACTCTGTGAAAAATAAGGCCGTCATAAAATCCTTTTTTTACCAGACTTAAAAAGTTATTAACTGTGTTAGGTGCGATCTCCGGATAGAGCTCTGCTTTGATTATATCTCCATTTTCCATTGTAATTGTAATCACAGGATTTTTCATATTTTACTTCCTTTCCCGCCCTTAGGCTTACATATGTCTGTATTTTATCAAATCCTTTTGTGTTTGTCCAGTTGTTCATATTTTGTTTAAATTTCATTCAAAAACCTTTTACACAAACAACATGATTTCTTCATGTTTCCTGGATATAATTACAGTGTAAAGAAAATTGCTAAGAAGATTTTTTTCATAATACGGGCTGGTAGCGAGATACCAGCCCTCCTCCCTTTTTTTGAATATATTTTTGCCGAATGCATTGCATGGTCCAGCTTCCTCTGGACCATGCAATGTTTTTTATTGTAATTGTTATGTTCCGCTAAAAGTATATATTATATTCCGCCCAGATTCATAAGGGCAGGAAGGGTGGATGCCTGTTCAAACAGCCCTGCGGTTCCCACCTGAAGATTGTCATAGGTCTTAAAAAAGTATTCGCAGGTAGCGGTATTTATAAAGGCCGTATACTTGGTGTAGTCATAGTGGCCCCGGCTGCTTATGACTGCTCCTTTTGGTATCGTGACACTCTCCATGACGTGAAAGCAGGAAATAACCGCTTCGTTCCGGTTTTCCGGTATGGGAAGGAAGGATTTTAAATAGGCTGTGCGGGCAAACCGGGCTGGAGAGGTATAGCCGCCTGGAAGCACCTGGGTTCCTCCCGCCTGTCCAAAGGGAGTCAGTCGGGTATTTCCCCAATAGGTCTCTTCCATCTGGGCGGGACTTGCCTCCATGTAATTTCTTAAATTCGTCATATGCCAGCTAAAATCCGGGCTGTTTGCCAAAACACCTATGGTATTTCTATAAACCTCTAGCCCATTTGATGTGACTTCAATCACGATGCAGTTTCCGCTTCGGTCTACAGCGATCCAGTGAAGAGGTGCTACTGTCTTTGTTACCGGGTCCACAGCACCAGTAATCCGTACCTGTTTTAACTGCCTTTTCAGCTCTTCCACATTGGCACATTTCCCAAGCGCATAGTGAAGAAAATCAAAGGAAGCCACGGTTTCCTCTCTGCCTGTCTGTAGGACCCCATCGTAATTTGCATAGCCGGCAAAGTAAAGAGCTCCCATGGCAAGCCCCATTTCATTGACACCATCAAAAAATCCCAGCAGACCGTCAAGCTCCTGGCCAATCCCTATGAAGCGGTACCGGTCACGAAACGTTTCTCCTGTCAATATGTTGTTCCATTCATACCCCGATGGAATGATGTATAGATGAGGATCGATGTCGTAAGAGAAATCCATATTTCTTCCAAAGAATGTTTCCCCCTGCTTTGTTTGCAGGCAAAATGCAGTACACACAGAAAACTACCCCCTTTTCCAAAGTTGTTTATGTATTGTTATTTGGGAACCTTGACTTCTTTCATAAGAACAATCAGTGCAATGATATTAGGAAGCGCCATGAGCCCGTTCCAGATATCGGAGAATTCCCATACGGTCTCAAGCTTTGCCAGACAGCCAAGGAATACGGCACCCAGATAGAGAAGGGTATATATTTTGCCTCTTAAGATTCGTTGAAGAATGTAAAGCTTCTTTCTCTTTTTCAGGCTTTCTGCCAGATAACCGGCTGCCTGACGTCCCAGATAGTACCAGGCGATGATGGTTGCAAAGGCAAAGACCAGCATGGCACCGGATACCACATACTGTCCTAATGGTCCAAGTCTTTTTGAAAAGCTGTAGGCAGTGAGGGCAGCTCCGTCATAACCAGACCCAGCCGCATCTCCTTCTGTCATACATAGAATTACAAAGGCAGTCATGGTACAGATTAAAATGGTATCAAAAAACACTTCAAACATGGCCCACATACCCTGCTGCTCCGGTGTCGTATCCTCCGCAGCCCCATGAAGCACTGCCATGCTCCCAAGCCCCGCTTCATTGGAGAAAACGCCTCTGGATATGCCGTATTGCAGGCTTCTGCTGATTCCATAGCCCGCGGTTCCTGAAAAAATTGAGATGGGCTGGAACGCATCTTTAAAAATACACTGAAAAATATATGGAATTTTATCAAAACAGGACATAATAACCACCATGGAAAACAGCATATAGATTCCAGCGGAAATAGGGATAAGACGCTCTGAAACAAATGCAATTCTGCTGATTCCGCCTAAAATGACCAAAAGGACCATTGCTGTTAACAGAACTCCAATGGAGACAGAAGGGATGCCAAAGGAATATTCCATGGTCTCTGCGATGGAATTAGACTGTACCATGCTTCCCATTCCAAGAGATACCATGATACAAAGAAAACTGTAGATCATTCCAAGATAAGGCTTTTTTAAACCACGCTCTAAATAGACCATGGGACCGCAGACCCAGGCACCCTTATGATCCCGGTACCGGTAGCGAATTCCCAGCATGGTCTCCGCATAGCCTGTCATCATACCAATGGCTGCAGATACCCACATCCAGAATATGGCGCCAGGTCCTCCGGCGGTAAGAGCCGTTGCTACTCCAACAATATTGCCCGTACCAATGGTAGCTGCAAGAGCTGTACAGGCAGTCTGGAACTTGGTGACCCCTTTTTTCTCATCCTCTTCCTCTCGTATGCTTCCAATGGTCTGAATCCACCAATAGGGTAGTTTCCTGATTTGGAAAAAACCGGTTTTTATGGTATATGCAATTCCAATTCCAAGAAAAAGAAGAAGAAGCCAGGGCCCCCATACCAGTTCATGTATGCGATGTATCATAGGATCATCTCCTGAATGCTTTCCTTAACACATATTCTTTGAAACTGCATAGTATGAAAATTTCCATTGATTTTCGTACAAAATAAAACAACGTATGGTATAATCAAGGTATGCGTCATTGTACTTAAAAAAAATGCGAGGTGAACAATATGCCCGGTTTTACGACCCATTATCTGCTGGGAGTTAAGGTTTTCAGTGATATGCCAAACAATCCTTTAAAGCGTATCATTTCCAAATACCGCTGGCTTTATCAGCTTGGTCTCCAAGGTCCGGATATGTTTTTTTACAATATTCCTATTCTGCGACACAGGGACTACAGAAACGTCGGCTCCTACATGCACGAAAACCATGTTCATGATTTTTTTGTCACCTGTTTGAGCCACCTCTCTCAGATAGAATCCAGACAGCAAAGAGAACAGGCCATTGCCTATATGAGCGGATTTTTCTGCCATTACATCGGAGACTCTATCTGCCACCCCTACGTCTACGGCAGAATTGAATATGAGGTAAAAAACTCCACCAATTACCATCACGGACTTCATGCCATGCTGGAAAACGATATTGATGCTCTTCTGCTCATGAAATATAAGAAGAAAAAACCCTCCCAGTTCAATCAGGCCGCAACCATCTGCTTAAACGGCCAGGAGATGCAGTTTATTTCTAAATTTTTGTCAGCGTGTATCAATGAAACATATTATCCTTTGAATTACCGGAACAACTTTCAGGTGACTCCCCGCATGGTTTCCAGATCCATACTTGCCATGCGCCTTGGCTGCCGAACACTTGCAGATCCCAGCAGCCGGAAGAAAAACAGCATAGAATTTGTGGAATCCCTATTCTTAAGCAACCCGATTGCGTCGAAAAAGCTGGTGACCGATGCTCCCCCTGACCCTGTAGTCACTTTGAATTTAAATCATGAGACCTGGTGCAATCCATGGAACCGAAGACTGGCTTCCAAGGCTTCCTTCCCCGAATTGTTCCATCAGACCATGATCAAATGCAAGGATGTATTCTACCTTCTTAATGAAGAGCTGAGTTCTCCTGTTCCATTAAAGAATTTAGACCATAACCGGCTTTTAAAAGAGCTTGGGAATTATTCTTATCACAGCGGTCTTGCTGTGGACCAGGAATAGCCGAAATAGAGCCAAATAACTTAAAATGGATTAGAAATTGATTTTTATCAATCTCTAATCCATTTTATTGTCTTATTTATGTAGTTACTTGGATGGTGCAGACTGAGTTGTTTCGTCGGTCTCGTTAGTCTCGTTTCCTTCTTCTGTCTCTTCTGCGTCTGTATCTTCCTCTTCATCAGCGGCCGTTGTTTCCATGATCTGAGCGCCTTCTTTTGGTACGATGGTCTGGTCAGATCCTTTTGGAATCTGCATGTCCACCAGCCAGTACTGCTTTTCCTTCATGGTGTAATCAGGCATAACAATCAGGTTTAAATCATACTCTTTAAAAAATCCGCCGAAAGATTTATCACTTGATCTTTCATAGGAAAAATCCTGGGTTGCCACTTCATCATTTAAAAATTTAACAGCAGCATCGGCAAACTCAACTGCCTGTTCCGGAGTGGTTCCGTGTTTTACCATTAAAGTCATGTCAATGGTCTTTTTCTCTTTGTCCAGGCTGTAATTTACACTGAGGGCCATGGGATACTGCTCATTGTCTACAAATTCTTCATCAATATCGGTGTTAATTTGGGTCCAATCCAGCTCAATGCCTTTTTGTGTTTCAAAAACCGGCTCTGCCGGACCTCCTGATGCAAGAATATTACTTTTTGTACATCCGGTTAGTAACATGGCTGACATTGCACATATCATGATTGCTTTGTTCTTCATCATAATTTCCTCCTTCTTGAACAAATTACATTATAGCGGATACGCTGTTTTTTTTGTAGTAGTTTTGGAAAAAAGTCAGAAAATCTTCACAATTGCATCCAAATTTTACTGGCATGGATTCCTTCATTTTCCTAGAAATCCATGCCAGTCCATATTAATTGCTATTTATTTAAAAAATCTGTATTTCCGTACTGGAATGGGTGGGGTGCCGCATCTCCTCCGGAGGAAGCTTCTTATAATCTCCGTAAATCCAGGTGAGGACTTCATGAAAGCCTTTCGGTGCCATAAGCTTCGTATCCTCAAATTCCAAGTCCACCGTTTCCTCACACCATTCTTTTTGAAGGGTCACATAGAGGTAATCCGGCTGATAATTGCTGTAATAACGAAGTCTGCTGGTTCCCTTCCGGTCCTTGACTGCTGTCATAAGCTGGAGCTTTCTGATTACCTTCATAGGGATCAGTTTACCTATAAGGGCTAAAATTCCAACGCATATCTTGTTGGTCAGGCTGTATTTGGAATAATCCAACCGGTAACGATGGCCCATGGCCAGTCCGTAGATAATCGTATGAAGAAGCAGGGTCCATGTGGACGCAGCCTTTTTCTCCGGCAGCTCGTCAATGATGAACAAATCTACCCAAAGATGATTTAACTTTCCTTCATAATACTCCATCTCTTTGGTGTCCTCATGGGTCTTGCTGTTCTTATAAAGGATTCTTGGGGTGAAGTCGTAAAATGCCTTGCCTCCCCGTAAATCCCCTGGCTCTAAAAGCTCCATATGTTCCGGCAGCTCCCGGCGGACTACCTTTAGGAAAGCCTCGTAATTGGTTCGGGTAAATGCCACATCTGCATCATCATCCCAGGGAATAAAGCCTTTGTGCCTTACTGCCCCCAGTAACGTCCCTGCATCTAAGAGATACTTGATCCGGTATTTCCGGCAGATGCGGTCAATCTCCTTTAATATGGAAAGATTGGCCTGATGGACCTTTGATAAATCGTATTCTTCCATACTACCTCCATGTTTATGCTTACTGCCTTACTGCCTCTTTGATGACCTTTGCCATGTAATCAATCATCTCATCGGTCATACCAGGATATACGCCTACCCAGAAGGTATCAGCCATAATGCGGTCTGTGTTGGTAAGCTCTCCTACGATGCGGAAGCCTTCGTTAGCCTCTCTCATCTGGTCAAAGCATGGGTGTTTTGTCAGGTTTCCTGCAAACAGCATTCTTGTCTGAACTCCTTTAGATTCAATGTACTGAACCACTTGATTTCGGTCTACCCCTTCTTTACAGGTGATTAAAAAGCCGAACCAGCTTGGTTTTGAGTTCGGACAGGCTTCCGGAAGAATGAGCTTATCGGAAACCTCCTTCACGCCTTCATACAGGCGGTCAAAATTATGGCGTCTGCGTTCCACGAAGGATGGGAATTTATCCAGCTGGGCACAGCCGATGGCAGCCTGCATATCCGTGGTCTTTAGGTTATAGCCAAAATGGGAGTATACGTATTTGTGGTCATAGCCCACTGGAAGCTGACCATACTGGCGGTCAAACCGGTGTCCGCATAAATTGTCCGTACCAGACGGGCAGACACAGTCACGTCCCCAGTCGCGGAAGGAACGGATGATCTTGTTTAACAGGGAGTTGCTGGTATAAACAGCTCCGCCCTCTCCCATGGTCATGTGGTGAGGAGGATAAAAGCTGGAGGTTCCGATATCTCCAATGGTTCCGGAAAAACGCTCTTCTCCGTCAATGGTATACTTGGTACCAAGAGCGTCACAGTTGTCCTCCACCAGCCATAAGTTGTATTTATCGCAGAATGCCTTTACCGCGGAAAGATCATATGGATTTCCAAGGGTATGGGCAATCATGACAGCCTTTGTCTTCTCAGAGCGTGCAGCCTCCAGCATGGTAACATCAATGTTATACTGTGGAATGGTCACATCCACAAACACAGGAACTGCTCCGTACTGAATAGCAGGATTTACAGTGGTGGGGAAGCCTGCTGCCACGGTGATGATCTCATCTCCTCGTTTGATCTGGCGCTCCTTTAAGAGAGGTGAGGTCAGGGTCATAAATGCCAGTAGGTTGGCAGAAGAACCGGAATTTACAAGGGAGCAGAAGCGTACCCCTAAGTACTTTGCAAACTTCTTCTCAAATTCATCGGTATAATGGCCTGAGGTAAGCCAGAACTCTAAGGAACTGTTCACCAGGTTTACCATCTCTTTATGGTCATAAACACGGGATGCATAGGAGATTCTGTCTCCCTCTTCAAATGGTTTTTTCTGATTATGAAAGGTATCGCAATATTCTTTTACAAGCTCCAAAATTTCTTCTCTTGCCTGATTTTCTGTTTTGTTTTCAAACATAATGTTTCCTCCTTTTGTTCTTTATGCAAAGAATTCTTCAATCTGGCGGTCCATGACCTCCAGCATGTCGGCTCCATCCAGATATGCCTTAGCCCACTGGACGGTCTTTTCCACCGCTTCTTTTACTCCGTATCTTGGAGTCCAGCCAAAGACGCTTTTGACTCTGGAGCAATCCAGCTTTAAAAAGTTGGCTTCATGAGGGCCGCCCTCAAAACGGTTTATCCAGGAGAGTCCATCTCCCCAAGCCTGACAGAATAAATCGGTCAGATCACCGGTGGTCACACAATCCTTATCATCAGGTCCTACGTTATAGTATCCCTGATATTTGATATCTTCATACTGCCTCATGGCTATGGTCATATAAATGGCTAACGGTTCCAGGACATGCTGATACGGCCTTGTGGAATGAGGATTTCTTAAGATGATTTCCTGCTTTTTAGAGGCCGCCCGGATACAGTCTGGAATGATCCGGTCATTGGCAAAGTCTCCGCCGCCAATGACGTTGCCTGCACGGGACGTGGATATGGCTGTTTGTCCCTGGGCAAAGAAGGACTTTGCATAGCTGTGGGTTACCAGTTCTGAGCAGGACTTACTGTTGGAATAGGGATCGTAGCCGTCTAAGGGGTCATTTTCCCTGTATCCATACTCCCACTCTTTATTTTCATACACCTTATCGGTGGTTATATTCAAAAAGGATTTAACCGAAGGGGTCAGGCGCACACATTCTAATATATGAACCGTACCCATAACATTGGTTTCGTAGGTATAAACTGGCTCTTTGTAGGAATCCCGTACAATGGGCTGGGCAGCCAGATGAAACACGATCTCCGGCTTTGTTTCTTCAAATACCTTCTTAAGATGGTCCAGATCCCGGATATCACCGATGATGGAATTCATCTCATAGGAAAGCCCTGCGATGTCAAAAAGACTGGGATCTGTGGGAGGCTCTAAGGAGTATCCGGTCACCACTGCCCCTGCCTTAAGGAGCATACGGCTGAGCCAGGAGCCTTTAAACCCGGTGTGACCAGTTAAAAGAACCTTTTTCCCACCATAGAATTCAGAGAATTCCTTCCATTTTAAACTTGTCCAATCGTTCATATCAGTTCTCCCATATCTTCCAGGGTGCCTGGCCGGACTGCCATAGGTCTTCCAGCTTCTTCATCTCCCGCTGAGTATCCATGCACTGCCAGAAGCCGGTATGATGAAAGCTCATTAACTGGCCTTCTTTTGCAAGCTTCTGTAATGGCTCCTGCTCTAAGACTGTGGTATCATCTTTCAAATAAGAAAATACTTCTGGATTTAAGACCATAAAGCCTCCGTTGATCAGGCTGGCATCTGTCTCAGCCTTTTCCCGGAAGGAGTGGACCATGTTATCCTCATTAATATCCAGCACGCCTTTTAGCTGTGCAATGTTAACGGTTGTCATGGTAGCTGTCTTTCCATGGCTCTTGTGGAAGTCAAGAAGGGCATTTAAATCCACATCACACACGCCGTCTCCATACGTGAGCATAAAGGGCTCATCGCCGATGTAGGGCTGTATGCGTTTGATTCTTCCTCCTGTCATGGTATTTAAACCGGTATCCACCAGGGTTACCTTCCATGGCTCAGAATAATTATTATGTACCTCCATGCTGTTATTGGCAAGATCAAAGGTCACATCTGAGGTATGAAGGAAATAATCTGCAAAGAATTCTTTTACCACATACTGCTTATATCCAAGGCAGATGACAAAATCATGAAATCCGAACTGGGAATAATACTTCATAATATGCCATAAAATCGGTCTCTCCCCGATCTCGATCATTGGCTTTGGCTTTAAATGGCTCTCCTCGCTGATCCTGGTTCCAAGACCTCCTGCTAATAAAACTACTTTCATGTTCTGATCCTCCTGTCTATTCGTACTCCTTATAGGCCTTCCGGTAAAAATGCATGAGCAATTTTACAACCGGCTCCGGCCATATTTTTCTAAACATCTCTGCTTCTTCCCTGGTACGGCTGTTATCGGCAATGCATGCCTTTGTGGTCGCCTCCTGGTGAACCCGGTAAAACATCAAAGGCCGCTCCACACAGACAAAACGTCCTGGCATTCCTGACAGCTTATATAAGGTATCCCAGTCCAGTGCGAACCGATAGGGAGACGTAAACAACGGCTCTCCCAGTCTTTCCTTATGATAAGCGCATACCGGGCAGCAGATGGAATTTCCAAAGATCAGGGCGCTTCTTTTCACTGCAGGCAAATGACTGAAGACTTTCAGCCGAAGAGGAAGACGGAGGATTCTCTTGATAAATTCTACCGCTTCAAACGTTGCCAGCTTGTTATCCTTAACCACAGCGTAGCCACTGGTAAACAGGGTCATATCCGGGTACTTCTCTGCATATGCGGCCAATGTTTTTACATAGTCCTTGTGGTAACAGTCATCTTGATGGGCAATGGTAACATAACGGGAATCCGCCTTATGATAAGCAAAATTCCAATCATCTCTAATGCTGCTTTCCCCATGGCGGATGAACATGGGTATGCCGTACCTCTCACACAGCTCTTTTAAAAAGGGGCTTGGGGTAGAAGTACAAAGCAAAATATCTGATTTTACTGTCTGGGCCTTTAAGGAACGTATGCAGGCTTCCAGATACGGGGAATCCTTATAGGCGCAGATTGCAAATGAATGTGGTGTCATATTCTACCTCTGATAATGCTTGTCTTAGTATGGGTATGATTATACCATAAAAGATGTAAAACATTCCACCATATTCATTATTTTGAAAGAAATTGCCCCTGCGGGCCAGCTAAAACTATGCCGGTCCGTGGGGGCACCTGTGTTTCCTTCTTCTTTTTTACCGCTCTATATATGCTTCAATCAGCTTTAAAGTCTGTTCCATACCGTCTACATGGGTCCGTTCGGTTCCGTGGGACGCATGGACGCCCTGTCCAATCAAGGCTCCCCGAATGTCGCTGCCCCCCCGGATGGCAGCCCCTACATCAGAGCCGTAATGCGGGAAGATGTCCACTGCAAAATCAATCTTATGCTCTTTGGCCAAAGAAATCAGGCGGCTTGTCATTTCATAATCATAAGGTCCTGAAGAGTCCTGGGCACAGATGGATACTTTATGCTCGCTTCCCGTTAAATCATCTCCCAAAGCACCCATATCCACGGCAATAAATTCTTCAATGTCCTGAGGAATAAAACTTGCCCCAAAGCCAACCTCTTCGTAATTGCTGATAACCAGCTTTAAGGTTCTCTTAGGTAATTTACCTGACTGGGAAATATCTTTTAAGACTCCTAAAAGCACTGCCACAGAAGCCTTGTCATCTAAATGACGTGACTTGATATAGCCGCTCTCCGTATGAACGTACATTGGGTCAAAGCTGATATAATCGCCAGTGGAAATATCAAGCTTTTTCACATCCTCCCCACTGTATACCAGCTCGTCTAAACGCACCTCCATATTTTTCGGCTTCCGCTCCAGAGACTTGGCATTGTCATATGTGTGAAGAGATGGCTCCTTTGTGAGTATGGTTCCTGTGTAAGTCTTTCCAGTTCTTGTATGAATCTTACAGTACATGCCCTCAATGCTTTCCATCATAAATCCGCCTACCAAAACGATGTTAAGTCTTCCTTCCGGTGTAATGGAACGCACCATAGCGCCTAAGGTATCAACATGAGCGGAAAGTCCTAATACTTCCTTTGACTGTCCGGGCACCTCAATAATCAGGCCACCTTTGCGGTTATATGTGGAAGCGTAGCCAAAACTGCGAGCTTCCTCCTCCACAGCTTTCATCACCTCTTTTGTATAGCCGCTGGGGCTTGGAATGTTTACGATTTTTTCCAGGATATTTGTTACGTATGTCATAGTTTCCATTGAATATGGCCTTCTTTCTTTTGATTTATCTTTTATTAATACGGTTCTTTCTGTCTATTTTAGCAGATTTTCTTTCCTATGGCTAGAGAATTGAAGCATCCATGGTTTACAAATCAATCAAAAACTTATTTCTACCTGATGAGAGATACATAACAATCTTTCAAATGAATTCAAATGATTCTTGTTGAAAAAGGTTAGGGATAGACCCTTTTCATCATTATCCCATTCCTTTGAACTCACCACAAAAACACATTTTAAAGAAAAAGGAGATCATAATTATGGCAGATTATAATAATGCAAACTATACATATGCCCAGGTACTTGCAGGCAATGGCTATTACATGAAGGATGATAAGCTTCGTTACAGTGCAGGTGTAAAAACAATGCAGCAGAAATTAAATGCAGCAGGCTACAACTGCGGGACTCCTGACGGAAAATTCGGCAGCGGCACAGATACTGCTGTAAGAAATTTTCAGAGAGCAAAAGGTCTTACAGTGGATGGGAAGGCTGGTAAGGCGACTCTTAAAGCTCTTGATGGAGCCGACTCCGGCGGTGGGACTACCTATTGCAGTAACAGTTATTTAAACACCAAACAAATGACGGTAAACGCTCAATATATCTTAAACTATTTACGGAACAAGGGCTGGACCAAAAATGCCGTCTGCGGAATGCTTGGCAACATGCAGACAGAGAGTACCATCAACCCAGGTATTTGGCAGAGCTTAAAGGAAAACAACACCAGCGGCGGTTTTGGTCTGGTTCAGTGGACACCAGCTACCAAGTACATTGACTGGGCCAAAAGCAATGGATTAACTGTTGCAAATATGGATAGTGAATTAAAGCGTATTCTGTACGAAGTAAGCAACAAAGAACAGTTCCATGCAACTACCAAATACAATATGACGTTCTCACAATTCACCCGTTCCACTGAGAGTGCCTATTACCTGGCTTGTGCCTTTTTACATAACTATGAGCAACCAAAAAATGCCTCCCAGGATGAAACACGTGGAAATCAGGCAACTTATTGGTTTAATACACTATCATAAAAATAGTATAATGCACTCACTATAAAAGAAGGGGGAAACTGTTTCTGCTTAGTTTCCCCCTTCTTTTAACGGTTCTATTATCTATTTTCCCAAAGGTTCTGTTTCAGCAGATAGAACTGCTGTATATCACTGTATTTAAGCTGTGCTTCAAAATGATCACTTCCAGTTGCGTGAACAGCAGGCAAACTAAACACTATACCGTCAGGCTTTAGGAAGAATTTTACATTCCCCTCAATACTAAAGGGGTCTACCGTCTGATATTCCGGTGATTGAAGCTTCAGCATTTCTGGAAAACTGGCTTTATCATAGGAAGTAACAGGGTTCTCAGGGAACATGGCTTTCTCAAAAAATACTGCCTGGAAATCAGCATTGGTTGTATACAAATCTTTAAGATTCAGCTCTTTCATGGAATGCAGATCTACATTCATTGTAATTAAATTGTTGGTGCTATATGCTGCATCGTCAATGGAGCTTGGACCCCAAAATATAATACTTACCACCTTATTATTGTTAAGTGTCACATCGGCTTGATAATCAATGTTTAATCTGGCATCACTTGAAAAGAGAGATGTATCTATCTGAGCCAGGCTCTGTACTTTATCATAGACCATGGCGTTTAAGGCATCATTATTCTTGAATTGAGGATATTGAATTTCTACAGAACTATTCTTATTTGGCGCTTCTGTATAAACAAGCATTGTAATGCTATCATCTTTTACCTTTGTTTCCTCCGTATTACTGATAGACAATGTCTCTTTTGTACTAATTTCTGTTTCTAATTCCTGTTTTTTCTCCTGCTTCTGTTCCTGCGTTTGTTCCTGCGTTTGTTCTACGGTTACCGTATATGATTCACCATCTGCTTTTTTCCCACAGCCCCCAATAAGGATACAGGAAAAAAATACGAAGCCTAGTAAACCCATTTTCTTTTTCATTGAAGTACCTCCACTTAATTTAATCCATATTATGTATGATCTCTCTATCATAATAATTACTTTTATATCTTATCATATGATGTAATAAATACGGTATTACTTGTAAGTTTTCCCTTCCTGAATCGACTTTATTTTACATGGTGTGAAACCCAACTGGCAGAGTTTTTTACATAAAAAATGCGCTTTGAACAGGCTGTAACAGCCGGTCAAAACGCATTTTGAATTTACTTATAAAATTATACTTCGAAAATAAGATCGCCGTAGCTTGGTAATGGCCATATCTCTTTATCTACAATCATCTCAAGCTTATCAGCAGGTGCACGAAGAGCTGCCATAGCAGGAACTACCTCATCGTGGTATGCAGCTGCCTGCTCTTTGTTCTCTTTGATCGCTGAGCACTTATCTGTTATCTCTACCAGTGCGGATAAGGCTACCTTCATATCAGAAAGGTACGCGCTCACTTCGATGAGAAGCTCTTCCTGTACGCTGGTATCTGCATCAGGACATGCTGTCTTGATCTTTCCTAAGGAATCTGCCAGTATGGAAGTGTATTTTACAACGGCAGGAATGAGCTGCTTTCCAGCCATATCAATCATAGTTCTGGCTTCGATGTTGATCGCCTTGGTATAAGCTTCATATTCAATCTCAACGCGAGATTCCAACTCAGCCTTTGTAAATACCTTAAATTCCTCAAACATCTTAACAGCAGCGTCTGTAGCAAGAGCTGGAATTGCATCGATCATGGACTTTAAGTTTGGAAGTCCTCTCTTCTCAGCTTCTTCTACCCATGCATCTGCATAACCGTTTCCATTGAAGATAATTCTTCTGTGAGCGGCTAACTGCTTCTTGATTAAGTCATGAACTGCGGTATCGAAGTCTTCTGCCTTCTCAAGAATGTCTGCTGCTTCTTTGAATGCCTCTGCGGTAATGGTATTTAACACTACGTTTGGAGAGGAAATGGAATCGGAGGAACCAACCATACGGAACTCAAACTTGTTGCCTGTAAATGCAAATGGTGAAGTTCTGTTACGGTCTGTTGCATCCTTAAATAAATCTGGTAAGGTTCTAACACCTGTCTTTAAGGTGCCGCCTGCCTTGGAGCGGGTTGCCTCTCCAGTGCTGCAAAGCTGGTCAACTACGTCTTCTAACTGCTCGCCGATGAATACGGAGATGATAGCTGGAGGTGCCTCATTGGCTCCCAGTCTGTGATCATTTCCAACGTCTGCTGCAGACTCACGAAGGAGGTCAGCGTGTTTGTCAACTGCCTTTAAGATACAGGATAATACCAGTAAGAACTGAATGTTCTCATGTGGTGTCTCGCCTGGATTTAATAGGTTGATGCCATCATCTGAGGTTAAGGACCAGTTGTTGTGCTTACCGGAACCATTCACGCCTGCAAATGGCTTCTCATGAAGGAGACAATTAAGTCCGTGGCGTCCTGCTACCTTCTTTAAGGTTTCCATAACCAGCTGGTTATGATCTACGGCAACGTTTGCCTGCTCAAAGATTGGTGCCAGCTCGTGCTGTGCAGGAGCTACCTCATTATGCTGTGTCTTTGCCGGTACGCCTAACTTCCAAAGCTCTTCATTTACTTCCTTCATGTAAGCAGCAACTCGTTCCCGAATAGCTCCAAAGTAATGATCTTCCAGCTCCTGGCCTTTTGGAGGCATAGCGCCGAATAAAGTACGGCCAGCATAAATTAAATCTTTTCTCTGTAAATATTTATCGTGATCCACCAGGAAATACTCCTGCTCCGGTCCTACGGAAGGGGTAACTCTCTTGGCTGTGGTATTTCCAAATAATCTTAAGATTCTTAAAGCCTGCTCATCAACAGCCTCCATGGATCTTAAAAGAGGAGTTTTTTTATCAAGTGCTTCTCCTGTATAGGAACAGAAAGCAGTCGGTATGCAAAGGGTAACACCAATTGCATCTTCTCTTAAGAATGCAGGTGAAGTACAATCCCAAGCAGTATAGCCTCTGGCCTCGAAGGTTGCTCTAAGTCCTCCAGATGGGAATGAGGATGCATCCGGCTCTCCTTTTACCAGTTCTTTTCCGGAGAATTCCATGATGACCTTTCCTTCGGAAGTCGGTGCAGAGATAAAGGAATCATGCTTTTCTGCGGTAATACCGGTAAGCGGCTGGAACCAATGGGTGTAGTGAGTGGCACCTCTCTCAATTGCCCAGTCCTTCATTGCATGTGCAACTACATCAGCAATGGAAGGATCTAACTCTGCGCCATCCTCAATCGTTTTCTTTAACTTCTTGAAAACGGACTTTGGTAAACGCTCTCTCATAACGGTTTCGTTAAATACATTCTTGCCAAACTTTTCGGCTACGTTTACAACTTCACTCATAAATTCTCCATCCTCTCATATGAATTACCACTTAATAAAATTAAGTCAGTTCGCCCTTTTTAAGTCTCCTCAATAACTGAATATGCATAAAAAACAGAAAAGGCGCCCTCCCTTTGCAAGGAGAACGCCATCGTTCTTAATTAAAATAAATCATTTTCCTAAAAAAATCAAGTACTTTTTCAAATATTTTTGAATTAAAAACAATTATGCTTTTCCAACAGAACCAAATAATTCCATCTTCTCTTTTACAGTTCCCTTAATTGCTTCTACACCTGGTGCAAGAAGTTTTCTTGGGTCAAAGCCCTTGCCTTCTAAATCCTTGCCTGCTTCGATGTACTTACGGGTTGCCTCAGCAAAGGTAAGCTGACACTCTGTATTAACGTTGATTTTAGCAACGCCAAGGCTGATGGCTTTCTTGATCTGATCTTCCGGAATGCCTGTACCACCGTGAAGAACTAAAGGCATATCGCCAACTTTGTCTTTAATTGCTGCTAAAGTATCAAAGCTTAAACCAGCCCAGTTTTCCGGATATTTTCCGTGAATATTGCCGATACCTGCTGCCAGCATGGTCACGCCTAAATCAGCTACCTGCTTACACTCGTCTGGATCTGCACACTCACCCATACCAACAACGCCGTCTTCTTCTCCGCCGATAGAACCAACCTCAGCCTCGATAGACATTCCCTTTTCTGCACAAACCTTTACAAGCTCTGTTGTCTTTTCAACATTCTCAGCAATCGGGTAATGGGAACCATCGAACATGATGGAAGAAAATCCTGCTTCGATACATTTATAACAGCCTTCATAGGAGCCGTGATCTAAATGAAGTGCTACTGGAACTGTAATCTTCATCTCTTCAATCATCGCTTTTACCATAGAAGCAACTGTTTTATAGCCAGTCATATATTTTCCAGCACCCTCGGAAACACCGAGAATAACTGGGGATTTTAACTCCTCTGCCGTCTGCAGAACTGCTTTTGTCCACTCAAGGTTGTTGATGTTGAACTGTCCGACTGCATACTTTCCGTCTCTTGCCTTTTCAAGCATCTCTTTCGCTGAAACTAACATATCTCGAACCTCCATCTATTTTTAGTTTTTATTTATTCATTATATACCATTTTGTCCTATTTGGAAAGTTTAATTTCAAAAAGATTGTTTTTTTTATAACAAAGTTACATTTTGCTTTCATACGGTCATTGCTTTATAATGGTATTAGAATAAATACAACATGGGAGAAATGTTATGAATCAGAAGACAGAAGAAGATAGGAACCTGTTTACCAGAAAACAACTGAGAAAGCTGATTTTCCCCCTGGTCATCGAGCAGTTTTTAGCCGTTGCCATGGGAATGACGGATACCCTTATGGTGGCCGCCATCGGAGAGGCTGCCGTATCAGGCGTATCCATCGTTGATACCATTAACATTCTTTTGATCGGTCTCTTTGGTGCCATGGCAGCCGGCGGATCTGTTGTAGCAGCCCAGTACATTGGAAGAAAGGACGATAAGAACGTTGCAAAAGCTGCCGGACAGCTTTTTCTGGCCGTGGGAGGACTTTCTATCATCCTTGCGGCAATCGCCCTGATATTCAACGAGCCGCTTTTGCGTCTTGTTTATGGAAACATCAGTCAGGATGTTATGGATAATGCAAAGGTCTATTTTTTCCTGTCCGCCTTATCTTATCCTTTCCTCGCCTTTTATAACAGTTCCGCCGCGCTTTTCCGTTCCGCAGGCAATTCGGGAGTATCCATGCGGGTATCTCTCATTGCCAATGTAATGAATATCGTGGGTAATTTTATCTTTATCTTTGGACTCCATATGGGTGTGGCTGGATCTGGAATCTCCACTCTGATTTCAAGAATTTTCTGCGCTGTTATCATGCTGGTTCTGTTAAAAAGACATGCAGGATTAAGCGTTGATTTCACCCTTAAGGTGGATAAGGGAATGCTTCGAAGAATTCTTAATATCGGTGTACCGAATGGTGTGGAAAACAGTATCTTTCAGCTTGGGAAACTACTTTTATCAAGCCTGATCTCCAGTTTTGGTACCGTTGCCATTGCCGCCAATGCAGTAGCAAGTACCATATGCGGTCTGGAGACCATTCCAGCTACTGCTATCGGCATTGCCATGGTTACTGTGGTCGGACAGTGTGTGGGAGCCAGAGAACTGGATCAGGCAAAGAAATATATGGGAAGACTACTAAAAACCGCTTATCTCTGCCTCATCGTATTAAACCTCTCCATTATTCCATTTTTGAACGGAATAACGGCGCTGTTCCAGCTTTCCCCGGAAACCAGCGCCTTAGCGGTAAAACTTATGCTCTATCACAGCATCTGCTGCATGTTGATCCATCCACTGGCCTTCTGCCTCACCAACGGCCTGCGTGCCGCTGGTGACGTCCGTTTTACCATGGTGGTATCCATCTGCTCCATGTGGATCTGCCGTATCGTTCTTGCTTATTTCCTAAGCCTTCACCTTGGGCTTGGACTCATGGGCATCTGGATCGCCATGACCATCGACTGGCTGGTCCGCGCCATCTTCTTCTCCAGCCGTGTGCTGGGAGGAAAATGGAAGCGGTTCGCCCTTCGTTCTCTGAATTAATTTAAAAAACCTAAAACAGCTTCCTTCATCTGATCCGCATCGCAAACCGTGGTATGACGTACCTCGGCGGTGCGGATTTCTTCTACTGCCTGAGGAATCACAATTCCGGATACCCGGGAGAGATGGTCAATAATCTCAAACTCATCCTTTGTTTCCTGATTTCCTTCTATGGCTTCCAAAACACTTCTTGAAAATTTATAAGGACTGGCTGTTGAGGCGATGACCGTTTTTGTATCATCCTTTGTCTCTTCTTTATAGTTACTGTATACAGTCGAAGCGACTCCGGTATGAGTATCAATTAAGTAGCCGGTATCTTCAAACAGCTTTTTAATCGCAGCTTTATTTTCAGCTTCTGACGCAAAGCCTCCTACAAAGCCCTTCATTCTCTCTCTCATCTCACTGGTTACAGAATAGCTGCCGCTTTCTCCAAGAGCCTTCATAAGGTTTGCATTGGCTGTTGCGTCACCGCCAGCACTTAAGTAAATGAGTCTCTCTAAATTGCTGGAAATCAAGATATCCATGGAAGGAGAAGTGGTTAGTATAAATTCCCGGTTCCTGTCATAGGTTCCTGTCTGGAAGAAATCAAAAAGGACTTTATTCTCATTGGATGCACAGATTAAGGTCTTAATCGGTGCTCCCATGAGCTTTGCAAAATAAGCCGCCAGAATGTTTCCGAAGTTACCGGTTGGCACGGCCACATTAATTTCTTCCCCTTCTTTAATCTCTTCATTTAAAAGGAGCTTTGCATAGGCATAGACATAGTAGACGATCTGGGGAACCAGTCTTCCGATGTTAATGGAATTGGCAGAGGAAAGCTGATATCCTTTTTCTTCCAGAAGCTTTGCAAACTCTTTGTCGTTAAAGATCTTCTTTACTCCGGTCTGAGCATCGTCAAAGTTTCCGTGAATGGCTGCCACATGGGTATTCTCCCCTTTTTGTGTTACCATCTGAAGTTCCTGGACCGGACTTACTCCATCCTTTGGATAGAACACAATGATCTCGGTTCCTTCCACATCGGCAAAGCCTGCCATAGCCGCCTTACCTGTATCGCCGGAGGTAGCGGTAAGAATTACGATCTTGTTTTTTACCTCATTTTTTTTCGCAGCGGTAGTCATCAGATGGGGCAGGATAGAAAGTGCCATATCTTTAAATGCAATGGTACTTCCATGATATAATTCCAGATAATAAGCACCATCTGCTTTGGATAGAGGTGCAATCTCTTCCGTATCAAATTTGCTGTCATAAGCCTGATTGATGCAGCTTTTTAATTCGGCTTCGGTGAAATCCGTAAGGAACAGCTTCATTACCTCATAGGCTGTTTCCTGGTATGTCATGAGGGATAGCTCCTTCATGGATCTGTCAAGCTTTGGAATAAAGCTTGGCATAAATAAGCCGCCGTCTGCTGCCAGCCCTTTTAAAATTGCCTGGGAAGCCGTTACACCAGCTTCGCCGCCCCGGGTACTTTGATAGGATAATTCCATAGTATCTGATTCCTTTCCTGCTTTGTCATAATTTAGAGTGGATAAAAACCTTGCCAGCATTGTAGCACACTTTATGAAATGGCGCAAGCAAAAAGTATTCTTTATACGGACATATGTATTTGTTGCAAAGACATATGTCTGAGCTTTCCATTTGTCCCTTTCTATGGTAAGATACTCCCATGGATACAGAAAGGATGAACTTATTTTTATGAAATATGAACATATGCAGAAAGGTATTTTCCTTAGCCGGCCCAACCGCTTTATTGCCAATGTTTTAATAACTAATAAGAACGGCCAGGAAGAAACTGTCGTCTGCCATGTAAAAAATACAGGACGCTGCAGGGAGCTATTGATTCCCGGGGTGACCGTGTTAGTCCAGTTTCACCCGGAAGCCGCCCTTCTTGGAAGAAAGACTCAGTATTCCTTAATCGGAGTATGGAAGGAGCGGGAGGAAGGCCCACTTCTTATTAATATGGATTCCCAGGCACCAAACCAGGCAGCTTATGAATGGCTTTTATCTGGAAATGCTTCTCTTCCCTATGGTAAAAAAAATATTGAGACAACCAAATTGGTTGAAGGAATACAAAATATAAAACGGGAGGTCACCTACGGACAGTCCAGATTTGATCTTGCCTTTCAAACTGCCAATCCTGAGTTCTCCGCATTTATGGAGGTAAAAGGGGTGACCCTGGAGGAGGATGGACTTGCCATGTTTCCCGATGCACCGACTCTTAGGGGTGTGAAACATGTAGAAGAATTGGTAAAGGCATATGAGGCAGGTTATGAGGCTTATATTCTCTTTGTCATACAGATGAAAGAGATGACAGGCTTTGCACCAAACAGAAAGACTCACCCGGAATTTGCCAAGGCTTTACAGGAAGCAAAACGTGGAGGTGTTCATATACTTGCCTACGACTGCATTGTGACAGCTACCTCTATGACCCTGGATAAAGCAGTTCCTGTTTTATTAGATGAATAAACAAAAAGTCTGGCTAAGGATTACTCCTTCTCCAGACTTTTTTCAATGGTATTTCCTTAAAACTTACGGCCCCCGCCTCCCATGGTCCGCCCGGAGGAGGAATGAGTGGTGCTTCTTCCAGAAAAACCACCGCCGGAGCTGCCGCCGGAGTTCCCTCCGTTATTTCTCGGAATGATTACATGGGTCACCGTCTTATTAATGAGATCATCGGTCTGCTGGGAATAGCGAAACTGGCTGGCGCCTCGGTAAGCCTTTAAATAATTCCCTGACCGGTTTCTCTCCTTTTTCATGGAATACTGTCCAGCTACAGTAAGGCAAGCAGTTCCCCCAGCAAAAAGTGCGATTCCAAAGGCTGCTGCCGCTTCATACCAGCGAATACTTCTGTAAATACTGATTTCTCCCGTTTCCTTATCATAATTATACTGGCCGCCAGGAATACCAGCCCGGTAATACTTCATAACTCCATCTAAAAAGGCCTGGGCACTGGAAGCATATTCCCCCTGACTGGCACTCTCATAAGAGCTGTCTAAAATGGCATTCCAGCGCTGATCTGTTAAGAAACGGTTCATCTTACCCACTGGGAGAATGTACATTTCCCGGTTATCCATATCAATTAAAAACAGAACACCTCTGTAATCAGAGCCAACGCCGTATGATCCATTGATGTAATAATCCTCTGCATACTGCTTCGCAGACTTACCGTTCGTATCACTTGCGGTCACGATTAAAACATCCATGTTCATTTCTTTTTTCATGGATGCGATCTGGGACTGAAAGCTATCGATTTCTTTTCTGGTAAAAAGCCCTGCATCATCAAAGACCCGCGTTTCATCCCCAAGGGAATTAAGGGCCATAAAGCATGAGGAGAACAAGAAAAAAACTATAATAAAAAAGGCTGTTGGTATCCCTTTTCTCATCCATTTCCATGTTACATTCATCATATGAAATACCCCACGATCAGCATGGCAGCAAGCACCGGAATGAAGATCTCCAAAAACAGAAGGAGAAGCTTTCCTTTATCCACCGGCAGCTTTCCACAGACCTTTCCGGTCTGCCCGTTTATGGTAAAATAATACATTGCATTCTTTGCCCGGTCAAAATAAGTAAGAGCCCATACAGGAAGGAGCGCATATTGCCATTGCTCCTCTGTGAAGGAAAAGGATTCATCCTGTACCCTCAAAGTATCATAGGAAGTTATGCTGTTTTTTAAGGAGTCTCTGGCAAAGGACCGTACCTCATCCTTCACTTCGCTGGAGAAGTCAGTCTCTCCCATATCTCTTCGCTCCGCTACAAAACCTGATAAGTACCCCATGGTAAATGGCTTCATCACATCGGTATCAAAAGGAAACACTCCTTCTGTCAGCTCTTTACTGGCCTTTTTTAATGCATTACGGGGTACGTATTTTATGGGCATAAGCCCCTCTCTTTTTACTTCATAGGTCTGTGTTTCCGTATACCTGTAATTTCCGCTGACCCAGATGCGCAGACGGTCTGCCCTGGCTGTTAACTGTCCATTGACCCGGCAGCTGTAAAGAAGATAAGGAAAATATACGCCGGAGATCTTTTCAATCTGATCTTCACTGTAAAATGCTTTTGGTGTAAATCTCTTTTTCTTCATCCAGCTTCGAAACATCTCTACTGCCTTTTCCTTTTCAATAGAAAAGGGAATGACATAATCCGGATGGTATTCGCCGGATAGTCGGCCGGTCAGAATGACCGGATTGTGACAATAGTAGCAAAAGGTGGCTGCGGTAGTTTCATCGGTTACAACCTCTGCTCCGCAGCTGGGGCAGGAATAAAGGACCGGCTCACCCTCACGTCCTGATTGCTCCGCCTTTTCCTCTTCCTGCGCCCTTTTCTCTCTTGCCTTTTCCTCTTCTTTCGCTATCTCCTCTTCCTGCGCTTCCTGCTCCGTAAATTCTGAAAGGCAAAATTCACAGGCATACTTTTGAAGCTTTGGATTAAATTTTAAGGGGCCGCCGCAGTTGGGGCAATGATAGGTTATGATGCCGCTCATGGCTTTGGCTTACCGCACTGGGAGCAGAAGTTTCCGGTATTGGACTCACCGCATTCGCACTTCCATGGTCCGGCTGGCTTTTTGTTTCCGCATTGTGGGCAGAAATTACCGGTATTAACGCTTCCGCAGCTACAGGTCCAGCCCGCTGTAGCCTGAGTACCGGAAGGAGTATTATTTCCTGCCTGCTGTTCCTGATTAATCTTCATCTGCTGAAGGTTGGCACTTGATGCAGCACCCAGGATACCGCCTCCTACATTCATTCCCATGCCCATTCCAAGATAACCGGACATAGAACCTGCGGAATTGCCTCCGGCTGCCTCCATACCTCTGGCAGCAGCTCCCTGGACGTATCCCTCTCTTACTGACGGATCTCCAAGCATAGCGCCCTGGTTTCTCATATGAATCAGGTCCTTGGATTCCTCATCATAGGTTATGCTTGCGATTCCCACGGACTGAATGGCCATTCCTCTCCTGGCCTTCCACTGTTCGTCAAGAACATCTGACATATACTGTCCAAGCTCTCTACCCTTTGATGATACGTAAGAGATTCGGATTCCGTCTGCGGACATCTGATTGATGGAGGACTGCAATGCCTCTAAAAATTCGGAAAGATACTGGCTGTTGATATCATCCACTTCCACGCTGACAGCGTTTCTTGGAATGACTTCCGCAAAGAATAACAGAGGATCTGTTACCTTAAAGGAATACGTTCCATGAGCCCGCAGGAATAATTCTGCATTATAAAACTGATCGAAATAATTAATGGGATTAGGGGTTCCAAATTTTACCCCTTTTATTTCCTGAAGATTGATAAAAAATACTTTTTGAGCCGTAGGTGTCTTTCCACCATAACGGACACGGTCAAAGGATTCCTTTAGAGCTTCTTCGAACTGACCATTAAAAAGAGAGGGGAGGGAAGAATTCTTTACAGTAAAATAGCCTGGTTCTCCGGTATAGTCAATCACCTTTCCACCGTCCACTAAAATCATGAACTGATTGGGGTAAACATGAATGACAGAACCATCTGAAACGGTGTTATCTGTTCCCCTTGTATTGGAGCCTTTTCTGATTTTTACTCCTGAAGAGAATACGGTCTGGTCTCCCATATCTCCTGCTTCTATGACTTCAAGCCATTGATCTGCCAGTGAACCGC
Source organism: Lacrimispora xylanolytica (assembly GCF_026723765.1). Classification (NCBI taxonomy): domain Bacteria; kingdom Bacillati; phylum Bacillota; class Clostridia; order Lachnospirales; family Lachnospiraceae; genus Lacrimispora; species Lacrimispora xylanolytica. The sequence continues at coordinate 3,983,763 of NZ_CP113524.1, forward strand.
CTAACGCGGTTGTCAGTGCCTTTACAATTCCCATGTCTGTTCCTCCTCAACTGTTAGATTCCTCTATTATACTATAGGATTGGTAATTACGCCATCAGGCATTCCTCATCATTGCAATTTCTTTGGCGTGCCCAGATAAATCGTTGGGTGTCTCTAAATAAAAAGGCAGCTCCCTAAGAACCGGATGGGTCACGATCCTTTTTATAGCCTCTATTCCGATACAGCCCTCACCTAATCGCGCGTGGCGGTCCTTGTGTGCGCCTAAGGGATTCTGGCTGTCATTTAGATGAACTGCTTTTAAACGGGAAAGGCCGATTACGTCATCGAATTTCTTTAATACCCCGTCTAAGTCATTTGCAATGTCATATCCGGCATCCCACACGTGGCATAAATCAAGACAGACGCCCATGAGATGGCTAAGCTCTACCCGGTCAAGAATCTCTCTTAATTCTTCAAATTCACGGCCTACTTCACTTCCCTTACCTGACATGGTCTCAAGGAGGACCGTCGTATGAAGTTCGGGAGAAAGAATCTCTCCAAGCATATCTGCAATATACTGTATCCCGGTTTCAACGCCCTGTCCTACGTGGCTTCCCGGGTGAAAGTTATAGCAGTTTCCGGGAGTGTATTCCATTCGCAATAAATCATCCTTCATGGTATCTCTTGCGAGAATACGAAGATTTTCATCTGCAGAGCAGGCATTTAAAGTATAGGGCGCATGAGCCAGAATCCGGCCAATGGAGTTTTCTTCTGCAAAGAGAAGAAAACGTTCCACATCGGCCGGATTCATGGCTTTGGCTTTGGTTCCTCTTGGATTTCTTGTAAAAAACTGAAACGTATTTGCATCAATGGCCTTGGCATCCTTACCCATGGCAAGGTAGCCTTTGGCCGATGATAAATGACATCCTATTGTTAACATAAAACCTCCTTTTACTTGGTGTTTTTCATTCGTTTTCCATTGGTAGGGCTGATGGCCTTCACCGCAATAAAAAGGAAGATAGCTGCCAACAAAAGCTGGATGAAAATGCTTAGCACCACCCAGTGATCCATAATGCCATTCTGAGGGTGAGGACCGAACCAGTTGTTAAGGCTCTTTAATACCTGATTATCTCCAGCCTGGGTATTTATCATTACATAAAATGTAGCCACAGGATTTAATAAAAGAAGATACAGGAATGAACCGGAATTGGCCTGATCTGCAATGCCGCTGACCGAGGATGCATAGGTATTGACCACATTTAGGCGGGCAATGGATAACGCAAATATATTGATGGCATAGGTACCTGCCGCAATCATCACCAGCACTCCATAGCTTACTACCGTAGCAATGGTAGAACGCTTAAAAATAGAAGAAAAGCAGATTCCCATGCTTCCGCAAAGAAGGGCCACGGCAAGATAGCATAAAAGCAAAATAAATATATCAGAAGCTGTCACGCCTCCATATACAAATGAGACGGAAAGAAGGGGAAAGCTTGACATGACCATTAAAAACATGGTTCCAAAGGAAGCCATTAATTTTCCCCAGATAATCTCCCATGGCTTCATGGTGGTGGTGAGAAGAAGATCCAGAGTCTGGCGTTCTCTCTCCCCACTGACACTGGCCGCTGTCAGAGCCGGCATGATGAACATGAGCATGACGAATTCCACCACTGCTACGAAAACGTATATGTTGATAAAGGATGAATACTGAATCTCAGCTGTCATCTTCACCTGTTCTACCACGGAGTACATATTAAGAAGAACTACCAGGGCAAGAATGGAATTAAACAGCACAAGAATGAGGGCCAGACGGAAGCTTCTGGAGCTGACCGTTATTTCCCGTTTATAGACCGGGTTCATTTTCATGTACAAGCACCGCCTTTTCTTTATCATGATCGGTTATCTGCATGAACAGGGTCTCTAAGCTCCCCTGCTCTCTGTAAAACCCGCGGATCAGTACCTCCGCATCCACAAGCTGTTGTAGGAGAAGGGCCTCATCCTGTTCATCCCCAATGAAATTCACCCGGATATCCTGATCCTTCACGGCTATGGTCTGAACACAGGGCTGGCTCTTTAAGATGGAAAGAGCCCTTTCCTTATTGCCCAGAACTGCGATGATCAGGGGATTGGTGGCATTGACCCTGTGAAGGATTTCTTCCATACTTCCTCCCAGAACCATCTTCCCCTGGTCAATGATACCAATATCCGTACAAAGCTCTGATAGCTCCGACAGCACGTGGGAGCTTATAAATATGGTCTTTCCCTGATCCTTTAACTCTTTTAAGATCTCCTTGAATTCAAATCGGGTCCTTGGGTCCAGACCGGAAGCAGGCTCATCAAGAACCAGAAGAAGGGGATCATGGATTAAAGCCCTTGCCAGGCACAGACGCTGCTTCATACCTCTTGATAAGCTGTCTACATAAAAGTTTACCTTATCTTCCAAGCCCACCTGTTCTAAAAGGGTCATATACCGGTTTCTCGCTTTAAGCCCATCAAGTCCATAGCAGGAAGCAAAAAACTCCATGTATTCGTTGACCCTCAGATTATCATACACGCCGAAAAAATCAGGCACATAACCAATGCTTAACTTTAAATCATTTAACCCTCTGGTCACGTCGGTACCACGAATCAGGACCTGGCCGCAGTCTGCCGATAGGAGTCCGGTCATAATCTTAATGGTGGTTGTTTTACCTGCACCGTTTGGCCCCACAAATCCGTAAAGGGAGCCTTCGGGAATCGTTAGATCCAAGCCATTTAAGGCATGGAACTTACCGAATTTTTTCCATAAATTTTTGATTTCTAACATCATTTATCCCTTCCTGTAACCGTGAGCATAGGCAGTGTTATATACCAGTTCTTTCCTTCCGCATTGTCGCTTACATATTTAACGGTAAGGGTATTGCCCGGTGATAAATAGGGGGTCAGCTCCCCGGCTGTATAGTCCAGCTTTCCGGCGGTCATGACATCATAATTCCCTGTGTCGTGATTGTAAAAATAAATATCTCCCTTAAACAGGTTGATGTAGGAAACGTTATCATTGTTTGTAAAGTCCGCGGATGGATTTTCAAACGACAATTTGTCAATCTCAAGGTCATTTCCAAGGAAATACTCCAGGGCTACCGGATCAACCGCATAGGTTGCGTTGGAATCAGAGTAATACTGACCGCTGATTACTTTTGGCGGTTTTATCAGTGCAGAATGAGAGACAACTCCAAACTTCCTTGTGTTTACATCCAGAGTGGAGGTAAACATGGACATTCCAAAGGTCTCATAGTTTCCTTTGGCCAGGAACTGGCTGTCAGTCTGATTGCTGCTGAAGGCTACAATTCTGGCTTCCTGGTTATAGGCGGTGGAATATTTATCCAGGTAGAAGCTTAAAATATTGGTTCTGGACAGTGCCAGCATATAATCTGGATTGTCAATATCTGCCTTTGGATACTGATAGCTGCCTGTTACTCTGGCTGATACGTTAAAGGCGTTGTTAATGGGATAATTAATGACTGGAGCACCATCTAATTTAACAGTCTCCCCAGGCTTTAATTCATCTAGCAGAATCATCTTACCGTACATAAGAACTCCGACCTTCTCTACGGGGAAGGGGTATTCATTGGTCACAGTTCCGTAGACCTTTCCGTCTGACAGCGTAATATCACCAAGAAGTCCTCTGTGGTCTGTATTGGGAGTCCGTTTTTGCAGAGAGAAGTATTTGGGCGTAAATGCTGCTGCATTCTGAACGGAAACCTTTGTATCTCCATTTCCGTATCCTACTCTTACTTTATAATCTTCATCTCCAAGAAACTTGGGGACAGGAGACATTTCATAGTTGTTGCTCCTTGTTATGGGCAAAATCATATAAGAAGGATCCAGGGAAATGGTATAAGCCTTGTTATAAGGAGTCCTCATATTAATATAGGTATATTCATCCACATAATCCTTAGTGGAATCCAAAATAGTGGCATAGGTAAAGAAGGTATCCTTAAACCGGGTCTTAATTCCTGTCAAGTATATGACCGCGGTAAAGATAAAGGAGATCACCACCACTGCGGTCCTGTAATATCCTCTTCTCTCCTTCTTTTTCAAATAGAGATAAAGCCCAGGTCCCACCAGGATAATATATCCCAGGATTAATACGATATAAAGAGCAAGCTTTGGAAGCTTATCTACATTGCCTGTATTGAGCATGTTCTGAACGGACCAGAACTGGCCGGAATTTCCGCTGTATAAGTATGAGGATAAGTTGTTTAATCTGGTATCTCCCAAAATGGTGGTAAAAAGCTTATCCACATAGGAGCGGTGGGTCTCACAAAAGGAGGAAATGTCTGCAAAATCATAGGCAGCCACTCCAACGATGCCTTTTCCCTTGGATACGGAAGTAAGGACTGAGAACTGGTCATTGGAAAAAACACCTGTGCCTCCTTTTAAGGAAACATCAGCACACACAAGATTTAAAAAGGAGTCTCCAGGTCCGTTGGTGGAATATTCTACACCCATATCCACAGACCGCTCCGCTGGAGGTGCATATTGCTTCTCCAAAAGGTCCGATTGAAATGCAAAAAGTGTATCATCTGCTCTGGCTCCAGTGCCAAGAAGAAGGGTGCCGCCTTCCTTTACCCACGCCCAAATTGCTGACACCTGGTCTTTGGAAAGCTGTTTGGTATCGTAATCGGTGATAACAAGGACATCAAGAACACCCAGTCCGATTACATGATCCGGCATCTTTTCCGTCTTCATGTTAAAGGTCTTGATACGGACAGAGCTGTAATTGACTCCCACTCCCTCCATATAAGAAAGCTTATCAGCATTATCCGATAAAATGCCTACGAAGAGTTCTGCTGTTTCCGGAGTGACATTGGTTTTTAATCGTTTTCGAATCAGCTCATTTCCACTTTGATCTAAAAGCTTCACATAGAGGGTGTCTGCCCTTCCCGCAGGAATATCCAGGGATTGATCAAGGATTTCCATCCCTTTTAAACTCACCGGATAATCATACTGGTAAATATCAAAATCTGATTCCATGGCTTCCACCCGAAGTGTACCGGTAAATGGGGCGTCCTTGTCACTTTTTACGGTTACATTCACGGGTACAAAACGTCCGCTTTTTGCATTTCCATCATATCCATAGGAAACATCCATGGAGATTTCTGATTCAGAAACCGCATTAAATTCATTTTCCTGAGAATTGGCATCTGTGGCTACCATGCCGAAAGCAGGCAGCTTCATGCTGCCTGCTATGGTAAGCGCTATGGCAAAAATCAGGGATATCTTCTTGAAATTCATCCTGTATCATCCTATCTTTCCAAAGTTCTCTTTGTTCACATCAAAATCAACCTTAAGCTTAACCGAAAATACAGTGCCGGACAAATCACTGGTAACGTCTATGGCTCCGCCGTGCATATCCACAATGTTCTTTGCAATGGCAAGACCAAGACCAGTTCCTCCTGTATCTGTGGAGCGGGACTGCTCCACCCGGTAGAATTTATTAAAGATCAGAGGCAGTTCGTCTGCTGGAATCACATAACCGTAATTGACCACAGAGACTGTCACCTGTTCTTCGTTGCCATTCACTTTTACCAGAATCCGTTTCCCATCGGCTCCGTATTTGATGGCGTTGTTGATAAGATTGTCAAACAGGCGCGCCAAAAGATTTCCATCCGCCGCGATTACCATAGCGGGGACATTGCTTTGAAGCTCATAGGATAAGTTTTTATCCACAAAGCTGGGATAAAACTCCTCTAAAAGCTGGCTTAAAAGCTTTACCACATCCACTCTTGATACGTGCATGGACATCTTTCCGTAATTTAGTTTTGTAAATCCGAATAAATCTTCAATCAGCTTTTCCAGCCGTTTTGTCTTTACGTATGCGATTCCTATGTACTTTTTCTGAACCTCAGGATCAAGCTTCGTATCACCGGATAAAAGCTCTAAGTAACCGTTAATGGAGGTAAGAGGAGTCCTTAAATCATGAGCGATGTTGGTAATCAGCTCATTCTTCGTCCGCTCTGCCTCTCTTTCCTTATCCATCAGCTCTTTTAAATCGCCCACCATCTTATTTAAGCTGGCTGCCATAACGGAAAATTCATCATCCCCTTCAATATCTACCGTGATGTTTAAATCTCCTTCGGAAATGCTGTGCATGGCGCTGGATATCTTGGCAATATATCGCATGGATTTTTCCTGTAATAAAAGAAAGGTAACCGTAAAAATACCGATTCCGAAAACAACATAAATAAGAATCACTACGGCATCAAAGGTGGTAAGAAGCTCCACAAATGCATTGTCCCTGTCTGTATTACGCATATACGAAGCGATGAGGGAAATATTGGTTACAAGAAAAAGTTCTATCAGGACCGTGACCACAGCACTGTAAAAAATGTTGGCTACGACCCTGGCATGAAAACGGCGATTGATATCACTTTTCAATTTTGTAACCTACCCCCCAAACAGTGGTGATGATCTTATTCTGTCTGGTGTCTTCCTTCATCTTGCCGCGCAGACGTCTGATATGTACCATTACGGTGTTATTGGCTTCATAAACCTTTTCGTTCCAAACCTTTTCAAAGATCTCATCGGTGCTGAACACCCTGCCTGGATTGGAAGCCAGCAAATATAGAATGTCAAATTCTATGGGAGTCAGTTTAATTTCTTCTCCGTAAACGGTTACCTTGTGATTATCCTTATTAATGGTCAGCCCCCGAATAGCAATTTCGTTCTTGGCTGCTTCATTGACTGAGCTGTTGGGGTTTAACTGGGTATAGCGGCGAAGCTGTGATTTTACACGCGCCGTAAGCTCCAGAGGGTTAAACGGCTTTGTTACGTAATCATCTGCCCCGGTACCAAGGCCAAGTATCTTATCTAAATCAGTGGATTTTGCACTTAGCATGATAATGGGGATATTATTTGTCTCTCGTATCTTCCTGCACATGGAAAGTCCATCCATTCCAGGCATCATGATGTCTAAAAGAACCAGATGAATCTGATGCTTTTCCAGTATCTCAAGGCCCTCCTCTGCGTGGTTTGCCTTATATACTTTATATCCATCGCTAACCAGATAGATTTCAACCAGATCTGCAATCTCCTTCTCATCATCCACAACCAGTATGCTTATTGTCTCGGACATGAAAAAATACCTCCCTTGTCGTTATGTAAGCGGCTCTTCTTTTTACACAGAAAAGCCTGCATCCATTCTACCACAAGAAAGGTATCTTTGCCTTACTATTTTCTTACAAAAAACCTATAAAACGGTAATTCACACCTGAATTTTCCAGTTAGCTCTGGCTCTCATTGGGGATAAATACCCGGCTTGCCTGAGGGTTTAATTTCTTAAGTTCTTCCCTGACCGCTAGCTTTGCTTCCTCACAGAACTCCTCCTGGCTGTTTCTCTGGACCCGGCCTCTCCGGTCCGGTTTTTCATAAGTTCCATCAGGTAAAAGGATATGGGATTTTACATTATCCTCTAATTGTATCAAAAGGATCTTGATAATCCGTTCTTTTAAATCCTCATCTTCTACCGGAAACATGATTTCCACCCGTTTATCTAAGTTTCTTGGCATCCAGTCAGCACTTCCCAGGTAAAGCTCCGGGCTTCCATCATTTTCAAAATAAAAGACTCTGGTATGCTCCAGGAAATTTCCAATAATGGAGCGGACGGTAATATTTTCACTTAATCCAGGGACGCCTGCCCTTAAACTGCAGATGCCTCTTACAATGAGCTGAACTTTCACTCCTGCACAGGAAGCCTCATAAAGAGCCGCGATAATATCCTTATCACAAAGGGAATTCATCTTTGCGATGATATGAGCCTGTTTTCCTGTTTTTGCATTCTTTGTTTCCCGCCTTATCATCTTTAAAAACCTGGCTCTCAGCCAGATGGGGGCAACCACCAGTTTGTTCCACTGCAAAGGCTCAGAATATCCGGATAGCATATTAAAGACTGCCGTGGCATCCTCTCCGATCTGGGGATTGCAGGTCATTAACCCAAAATCCGTATAAAGCTTTGCTGTGGAATCATTATAGTTTCCTGTTCCCAGATGAACGTATCGTCTGATGCCATCTTCTTCTCTTCGGACCACCAGGGTAATCTTTGAATGAGTCTTTAAGCCTACCAGCCCATAAATTACGTGACAGCCTGCTTTTTCAAGTCTCTTTGCCCAGTTAATATTATTTTCCTCATCGAAACGGGCTTTTAATTCCACCAGTACAGAAACCTGCTTCCGGTTATCTGCGGCCTCTTCCAAGGCAGCTACAATGGGAGAGTTGCCGCTGACCCGGTAAAGCGTCTGCTTGATAGCCAATACTTCAGGATCTTTTGCCGCTGCCTTTACAAAATTTACAACAGGGTCAAAGGTCTCATATGGATGATGAAGTAAAATATCTCCCTTTCTGATATTGGTAAAGATATCATCCTCATTCATTAACTCCGGCACCTGCTGAGGGACATAGGGAACGGCCTTTAAGTGCTCGAATCCTTTCACTCCATACAGCTTCATTAGAAAGGTAAGGTCCAAAGGGCCACTGATTAAAAAGATATCACTGGAGCTGATATTAAGCTCCCTTTTTAATATTTTCAGGAGACCTTTATCAATCTTTTCTTCTACTTCAAGGCGTATGGCCTCGCCCCACTGTCTTTTTTTCAACTGCTTTTGAATCTCTTCCAAAAGGTCCACAGCTTCTTCTTCATCAATGGACAGATCCGCATTTCTCATGACCCGGAAAGGGCTGGCTGTGACTACGTTGTAATTTAAGAACAGGCTTCCCATATTCCGCTCGATAATTTGTTCCAGCAGGATTACCTTTTGCTCTTCCCCTTCTTTTTTAGGGAACTTAACAATCCTTGGAAGCACGCTTGGGACCTGGACCATGGCAAATTCCAGCTCCTCTTCCCCGCTCTTTTTCTTAAGAAGTGCTGCAATGTTTAAGGACTTATTCCGAATCAGTGGAAATGGTCTGGAGGAATCCACTGCCATTGGGGTGAGAACCGGATAAACATCACGTTCAAAATAGTTATCTGCAAAATTTCCTTCTTCTTCATTTAGATCTTCATGATTTAAAATTACATGAATTCCATGTTGCTTTAAAGCTGGAAGTAAGGAGCGGTTATAGGTGGAATACTGGAGAGCAACCAGCTCATGAGTCTTCTCACTGATTTTTTCCAGCTGCTCCCCTGGTTTTAAGCCAGAGATATCAGGCTTTGTATATTTGGCATGGACCATGTCTTTTAACGATGCCACACGGACCATATAGAACTCATCTAAATTGGAGGCTGTGATGCCTAAAAATTTGACTCTTTCAAGTAAAGGAAGGCTTTTATCTCTCGCCTCGCCAAGAACCCGGTAATTAAACTCGATCCAGCTCAGTTCTCGGTTAACATAATTATCCGGATTGTTAAATATCTCATTGATGTCTGCCATCAGGTCAACCTCCTCTTCTGCTTTAAGACTGGCCTTATTCCAAAAATCTCTTCAAAAAATTCCGCCTTTTGGCTAAAGGAAACAGATTCCAGAGTTATATCTCCCTCATAGGAAGTGGTCACCAAAAGCTGCCCGTTTTTCACATTCATACGGCTGTCTGACAGCTTTTGTTTATGGCTTCGATCCATGGAATTGGCAAGTCTTAAAATGGCGGTCAGCTTTGCCATAAGAATGGTAATATCCTCTTTGGATAGTTCCCCTTTTGTATTGCGAAACAGCTCTTCATTTAGATGCATACGGCTGTAATCAAACTCCACTCCATTATACCGGACCACATTGGCTATGATTTCCCGTTCCATATGGGACAATCCTATAATCTCTGTGGACATAATAATATTATAAGCAGATTCGCTGGGTTTTTTCATGGAGATAAATTTTCCGCAGGCGTGCAAAATGGCGGCAATCTGTAAAAGAAGCCGTTCTCTTTTTCCCATGCCGTGATATTTTTTCATGCTGTCGAAAAGATCGACCACATATTTTTCCATAATAGCGGTATGCGGACCATGGCATTTGTATCTTTTTGCCATATTTCTGGAGGCGGCCAGGATGTCCTCGGAAAAATCGTGATGAAATTTCACAGCCTTCGTTTCCTCGGCATATTCTGCTGCTATGCTGTCACAAAGACGAATTCCCGGAATCCAGAACATGTCTGCTCCCGTGATTTCTAGCACGCGTTTAAAGATAATGGCCGCTGGAACTAAAAGGGCGGCATATTCTGCATTGACTCCAAACCGTTCCTGAATTCCTTCCACTGACATCTTTAACAGCTTTTCGTAAAATTCTCCATACTCCTCTGCGGTAATCCGTTCCACCGCCTTGCCGCCATTGCTGCCTCTGGAGAGATAGAGGATGCTCTCCCCAATCCCAATGAGACTTTTTATCTGGCGGTCCTTTAAATATACCTTTCGAAAGGTGTAAAGCTCATTATCCACCATCTCTTCAATGAGAGTGTTCTGCATTTTGGCACTGACCTGCACGTCAGCCATCATTTCCCGAATCCGCAGTACCCCAAGCATCAGATTCTGGGTGGACACAAGGGCATCCTTATCAAAGAGAGATACCTGCATGCTGCCAAAGCCCACGTCAACGATGGCGGTCCCTTTTTCTATGATTTTGCTGAACTCCGCATCTTTTGATGCAATGGCTTTATAACTGATGAAACGCTGCTCGGAATTGCTTATGATCTGTACCTCAATTCCAGTCCTGACACGGACCTGGTCCAGTACGATCTGGCTGTTTTTAGCCTCCCGTAAGGCACTTGTGGCATAAGCACGGTACCCAATTACCTTATACGACTGCATGATTCCGGCAAAGTCCTTGATTACGCTGCACATCTCTTCCACCAGCTCATAGCTGATTTTCCCATTGTTGTAGGTATCCCTGCCAAGGGCGATAACATGGCGAACATGATCGATCTTATTGATTCCATTTTTGACAGATATCTCATAGATGCCCAGCTCCAGTTCAAACGATCCCACATCGATGGCAGCAAATATCTTGATTGCCATACTTGTCCTCCTTACCGCCCATGTAGCGGGCGTTTACACCTATTTTACTCTATCCCAATGATTTTTGTGTTAAATCCAGGTAAAATCTTACAAATTTCTTCCACTTTCTTCTCTTTTCCCCAATATATGAGTGATGAACTGACTTGCCATCCTTCCGGATAGTCCTCCATGCTGAAGCTCCCATATATTTGCCTTGGCGTAAAGCTCTTCCGGCTGTAAATCCAACTCATAACGATCTGCCAGCTCCTTTACGATATTTAGAAATTCTGCTTTGTCCGGAGAGCCATAATAGATGGTAACGCCAAAGCGGGCAACCAAAGAAAGCTTTTCCTGGACGGTGTCATTGTTATGTAATTCATCATCCAGTTGTCTTTTATCGCTGAACTTCTCCCGAATCAGATGGCGGCGGTTGGAGGTGGCATAAATCAGCACATTGCCAGGCCTGATTCCAAGTCCTCCTTCGATGATTGCTTTTAGATACTTATATTCCAGCTCCGTATCCTCAAAGGATAAATCGTCCATATAGATGATAAACTTGTAATTCCGGTCCTTTAACTGCTCCTGAAGCTTTGAAAGCATCTGAAACTGATGTTTGTAGACTTCTATAATTCGAAGGCCTCTGTCATAATATTCATTTAAAATGGCTTTGATGCTTGAGGACTTACCTGTGCCGCTGTCTCCAAATAAAAGGACATTATTTGCCGCCTTTCCATCTAAAAAAGCTTCTGTATTTTCCACAAGCTTCTGCTTCTGGCGCTCATATCCAATGATGTGAGAGAGGCGTATCGGTTCTATATTGGTAATGGGAAGGATTCTAAGCTCTCCTCCCTCATCTTCGATTCGAAATGCCTTATTTAAGGCAAACGTTCCAACTCCGAACCCACGGTAGAATTCAGTAACAGCATTCTTAAATTCCTGCACATCTAAAGTGCTTGAAAGTACAGCAGCCAATGACAGAATCTGATCCCTGATCTCACCGTCATAAACTCCATTTTCTTCATCCGGAGCCTCATAGCTTTTTAAGGCTGTCCAGATACTTAAGCCAGAGCTTCCATCCAAAAGGCTTAAATCATACTGAAACAATTCCCGGAAGATGGAAAAATCATGAGCTGCCAATTCATTTAATGTGCCTTTGACTGGACCGGTAATCTCACATGCAGTGCTGTATGGGTTTTCATGACTTACCAGGCATAATGTTAAAAAGCAATGCCAAAGATTCCCATGAAACCCATAAACAGAAGCTATCTGGGTCAGCCGTCCGGCGCAGGCATAGGAATCCGGCATTGCTTTTTGAAACTCCTCTCCTGATTTGGAAATGAGTGCTGCAATCTGGTCAAAAAGTTCTCTAAATTCGAAATTGCGGTAAAGGATCAGTTCCTGGGATTTCATAAATCTCCTCCTCATGTAAAGTTTAAGTCCGGTCTGAATCAGACCGAACTTTATAATGTACTTAATAATTTCCTAAAATTCTTACATTGCGCCCTTCCTCACTAATGCCCTTTAACGCATTCTGAATGGATGCATGGCTTAAATTCCCTTCAATATCTACAAAGAACCGATACTCCCAGTTTCTGCCCGGGACTGGTCTGGATTCAATCATAAACATATTGACTCCGTTATAGATAAAATTACTTAAAATATTATAGAGGGAACCGCTCTTATGTGGAAGCTCAAAGCTTAAGCTTATCTTTCCTGCCTCTTCCTGGTATACTGCTTCCCTGGAAAGAATGATAAACCGGGTGGTATTATTTTTATTGGTGTTTACCTGGGTTCTTAATACCTTAAGTCCATAAAGCTCTCCAGCCGTCTCACTGGCTACGGCTGCCTGGGAAAGGTCTCCTTCTAAAATGACTTTCTTTGCCGCCACAGCTGTATTTTCAACGCTGATCTGTTTCCAGCTACGGTTTGAATTCAGAAATTCCTGGCACTGCATCAATGCCTGAGGGTGAGAAAATACGGTCCTGATATCCTTTTCCTCCGCTCCCGGCAACCCTAACAGCGCATGATTCACGGTTAAAAAGGTTTCAGCCACAATGTAGTTTTCGTATTTCATTAACAGATCGTAATTATCCGTCACAGCACCTGCAGAGGAATTCTCAATGGGAAGTACGGCATAATCAGCATTCCCAAGCTCCACTTCTTTCATGGCATCATCCCATGTGGTTACATGGTACAGGCTGGCCTCATTTCCAAAATAATTTAAGGCTGCCCCATGGCTGTAAGCACCTTCCACTCCCTGATATACCACTCTTACTCCGTTTAGCTTTAAATTCTTTACCGGCTGAAAGGAATGATTGGCCTTAAGCCCGTTTTCAGCCATTTGTTTATACTGATAATTCCGGCTGATGGTCATCATCTGGGTGAAAAGCTCTCTGACAGCCTGCTTTAAGAACTCCCCTTCCACCATTCCAGTCACGGAGTCTATCTTCTGCTGTTCCCGCTCTCCGTCATAGACCGGCTTTCCAGTACCGATCTTAAATTCTGCCACTTCCCTGCATAGCTCCATGCGCTTCTCAAAAAGGGCTACCATCTCCTGGTCAATTCCGTCCAGCTGTTTTCTGATTTCCTGCAAGTCTAAATTCTTCATAGGTCTTATTTTCCCTTTATCCGTTGTATGATGATTCCTGGCTGCTATCTTGTCCCAACTGTTCCCTTATCATATCCTTAATTCGTTTTTCCGCATAGGCTCCCGGAAACTTACGAAGCTCAGGCTCCAGCTCCTTTAAATAGATTGGTTTTCCAAAGGTAATGGTCACCTTAGACGGCCGGATAAAAGGAAGGTGCTGTTCAAAAACCTCCGCAGTTCCGGTCATTGCTACGGGGATCACTGGACAGCCGCTTTTCTCAGCTATTTTAAGACTTCCTTCCTTAAAGGACAGAAGTTCCGTGGGATCTTCATTTTTATTTCTGGTTCCTTCGGGAAAAATCCATACCGATACACCATGTTTCACTTGTTCGATTCCTGTGAGAATGGTTTTTAAGCCCTCCTTCACATTCTTCCGGTCAAGAAATAAGCAGTTCACATACTTCATCCAGGTTGAGAGGAGCGGTATTTTTTCCATCTCCTTTTTAGCTACAAAACCCATAAGGCCCGGAACCGTTACATAGCCTACCAGAATATCAAAATAACTTCTGTGATTTCCCACATAGAGAACGGCACGGTCCGTTGGAATATTTTCTTTTCCATTAACAGTAACCTTCACACCTGCCATAAAGAGAAGTGCTTTAAAAACTCCCCGCACCACTGCAATACTCTGCTCATCTCTTAAGCGGGGATTCTTCTTTCCTGTCATCCACTCAAAAAGGATTACCGGAATACTGAAAATCAAAAATAATATGACTGTTGCTGCTACTAAAATAAAACGTATCATAGATCTCGTCCTCCATTTCATCTATTATATAAAATGGTGACTTTAATTACAATACTACCTCCCTCTCTTTTTTGTGATTTGTTCAAACAACAGTCCTGTGAAAAACCACAGCGGTGCAAAATCCAGGCGGATCAGACCGTCAATATTGGTGTTTCGTCCTGTATAATCCCATGGACACATTCCAGTGCTCCTTAAAAATGTCCCTGCGATATATTCCGCCACAAAAATAAGAACCATATAAAGGAATCCATGCCGGATCGCCAGATCTGCAGGCTTTGCAGAAAGTCTCTGCCCCGGGCTCACCCACTGGTCAATGATACCTCCAATTGGCCCGAGAAGTGCTCCTAAGCCATAAATTGGGAACATTAACAGAGAAGTCTGCCCCATGAGCCGCCAGTCATGGCGTAATATAGATTCCGTCGAGGTAAAAATAACCTCCAGGCACCAGCCTGTCACTCCGCATTTGCAGAAGTTGATGGGTAATTGTTTAATATCGATTTTTGTTAGTGTCTTCATAATCTTCATTATGCGCCGGATCTTTTAAAATTATGTTCGGCGAAAAATGAATTCTATAAAAGAGGAGACAAAAGTCTGCTGCCCTGTTCCTTAATCCGGATAAAGATACTTCTTTCTCCATAGCTTTCTCTTGTGATTTCCTTGCACACCTTAAGATCTTCTATAAACAGTGCCTCCAGCTTCTTCGATGTCTCTTCATCATAAATGACTGCATTGACTTCAAAATTAAGCTCAAAGCTTCTGATATCCATATTAGCCGTTCCAAAGGAACTGACCTTTCCATCGGTCATCACCCCTTTTGCATGAAGGAAACCATTTTCATAGGTATAGCATTTGGCTCCTGCCGAAAGGAGGTCCCCTACATAGGAATAAGAAGCCCAGTAAACAAACGGATGGTCTGGTTTGCAGGGTATCATAAGTCTTACATCAACCCCAGATCTGGCTGCAATAATCAGAGCAGAAAGTACTGCATCATCGGGAACAAAGTAGGGAGTCTGAATATAGATATGGTCCTTTGCCTTTGAAAACAACCGAATATAATTATCCCTGATCTGTCTGTTTCCTGCATCAGGGCCGCTGGCTATGATCTGAATTCCAAGCTTTTTCTTTTCCCTGCTTAAATCAACCACACCAAGACATTCTAAGCAGTTACCGTCATCACTTTCACAAAAATACCTCATGTGCTTAAACAGATTTTCCCCTGCTGCATAATTCCAGTCCAGGGCAAACCGAATCTGAAGGCTTAAAACAGAACCGCCGCTTAGCTTCAAATGAGTATCCCGCCAATAGCCGAATTTAACGTCTTTGGAAATATATTCCCGCCCGATGTTAAAGCCTCCCACGTAGCCAACTCTGTTATCTATAATTACGATTTTCCTATGATTTCTATAGTTGACCCGAAGCTGCAGACGTCCCATAATAGGAGGGAAAAAGATTCCCACTTTAACGCCATTATCCTTAAGGATCTTCCATTTGGATTTTCCCATAAAACGACCGCCCATTCCGTCGCAGAGGATTCGAACCTCAACCCCTGCCTTTGCCCGCTCAATGAGAATGGGGATGATGGAATCAAACACTTCATCATCCTTTATGATATAATATTGGAGATGAATAAAGTGGGTGGCACGGGAAAGCTCCATTCTTAAATCACTGAATTTTTCTTCTCCGTCTGTAAATATGGTGACCTCATTATCCACGGTAAGAACAGAACCAGAGGTCTCTAAATTATAATACACCAAATCCGAATAATCACGGGATAAGGAGGTTACCAGACTCATATCATTGTTTCTTAAAAATTCTTCCTGGTTCTTTATGGAATACCGCATTCTATCCTCAATCTCTTTTACACGGAACATCTTATTCTTTCGCATATCCTGGCCCAAAAGAAGATAAAAAAGAATTCCAAATACGGGAATAAAATAAAGGGCAAGAAGCCACGTCCACACTGCCTTTGGATCTCTGCGCTGAAAAAAGACTATAATGATGGAAAGAACCAGATTAATATAGATTAAATGCGTCATCATCCACTTCCACACTTCCACTGCCTGCATTCCTATGGTCTGCATGAAAATCCCTCCTGTCTAAATGGTTTTTTCCAAAAAGGGCCACCGCATCAGCGACGACCCAAAGCTTTTCCCTTACGGGAAAAATCCCAGTTTATATAAATTGATTTTTCTCTCTATTATAATGATAATCTATGGAACTTAAAGTATGGATAATATCCTCTTCCTTAATTCCAAGACTCTGACAGCAATCCTTTAACGAGGGATAAAAGTCTCTTAACTGAGTGTTCATATAGCTTAATAAGATAACCGGGTCCTTTGGTATATTAGTCATGAATTTTCTCCTGCCTCTTAATTATATATGATTTTAGCATAGTTATCCTTACTTTTCAATAAATGGCCTGTACGAATGGAAAAAGAAGTGCTACAATCTTGTTCAGAATCTTGCAGGAGGTAATCTCAATGAAAAAAATACTAATGCTGGGCACAGGTGGAACCATAGCCTGTAAGCGAGGCGATTCCGGACTAAAACCCCTTTTAACTTCCAATGAGCTGCTCTCATACGTTCCGGATGCCAAAGAATTCTGCCAGGCCGACAGCCTGCAAATTTTAAATATCGACAGTACCAACATGCAGCCCAAGCACTGGCTCATTATCTCGAAAGCCATTGAAAGTCATTACGAGGACTACGACGGTTTTGTAATCTGCCACGGCACTGACACCATGGCTTATACCGCGGCTGCTTTGTCTTATATGATTCAAAATTCTCAAAAGCCCATTGTAATTACCGGTGCACAAAAGCCCATAGATATGGAAAATACAGACGCCCGCACCAACCTTTTCGACAGCCTCCGTTTTGCAAGCGATGACAGAGCCCACGGGGTGACCATTGTTTTTGACGGCAAAGCCATAGCCGGAACCAGAGGCAAAAAGGTGAGAACCAAAAGCTATAACGCTTTCTCAAGCATCAACTTTCCGTATATTGCGACCATTCAGGATGGCCATGTTATATTTTACCTTGATGACAAAAAAACATACTCCGGCAAGCTCCATTTTTTTCATGATTTGAATCCAAATGTGGCTCTTATGAAGCTGATCCCTTCCATGGGCGCCCATGTCCTTGATTATATGGCAGAGCATTATGATGCCGTTATCATTGAATCCTTTGGTGTCGGCGGCCTTCCCTCCTATGATTCCGGTGATTTTTATAATGCCATTGAAAAATGGATCTCTCTTGGGAAAACAGTTGTCATGACCACCCAGGTGACCAATGAAGGCAGCAATATGTCCGTATACGAGGTGGGACATTCTATAAAGAAGGAATTCGGGCTTTTAGAGGCTTATGATATGACTCTGGAAGCAACGGTTACTAAGCTTATGTGGATTCTTGGCCAGACAGAGGACCAGAAGAAGATTCGTGAAATGTTTTACCAGACGGTTAACAGGGATATTCTTTGGAAATCTTAAACGAGGTACACATGCGCACGCACGCCTTCCCATGTTTCGGTATGAAGGACATAGATATGAAATTACCCCTATACAGGACCTTTAAAATTATTGGTCCTATATAGGGGTAAGATTTTATGGAAGTGTTTGACTATTCCAAGTAAGCAATTAGCTTGCTGCCATCCTCAGAGGCGTCAACTACGATGAGATCACCCGCTTTTATCTCGTCACCAAGAATTATTTTAGCTGCCAGTGTCTCCACGTGTTTTTGGAGATACCGTTTTAATGGACGGGCTCCGTATGCTGGGTCATACCCCTGATCGACTACGATATCTTTTGCAGAATCTGTAAGTTCAATTTTTAGTTCACGATCCTGTAACCGTTTATTTAAATCCATCATGAGCAGATCAATGATTCCGGTAATATTTTCCTTGCTCAAAGGCTTAAACAGAATGATCTCATCCAGACGGTTTAAGAACTCCGGACGGAAATGACTTCTTAGATCATTCATTACCATTGCTTCTGCATTTCCCATGATTTCTCCATTTTCATCAATTCCGGAAAGGAGATACTGGGATCCGATATTGGAAGTCATGATGATAATGGTGTTCTTAAAGTCTACCGTCTTTCCTGTGGAATCTGTGATACGGCCATCGTCTAATACCTGTAAAAGTACATTGAATACATCGGGGTGAGCCTTTTCCACCTCATCAAACAATACCACAGAATAAGGTTTTCTGCGCACAGCTTCCGTCAGCTGGCCTCCCTCATCATAGCCTACATATCCAGGAGGAGCTCCAATCAAACGGGATACGGAATGCTTTTCCATATATTCGCTCATATCAATTCTGACAATGTTGTTTTCATCATCAAATAAGCTCTCAGCCAATGCCTTTGCAAGCTCTGTCTTACCAACTCCCGTAGGTCCCAAAAACAGGAAGGAACCAATGGGCTTTGTGGGATCTTTAATTCCAGCTTTGGAACGGATGATTGCCTCCGTCACTTTAATTACTGCCTCTTCCTGGCCGATGACACGTTTATGAAGCTCGTTATCCAGATGAAGCGTCTTGTTTCTCTCACTTTCCGTCAGCCTGGATACTGGAATCCCAGTCCATTTGGATACGATTCTTGAAATCTCTTCTTCTGTCACATTTTCATGAACAAGACTGAGGTCCTGATTTTTTACCCGCTCTTCCTCCTCTTCCAAAGCTTTTTGAAGCTGTGGAAGCTTTCCATACTGAAGCTCTGCAGCCCGGTTTAGATCATATTTTTGCTGGGCATCCTGAATCTCACGGTTTAAGCTTTCAATTTCTTCCCTTAATGAGGATAAACGGTCTACGGAAGCTTTTTCATTTTCCCACTGAGCCTTCTGAGATGCAAATTCATCATGAAGTTCAGCAAGTTCTTTTTGAAGCTCAGATAATCGGTCCTGGCTTAATCGATCGGTTTCTTTTTTGAGAGCTGCCTCCTCGATTTCCATCTGCATGATTCTTCTGGATAACTGATCAAGCTCTGCTGGCATGGAATCAAGCTCTGTCTTAATCATGGCACAGGCTTCATCCACCAGATCAATGGCTTTATCCGGCAAAAACCGCTCACTGATATACCGGTCAGATAAGGTAGCAGCTGAAACAAGGGCAGAGTCTGTGATCTTCACCCCATGGTAGACCTCATACCTTTCTTTTAACCCTCTTAAAATAGAAATGGTATCCTCGACCGTAGGCTCATCTACCATGACCGGCTGGAACCGCCGCTCCAGAGCCGGATCCTTTTCCACGTACTGACGGTATTCGTCAAGGGTCGTAGCTCCAATACAATGCAGCTCTCCTCTGGCCAGCATTGGCTTTAACATGTTTCCTGCATCCATAGAACCTTCTGTTTTACCGGCTCCCACAATGGTGTGAAGCTCATCAATAAAAAGAACAATCTGTCCATCGCTCTTTTTCACTTCGTCAAGTACAGCCTTTAGACGCTCCTCAAATTCGCCTCTGTATTTAGCACCTGCAAGCAAAGCACCCATATCCAGTGCAAACAGTTTTTTATCCTTTAATCCTTCCGGTACATCACCCCGCACAATTCTCTGGGCAAGCCCCTCTACCACTGCAGTCTTACCAACTCCAGGCTCACCAATCAGAACCGGATTGTTTTTTGTCTTTCTTGATAAAATACGGACTACATTTCGAATCTCGCTGTCCCTGCCAATGACAGGATCCAGTTTCTGATCCCTTGCCCGCTCTACCATGTCATACCCATATTTATTAAGGGTATCGTAGGTGGATTCGGGATTATCGCTCACCACCCGCTGGTTTCCCCTGACAGTGGAAAGCGCCTGTAAAAAGCTTTCCCTAGTAATTGCGTAACTTCTTAACAGCTCTTTCACCGCTCTTGATGGCAGCTTTAAAATGGCAAGGAATAAATGCTCGACTGAGACATATTCATCTCCCATTCCCTTTGCCTCATCCTCAGCACTGATTAAAACCTTATTTAAATCATTGCTGATATAGAGCTGACCTCCGCTAACTTTAGGAAGCTTTTGAATCGCTTGAACCGTCTCATTTAAAAACTGTTCTTTTTGTATGTTCATTTTCGTAATAAGCTTTAAGATCAGGCTGTCTTCAATGGTAAGAAGGCTGTAGAGCAAATGCTCCTGCTCGATTTGCTGGTTTCCATATTCGTAGGCAAGCTTCTCGCAGCTTTGTACCGCTTCCATGGATTTTTGTGTGAATTTATTAATGTTCATAATAGCTTCCTCCTCTTTCCCGACATAAATAGAAGCATTGTTTTTTGTTCTATATGTAATATAACAGACCATTTTAAAGGTGTCAAGATATTTTCCGCAAAAATCGAAAGGATTTCAGTCGAAAACCTTACGGTTCACTAACCTGCATTGTATTTTATACTTTCATCACTTATAATCGTAAATAATAATACTATTATTACAAAAGTCAGGAGGTTACTGTCCTTATGAAAACAATTAAACGCCAGCTTATTATGCGCTCCATTGTGGCAATGACCGCCCTATTTTTATTTCTCCTTGCAGGCTCCAGCCATACCTTGAGCTTTGCCCATACAAAGGATGAATCCGTTTATATCTCGGGCCAGTGGGTCGAGGATGAAGTGGGCTGGCGTTTTGTCAATCATTGGAATTCTTCTTCCCCAGCAGGTACCTGGGCAGAATATCAAGGATATTCCTATTATTTTATGGACAATGGATACATGGTCACCGGTTGGAAATATTTAAACAACCACTGGTATTTCTTTAACAAAGACAAAGGCAAGCAGGAAGGCTCTATGGTAATCGGCTGGGTATACGATCCTGATTATAACGGTTGGTTCTATACCAACGAGTATGGTATCCTGTCTACCGGCTGGCATCGTATCAGCGGATCCTGGTACTATTTTAACCAGAATCAGGACGGAGTACTCGGACTTATGGCTACCAACCGAATGGTGGAAGGATCTTACGTGGATGCCAATGGCCGTATGAATGAGGTTCGGTGATAGTCTGTTACGCAATCTGTTACGGTAGCCGAAATGAATGGGTTTCTAATTCTATAATAAAAAAGACTGCTGAAAGTAAATATTTATACTGGAGCTTGCATGAAATATCTGCAATTAAGCTCTGGCATTCATATTACTTCAGCAGTCTTTTTGTTATTCAAATGGGTAACGTAATCCCCACTGGTTTCTAAGCTCGTCCATGATCTTCATAATATCAAGGGTCGTCTTATGAGGCATCTGCGGACATTCTGTCCAGCCATTTTTTATAGCTTCCGCACTTGCCGTAATCTGATATTCATATCCTGAGATTTGCTCAGGTCTTTCATGGGTCTCAATCACTTTTCGGTCCTTATCGTAAACCTTGATGGACTCAAAATTATTGATATTTTCAATCACCATATACCCTTTTGTTCCATAAATAATACCCTGACGGTCTGAGAGGACCTGCAAAGAGCTGTTTAAGATGGCCATTTTCCCGTCGGGATAGCAAAGTGTAATGCTGTTTTGTGCATCCACTCCGGTTTCAGTCTTTATTACACTGGATTTTATATCTGTAACCTCATCACCAAAAATGAGAGAAGCAAAATTTAAAGTATATACGCCTACATCAAGCAGCGCACCTCCGGCAAGCTCAGGCTTTATCAGACGGGGCTTATCAGAAACCAGATAGCAGAGATTGGCCGTAAGTGTCATAGGCTCCCCGATAACACCAGAATTCAGGACCTCTTTAATGGTCTTAGCCATTGGCATATATCGCACCCACATGGCTTCTGTAATCAGGAGCTTTTTATCTTCTGCCATAGCAATCATTTCTTCCGCCTGTGCCACATTGGCTGCAAAGGACTTTTCACAAAGAACATGCTTGCCGTTTTCCAGACATAGCTTTGCATGATTGCAATGTTCTGAATGAGGCGTTGCAATATAGACCAGCTCAATTTCCGGATCTTTTACCATCTCCTCATAAGTACCGTAAGCCTTTTTAATGGAGAAACGTTCTGCGAACTCCTGGGCTTTTTCCAAACTTCTGGAAGCAATACCAACAAGTTCAACATCAGGCATTCTTACCATCGTATCAGCTAATACAGAGGCAATTCTTCCTGCTCCTATAATTCCAATTTTTAATGTATCCATAGCTTTGACCTCCTTGTATTTTTAACTATACAATTGCTAATCATTAGTATAGCATAACAAGGCAGCCTGTACAATCATTCGTTCCATCGATCCATAGCAGGTAGACAAGGTGATTAAACCATCCTTGGTAGTGGGCAAATAAGACGTTTCATACATGGAGCTTTTTTTCATCTTACAGATAAATTCTGTTTTTTCCGAGGGTCGTAAAAATTCTGTTTCATAGCATTGAAGATCAGTTTCATTTCTGAGTTGGATAGAATAAATAATTGCCTTATACCATTTCCCGTTGTAATGTAGTTGAATGCTACTGTGAGCTTTATAAAATCCCGGTTTCATATATCGCTTTAAGTCTGCAAACATGGTTCCGTCCTTCATATTATGACCGAATATTACCGTATTCCCATCTCCTGGTTCCGGCGCGTCTTCTTGAACAAATAAGCAGCCACTTGGGTTTTTAGTTCGCATAAAGGTGTGATTTAAGTAGTAACCAGGCTGTTGGTTTCTTGCTACCGGATAATCAATAGACGTCCCCGGTATGGATAACCACATGAGGTAATCTGGATTGATTTCAATAGGTGATTTATAACTGGATTTTATATTAGTGGTTGATTTTTTATTGTCAGATTGAGTGCTCCAAATGACTTGGTTCAGATTTGCGTATTCTTTATTGGAGGACATATATAGATTTGCTCCATTGGTCAGTATTATTGCCGATATAAGAAATACAGAAAACCAGAATGCTAAGAGGCATACTTTTAGCGGTCTGAGATTTTTGACTAAATGCAATAGCTTGGGATTTAAAAATTGGATTTGATAGTTTCTTTTATATTGGTTTCTTTTATATTGGTTTTTCTTATGTTCTTTTGGAATCTCTATTTGACTCTCCTTTCGACTTTTTAACCTTTTTTGATCTTTTTGAATCATATATGATTTTCTTTTTTATTTTTAGCTTTCCTTAATCCGCTTACTCTCCTTACTCTATTTTATCTGTTTATTCTCTTATTCCTACTATTTTTGATTATTTTTTTGCTCTTTGTTACTCTCTTTGGTTCTTTCTATGATGCTCTTTTTAATTCTCTTTTAGCTTTCCTGTTCGATCTTTTGTTTGGCATTCTGTTTGATGCTCCCCGAAGGGAGCATTGTTTATTTACTTGTAGTTCCAATCACGTTTTCTGTTTGGCCTTTTTTGTTCTTTTTTTGTTTTCCTATCTTCAATGTAATAATTGTACCTGTCAGGCTGATGAATACCCCCATGGTCCAAATGAGAAAAGAAAAATGATCTCCCGTTTTCTCCCCTTTTATCTTTCCTTTTTTACCATAAATCAGTTCCAGCCAGGAAGGATTTAAGGGGACTTTTTGATAAAAGGCAGTAACTTTACCAACTTTTGAAGGCTCATTGGGTGGATCTGGCTGGGGTGGTGGTGGTAATGGTATTGGATCTCCTCCCGTTTTTCCCGGAGTTTTTAAATCTGTCATGAATACATCAGCAACTATATTGGCTCTTGGTACACTAAATTCAACCGGTTCAGAAAATTGATATCCCTCAGGAGGTTCTATTTCTTTAAGTATGTATTTTTCTCCTGCTTCCAGCTGCCCTTCTATTATGGTTTCTGTTGGTCCTGTTGTAAAATCAGGTATTATAACTTTCCCTTGCATGTTTACGATTCGAAGTACAGCGCCTTTAAGCTGCCTTCCTTTTGAATCTACCTTATGTATTTTAATTTTTGTTGTATCATTGACCATTTCTACTGGTGTGATTTCATTTTGCATCTCTACAGTAAATAAGACAGATTCTGCGTACGCATATCCTTTTTGAGGCTTATCTTCACATAGAAAATATGATTCTCCTGCTGCCAGCTTTCCAAATATATGATGAGGTTCTTGAGTCGATATCCACCGCTCTATGATTGCACCATTTTGATCTCTTATACTCATTAGATTACCTGGGAGTTCATTTTGATCCTTGATAGATTTTTTAGATAATATTACATGAGTCTCATCATTAACCATTAAAACCTCATCGAATTTTCCGTCCAAGCTCACTGTAAAGGGAACATCTTCTCCATAGGAATAACCCTTTGCAGGTTTTACCTCATGAATCCAGTATTGATGACCAGCTAATAGCTGACCTTTTATTACCTTCATCTCTTCTGTTGTTGTAAAAATCAGCTCCTCACCTATTTTATAAGTATCTGAATTTCTAATGGCTTTTGCTGGAGATTTGTCTTCATTTAATATCTGAAGAATATTACCTGGTAAGAGATACTCGGCTTCCGATGGAGTTCCATTTGCATGCGCTCTTGCTGTTTTCTTTATGAAAATTGTTGTCTTCTTATCCTTCATTGTTACCGTAAGCTTCGTTGGCTCTCTGGGGACCATAAACTCTATTTTCTCACTATAAGCATATCCCGCAGGGGGCTCCTCTTCTATCAATTCATAGGATTTTCCGGCAATGAGCTGCCCCTTTATTAGGATTTGTTGCCCTTCAAATGTAAAAGACTTTATGAGTTTCCCGGTATCTTTCTCCAAGAGGGTAAAGCGGCCTCCAGATAATATCGTTCCTGTCTCTTCATCTGTTTTTTGAATATACACTTCAGTCTGCTTATCTTCCATAACAATGGTTTCTGAAATACCAGCATTATCAGCTATAAAAAGTATATCATTTTCATAGGAGTAACCATCTGGAGCTATATCCTCACGGACAATATACGGCTGACCTGAATTTATCAATTGAGAGGGTATTTCCACTAATTTTGCTTCTGTCATTGTAAATTCATACAAAACCTTATTACTAATGGCATCAATGAGGCTATAATGTCCGCCTGTTATGATTTGTCCAGTCTCTCTGCTAACTTTAAGAAAATTTAATTTCACTGGACGATCTTCCAGATCCAGATTATCAACCATTCCCAGATTATTTATGGTGAATCTATATATTCCACTTGTATTACTGTTTTTATCGCTGTATTCAGTAGTCTCTGTAAGACAATAGTTACCCCCTGCTGTTAGAATTTCACGAATAGTATAATCATCTCTGTTATTTATAAAGACAGCATTCTGTAACGTCTTTTGTATCTCTCCAGATCTGATTTCTCCTTCCAGTTCGTAATCGTCTGCTGGTTCCTGTCTGATTTCGTATCTGGTTCCGTATGGGAGTCCGGTAAATGTTATATATCCATCTCCTGAAAGAGTAATGGTTCCTTCTCCCTTGATTCGTCCCTCTAAGGAACCTTTAAATGCCTGATAACCAGATAAAATTGCTCCATTCTGGTCTGTAAGCCTTACGCGGTATGTAAATGTATCCGGTTGGTTCGCAGCGTGCCCCGCACTACTGGGTATTCCGGTACCTGTTAGCTTATTTATAATGGTGATTGATCCATCTGGTACAATCGGATTTGACAGGACACTACGTTTTGATACGGCATTTACTCTTGTTTCAAACCATGCTTTTGCTTGTGATCCTGTCTCACCGTTTACAACTACAACTACGTCTACCGTTCCGCTTTCATGGGCAGCTACATCGGTAAGATTCCACGTGATAATGCCATTCCGCTCCGTTCCATAGTCCGTGGATCTTAAATATTCCAGTCCATCTGTTAGAACTGCTTTTATGTGAACATCGGTCGGTTTGTCATAGGTGTTTGTATATGTGATAGAATATTTTATAACACTTCCTGTCTTGACAGCTCCATGATTCGCTCCAATGCTGCTAGTTACCTTGGCGATTGGAACTTCCTTGATTACCGGATTTAAAATCGTGTAATCGTGATTATCATTATTCACCGCCCAGCTTGCCAGGATGTTCCCATTCCCATCCTTTAATTCCTGTCTGGTTCCCAGATACGTCCGGGAAGGGAGGGTATAATCCCCATTTTCATTGAAGTAGATTCGCCTGGTTTCCTTAAATGATTTTTCTGACCTTCCATCGGAATATTTGGTATACTCTGTAATCTCATACAAGTGGCCTTCTGTAATGCCGTCCCTTACTGTTACTCTTTGATTTTCTCCAGTTCCGATTAAGGCTGGCAATTCATAGCCAGTGTCAAGGTCCTTTATCACGGTATATACTTTTACGGGCACCCGGCCAGTTATGGTAAGTGCTTCAATGGCTCCGTTATCGCTGGCCAGTTTTAATACATTGAAATTATTGGATACATTTTTGATTCCCGTTCCAGCTTTATTTACCGTAAAGATCACTGGTTTTGATAGCGCATATCCAGCTGGAGCTTTTAACTCCTCCATGATGTAGACCTGGTTTGCTTTAAGTTTTTTCTTTAAGATAAAACCATTCTCTCCGGAAACAACCGTTGCAATGGCCCCTCCGTTCTTTTGATATTCTCCATCTACCACGGCTGCCTCATAAACAGCAATCTCTGCCCCCTTTACGGCTATACCGGTATTAAAGTCCGTTTTTCTAAACTGGATCTCTGTAGGGTTGTTTAGTACCTCATAGCTGTATTTCACTTCCGTTCCACTCTCTGCCCCATCAAACTGGAACTTTTTCACTCCTGCGGTGATCTGATAATAATCAGGAGGAGAGATTTCTTCTACGGTGTAAGTGTAGGCTTTTATGGTTCCATCTGTCTGAACCTTTCCCACTGGAAGATCTCTCAAAACGGCGTTTCCTTTGGTGCCGGTTGTCATATACCAGATAACTCCTGTTTCCTGGTTTGTCACTTTAAATCTGGCATTTTCTAAGCCTTCTGTGGTGTCGGAAGCCTTTTTATTGATTTCCAATGCTCCAACGGTGGGATAATTAGTGAAATGATAAACCGGAATCTTTTCTGCTCCCACTTCGATTTTCACTGGATCTGCTTTCTGCATATAAGCCGGTGGGGTGACTTCCAAAATATAGTAGGTTCCGTATGCGACCTTACTGATCCGGTGGGGCTTTAGATCTCCCACTTGGAATCCGTCTATGATTTTGTCGTTAAATTGATCTTCTTTGGTATAGCGTCCGTCTAATCCGGAGATCCAGGTCTCTACAAAGTGGTTTTCATCCTTTATAAAGTTTCCGTCTTCATCAGCCCGATATAGGGCAAGTTCTGCCCCTTCGGCTGCATACTGATCGGTTCCATCTGTGACAACTTTTAAGACATTGATGAACTTCTCCTCATTTTGTAAGCTAACTCGTTGTACGGCTCCTGTTTCCGTTAAGGTGATTGCTTTTGGATCAGCTGGTTCGAATCCATCCGGAACCTTTTCTTCCACCAGGACATAGGCTCCTATTTTTTTACCGTTTGCTTCTACATTCAAAGGGAGATAATCAAAACGGTGCATTCCCTCTAATGTGTCATAGGATTTTATACCGTCATATTCCTTATAGTTGAACTGGTATTCAAAGATCAAAGGAAGCTTTCCATCCGTATCCAAAACACCATTTGTCACGTTCCGGTAAATGGTGATCCGGATTGCTGCCCCTGTGTCGGTTGTCCAGGTCTGAGTCATGCTCTCTCCCTTTCCGGTTGAGATGCTCCCGGTCCGTTCCGCACTCCGCATTCCGCTTTTGGTGTACCAGGTAAGATAGGTAAGTTCCTCTCCCTTTTCCCGGTAAGCAGCCTCAAAGTCTGTTAAAAAGCTTGATTTATTATCCGTTATACCTAAGAAGCTTTTTATACGGTCCGCAAACTTCGTACTCTTTTCTGTCAGCTCTGTATAATCGCTTAGATTGTCTGTAGTCCATTCCCCTACTTTTTTTGACTCATCGTACTGAGGTTTTCCCCCTTCCATTAAAATAGTTCCATCTTGACCTGTCTTTGCTTCATAAAGGGTAAGTCCTGCAGCGTGATCATTTGGTAACAGCGACTTATTTCCTTTACTGTCTAAATAGTATTTATAGATTTCCAGCTTGGTATGATCATTGGTCAGGTCAAAGGTCTGAATGTCACCAGCTGCTTTCACGGTAATCTCCATGGAAGTTCTGGCATATCCACTTGCTGCCTCCGTTTCTTCAAGGATATAGTCTCCAGCCGGGATGCCTTCAAAATACTTGGCTTTCCCATCCGTGATCCAGTCGGCTACAATACGCACCGGTGCATTATCTTCCGTATTTTCTACGGTCCACTCAGCCGGTTTGTCTTCTGCTTTTACCAGATAATAACCTTTGGGATAGGTGTTACTGTCGGTGGTGGAAACTCTCTTCGCTTTATAAAGCACCAGGTGCGCCCCTGTGATCTGCTGATAGCTGTAAGTGCCTTTGGGTTCCGTTACTATTAGAGAAGACTTATAGTCTGACCCTTGGTCATAGTCACTGATCACTGGAATCCGGTACTGACTAGAGGAATCGGTTTTCGTAATCTCCACTTTAATCTTTGGATCTTCCATAGAAGCGGTCTGCACCTCTCTATGTTCCGTTACGGTAATTCCCTGGGGGAAGCCTTTTTGATAGCCGGAAGGGGCCTTTACCTCTTCCATGATGTACGTTCCTGGAATCACACGCTTTAACATATCTGCCTGTCCCACGGATTTTTCGGATTGGAACGGATCATTGGGATAGGTTTCTCCAGTGATCCAGGTATTTTCCATGATCCAGGCTTCTCCCTGGCGGTAGTAGAGCTTCGGATCATCGGTGATATCCTCATCTTCACCAATGGCATCTCTTTCGGCCTTATGATTGATCCGGTAAGCGACCCGGTTAAAAGCCTCCAAGAGATCATCGTATTTGTATCTCACATAATCCCCGTCAATGTCATAAATAGGATCTCCCTTTTTATAGGTTTCATTGGATTTTTGATAATACTCCGGTAGGCCATGGCTGTTAAATACCGGATTCATGCTCTTTTGAAAGGTGTTCCCCTGGTATGTTCCAGTGGTGTACTCCTGGTCGGTATCTGCATTCATGGTAGCAATCCGGAAGGTTCTTATCTTTTCCCTGGCTATAATAGCCCCAGTTTTATTTTTTGAAAGCTTTACCGGCCATACCATAAGCTTGTTGTTATCTTTGGGGTCTGTTTCGCTACTCCGGGTATAGGCCATTCCGGTGCTAGGATTAACAAATGCATCCCGGTTCCCTTCGGAATCCAGATGGTAAAGTGTTGTTTCAGACGGTAGGGTAAGGAGCTTGTCTGCCTTTGTATAGCGGACCTTGGTTAGATCTCCCCCAGCCAGTTCAAAGACTGGGTTTCCTGCCTTTAACACAAAGATGGATTCCCGGTTCTTTACAGATACCTTATTGCTGTTCCTGTCATAACCATATACAGTCCCATCAGCCCCAGCCTCTGTAACCGTAAGATCTGCCAGAGAATAAAAGAGTATGTCGGTATCTTCCCGGTCAACGGTCTGATACGTCCAGGTTCCTTCTCCGGTCTCTCCCAAAAGGCTTCCTTCCTGGTCCTGCTTGTTAATAAATTCTACGGTAGTCCCAGCGTATCCTTTTTTCACTATTATGGATTGGACGTTGTTGTTACGGTCCCTGGTCACTTCCACGCCGTCATACCCGTAATCTCCACTATCTCCGTTCTCTTTAACCTCAATGGCATCGTATAGCGCCATTTTTGCTCCAGCTGCGTAGCGGTTCTTATCGTCAGCGGTATCCAGTGGTCTGGAGACCAGGCCATATCCAGCAAACACACCATTCAAGTAAACTGGCTCCACATCTTCTCCTGCTTCTTTTCTGGCCATAAGTGACTCTAAGGTTCCTTTGAACCAGCCATATCCTAAGTAGGTTCCATTTTTATAGCCAAACTCCAGGTTTTCCGCTCCGTATCTTTGCTTTAATTCCAGTCCCGTTCCTTCGACTCTGGTTTCGGTCTGATAGGTGACAGTCTGGGCTGAATCCTTGATTTTAGATACTTCTAAGCGGACCGGGGTATTTGCCACATAGACCCTTGCGGTATCCTCTTTCACAGTCCCATCTTCACCTTGATTTTCATAAATGGCTGCGGCCACTCTCTCATCCCGGTTTCCGTCCAGGTAATAAGTGGTCTGATCGGAATAGATTTCAATGGCTACCGGCTTTGTTCTCACATAACCAGCAGGAGGCTTAATTTCACAAAGAACATACGTCCCTGCGCCAAGTGGCTGGGGAGTGACAAGATATCCGGTGTTCTGATCCTGATACTCCGTCTTTCCGTTATCCTCCTCCTTGGCCTGAAGGCCGTCCCTGATGGTGGTAAAGGCTTCGAACTGTCCAGTCCTCCGTCCTTCCTGATCGGAAAGGATTACTTGTTTTGCTTCCTCGCAGGTAGGGGTTCCTGCCGGGACGATTCCGGTCCATAGAGTCTGCCCCGTTTCACCCAGCAATCCCGAATTATTTATTGTTTGTGCTCCCATGGCTTCTAAAAACTCCTTAGAGCCTTTGATTCTGGTATCTGTCTCATAAAATTTCACCAGACCATCCATGGTTTCTCCGTCTTCTCTGGAAGCGGCATACAGGGCAAAGATGGCCCCATCATGTAAGATATTTTCTCCTGTCTCGGAATCCAGCTTTTCGATCCGCAGCCGGCTTTTATAAAAGGTGTTTGTGAACTTCCGGTATCCATACCCTTTATAGCTGGGGGTGCCATTCTGATTTTGGACCGCATCCGTTTGCTCATTGGCCGGTTCTGTCATAGACCAGGGAACTAACATGGAAGCGTACTTGCCATTATAGGCGGTCTGCATTCCCTCCATGGCTGTGACATGGTCTTGATAGACCACTCCGCTCTCGGCTGGAAACGCCACCTGGTCATAGATCTGTTTGTCCTCTGAGATAGAGCCGTAACGGTAGATTTTCTCAACTCCATCGTTCTCATAGGTGGAGCCGTTTGGCGTTCTCTTTCCGGTATTCCCATCGTCGGCCAGGTAATGGCTGTTTGAACTGCCTCCGGCTTCTTTGGGGTGGACCAGGGTGTTATAGTAATCTTTTCCCGGATCGTTCTTCTCCTGGGTGATGGTAAAGTGTCCCTTTCCGGATGGGTCTCCAGGAGACGTACCGGAAATTGCCTGAAGGTCTAAACCATAAGGATAAATTTCATAATCTCCTAACCGGCTGTGCGCCCGGATGACATATTTTCGCTTGTCCTCTCCATTCTCTCCCGGCCATTCCTCATTAAATCGAATATGATATTTGGAAGAAAGTGCTGCCACACTGTCAGAAGCATTATAGTTGTAATAGTGACTCATTGCTTCTGGCGTCTGATCTGATCCGGCTTTCCCTCCTTCGTATACCGCTGGAAGTTCAATTTCTTTTGGAGCATCTGTCTTATAATGCTTATTGAAAAGATCTCCTAATTCCTTATTAAAAGGCTGCTGTTCTACGGCCACGTAGGTTCCGTAGGGGAGATATTCTGACACTCCATAGCAATATCCCGCCTCTGCATCTTCCTGATCGGCGCTTAGGGTCGTGGTATCTTTGTCTTTTCCTCCTTCTTCTTCACTGTCCCAGTGAATGGAATAAATTTCATCAAGGTCGTAGCTAAAGAACGGTTTTAAATAATTTTCCGCTTTTTTAATGGCTTCAGACAAAGCCTTATCATAAAGTTCATCCGGATATTTCTTCTGTTCGAAAGCCCCCTCCCTTTCTCCGGCCGGATTCTGTTTTACCAGCTTTGCCACTTCATCATCCAAGTACCAGGTAATTGCAAACTGGCGGACATGATCAGAACGCTGGGAATTACTTTCAGCTTTAGGAGAGGTGCTAATATTGTTTTTCATGTCTGAATTGTTATGGATGGCCGGGTATTCCTTTTGTCCTCCTCCCGTTCCAAACAGTAGCTGCTTGATCCAGGCAAATGGTTTAAAGGAAGTGCTGCCTTTGTCTGTCCGGTCCCATTTATCTTCATTGGCTACTTTGATACCATCAAAAAATTTCTCATAATTGTAACCGCTGATCTCCCGGTCGTTTCCGGCTTCATCCTTAACTTTCTGCAAGCCTTTTTCCAAAATTGCTGTATACCCTGGATTTTGATCTGCATTGATATAACTATTTGTGTAACTATAAAGTTCAGGATTGGCAATTGCTGCCTGGTTGGAATCTTTTTTCAGAGGAGTGGTCTCATAGTCTACGTTGGTGTATAGCTTTTGTGCTTTCTCCGGGAATGAAGTCCGGTAAGCTTTGATATCCACGGTATTTCCATTCCGGTCCTGCCAGAGAATGCTTCCATCCTCTGCTCGGTAGAGCCGTTCTAAGTTGGACTTTAGGTAGACTTTAAACCGGAGGTTTTTCATATATGCTGCGTTGTCTTTGGTTCCCCCTCCCTGTTCGATATACTTATCCATTCCTCCAGCGTTTGCATAGGTATTATCTTCGTAGGTTCCATCCGCCTGGACCGATATATTCTTTGTGATCTTAACCTTCTGTATGATGGGCCGTCCTTGTAAGGAAACAGGGGCTAGTCTGGTCCCGCCGTCAGAATCGATCCGGGTCCGGTCATACCGGAGCGTCACGGATTCAATGTAACTTCCAGCACTGGCCATCTTTGGTGTCACAGAAATGTTACCATAGTACTCTGCATACTCCTGGGGCGTGGTATAGGTTCCTTCCATCAGCTCCGTATTATATTTGATCCGGTACTCCTTTGTTTCGGTTCCCTCACCTCCAGATGCTTCTATGGTATAACCTGTTCCGTCATATACGGCTGTCACTGGTGTGTCCACGTCCTTTAATTCATAGCCTGGTGCTACCTGGATCTCTTCCTCTACCATGACCTTTTTTATACTTCCGTCATTGTTCCGGATGGGTTCGCCCTGGTCATAGACCCAATAGGTACGCTCCGGGCTTTCCTGTAAGGTGATTTTTGATAAATCTTCTGGAAAAACGGCCTGTTTATTAGAAAGTTCCCCGGCCTTTACCTTGGCAAAGGTAAGAAAACCATTACTATTTTCCTTATAATCTTCCAGCTGATCCACGGGGTAGGAAAGATATACATATCCATTAACTTCAGCTCCCTTGATCTTGTAAGTGATTGGCTGTTTGACTAAGACTATTTTTCTGGCTTCATCGTAGATACCTGAAGAAATGGATGTACCTACCCGGTAGGAATAACGGATCACTGCATTTCCATCCGTGATATCCTCAATTCGTAAACAGTTAAAAACAGAAAGTCCAGCTTCCTCCATGCCTTCATACAAACTTTTTGCTTGTTCCTCAAAGGTCTCTCCCTCCACGGGAATTAACATCCAGGGTGCACCCTCATCTGGTTCCTTAAAGGAAGCCTTCTTTAGTGCTGCATTGGCATCCTCCATTAAGTCCTCGGTATTCTTCTTATCCTCAAAGGTAGGAATGGTATAACGCAGGGCATTGTCCGGACGGACGGCGGTATGGTCATACTCCGGATCAGATACCAGACTTACCACCACACTCTCTCCATTGGGAAGGGTTATGGTATCCCCTGCCTTTGCAGCCACGCTCTGGCCGTTTATAATGACCTTGGCTCCCGTTTCTTCTGCCAGGGCCGTTTCTTCCCTGGATATATACTCCGTATGGGTCCCCTTGGGATCTTCCACGATCTGGCTTCTTGTTTCGTAAAAGGAAGCTCCTGCCGGGATTCCCAGTGCGTAGATCTGATACCCGTTTGTGGCCCCACTGCTCTTAATGGTAAAGGTATTGCTTTTCTTTAAACGGTCTACCTCCAGGCTTCCTGCGGAAACAGTCCCCTCCGCCGATGGGTTCCCTCCGGCTTCAAAGGCTTCCCGGTTGGTATGAGCTGCATCTTTTCCATATACGGAAAGTTCATAGCCTTCCGACCGAGTCAACTCCTTGATGTAATACTGGGTACCGTCGGCGCCAACAAGAAGCGGCCGGCCGATCCAGGCATTACCGTTCAGTGTCTCATTGTTTTCAATGGGGTAGAAATGACTGCTCTCTCCGGTGCCATCCCGTCCTTGGTTGGAGGAAAGCTTCTGATATCCAGATGCGGTCTCACTTCGGCTGTCTGTCATGGAAATGCTGCTCCCACCGGAGGTATGGCCCTCAAACCGTTCTATATCAGACTCTTTACTCACAGCCTTTCCCATGGAGGTATAGAGATTCGTGGGGGCACGATCTGCAAAACCGCCAGATCTCTTTTCAATGGCTCCCGTTTGATAGTTAAAGGTATGTCCCGGTGCCTGGGTAATGGTCAGGAAACTGGCTTCCCCGTTCCGGTCCGTGGTCGCTATGGAAACCAGGTCATCCTTTTGAAATACTACTCCGGAATGGCCATCTGGATGGGAAACATCGGTAGCGGCAAATAGCCCATATACAGCTCCCTCCATGCTGCCATCACCTTGAGTATCGCCATAGGCGTTGTAATTCCCGGATTCCCCTTTCTTTAAGTCCATGTCCTTTTTATTGATATGGATATCTCCCTCGACACGGTGATCATAAACGATAAAGGTCCAGTCAATGGTAGATGAGCTTGGGGGAGAGATCCGGCTGGTCTCCGTTGACTCTGGAAGGGAGGATAAGGAGGAGCATCCTCCCGCCCCCTTTTTCTTACTGGTCAGTTTGAATAGGGAGTTTGTTTTGTCTGCTACCATTCGCAGACTTGATGTAATGCTTACCTTAATCTGCTCCAAAAAGCCGGTAAAGGAGATCCCTCCATCAATGGCATCTGCCTGGGAAAGTGTTGCCTTTTTCTTTTTCACTGGCTGTGGCAGTTCCAAAGGAAGTGTTTCCGGAATGGTCTCTTTAAGTGTTTCCGCTTGGGATTCCTGGGTCTCTTCCTGTGCCGTAGTCTCTTCCGGTACTTCTGCACTGATTTCTGGCTGTGTTTCTGCTTCTGTTGTGGTTTCTATGGCTTCAGAAGTTGTTTCTTCCGCCTCTTCTGCTTCTGTTTCCTTTTGGCTCTCCTCTTCCGTTTCTCGCTGTTTTTCTTCTTCCGGTTGTTCCATCGTTTCATTTTCGGAAGAAACTTCTACTTCTGTCTCACGCTCCGTTTGTTCCTCATGGTCAGATACAATGAAATCCTTTTCATCAACCAGATCTACTTGCTCTACGGCACCAAAGCCCATGAGTAAGTCCTGTCTGGAAGTGAAATCATCTTTCTGAAGAAGGGACGTATCAAGGGAAATAGAATCTTCCTCCAAGTTGACAGAGCGCATACCAGAAGAACGGTAATTCTTATACTCACTGGATGATACGGTTCTCCATTCTAACGGGATATCATCAGGATGGCTGCCATGAAGGGCATAGCCTGGAGCTGGAGTAGTTTCCTTTGCCGAGTACTCATAATCTAAGGAAATGAAGTCCTTATAAAACTGATCCCGGTCCTGTTCTAAGGCTTCCTTCTGTGGTGCACCGCTTGGATCAATGGCATGGAAGAAACCACCTTTTTCTACCAGACGCTCACACTCCTGCACTCCGGACAGCCACTCGGCCCATTTGGTATCATGAAGTGCCTGGTTCTCTTCCTCTACTCTTTCTATATCATCTTCATTTGTCGGATCTCCGGTTTCTTCGTCGTACTCTGGTTCTGGAACCTCTTCGTATTCAATGACTGGAGCTGGGTGACCAGAGCAATATCCCTTTTCATAGGTATAACTCTTAGCATCGGAATGGGCTTTCTTATTTACCATTCGTCCCAGAGAATCCACGTAGTGAAGTTCCCCGTTTTGATTGGTAATATGGTCATCGGCCGAGCATGGATCATTTTCAGGGTTACTCCAGCGCTTAAATTGGGAACCAGAGGAATTCCCCTGGTTATAGAGATTTGCTCCAGAATCGTTCAGTCCAGTATCTCCGCTGTAATTAGTAGAGATCCTTTCTTCATCCCCTCCTGCATCCTCTTCCCAGGAAGCTCCGGTCAAGGAGCCAAGGTTGGAGGAATATCTCTCTGGACCATCAAGATCCAGGTCCGTATTATCAAGCTGGGAATCATCGAATTTCTCTAAAATATCCCACCTGGAACCAGCCAGAGGTTTTCCTGTCTCAGAATCAAACGTTGAGAGGGATACGTTATAATTAGCACCAAAGGCTTCCGTGTGTTTATAACGCTTTACTCCGTTTGGTAAGGAACCTGGAACTACATGAACTTCTAAATCTTTATCCAGCTTGGCGACAAAGTAGGTTTGAGATGCATCAAAGGTATAAACCAATCCCCATGGATCTCCAGGATCTTGTGTGTAAAATTTAAAAGTTGCAAGTTTTGCGGAACCTATGTCTTTTGCCAGCTCTAATCCATATTGACCGGGATTCGCCCAATACAAAACACCGATTCCCTTTCCATCCGTTGGAACTTCTCCAGACTGGGAAGAAAACACAAGACCAGCATCTGTAGGCCCGTTATAGGTCCAATCCCCATAAAGATCTTTTGCAGAAAATCTTTGATAGTAATCTTTTACCGCTGCATTAGGATAAGGCACGGTTATGGTGTATGTTTCAGTAGCATGGTCAATTTTGGCATGATAAATGGTTTCTTCTGCATCCACATCTAACTTACTTGTTATAGTTGCTGCATCCCATACCTGTCCAAACATCCATTCTGCCCAGTTTGTACAGCCTTTGGCTTTATATTCCTCTGGGATCTGAGTGCTGGATAGCTGACTATAAACAGAACGATCTCCCACTGCATTGGGGTTCATTTGTTTTATGACGGCTTGATAATTGTCACTGCCCTTGAAAATTATTAAATCAGTTGCTAAATCTATACCAGTAAAAGCGCACTCATCAGCTGCAATCCAATTTATAACAGAGGCAACAATGTATTTTGCTGTTCCCGCATTGGCATCATTGCAAGCTTCTATGCTGTCATTCTTACCCATGTAGCTGCCGTATACGTTCATGAGAAAGTTAAATTTCTCTAATTCTTCATTTCCAATATCTTTTGGGAACTCTTCAGGTCTACTTGTTGCAGTCCAGTACTTTTCAAAAAAGGCCTGGCTTCCCAAATGAATCATGGTATTTCTATTATGTCCTTGTACACAATAAATAAAGGTTTTATCAAACTCCTTAAACTCACCTTTACTATGCTGTTTATTTTCAACGAGATATTGTTTTGCCCCAGCCGGAAAATTCCCCTCTTTTACTGGTGAACCAAGATGAAACACTTTATTTTCATACATTAAACCTGTAGCTGTATAGTTGTTATTGTTATCTGCGTCGTATCTAGCGGCATCCCAGGAAGGCAATGATACTGCTTCAATTAGCTGTGCATAGTCTGCAAAGGATACCATGATTGGTGGAACATAGGGCAGGAATGCCATAGTTGTTAGTATTACAGCCATTACTCCAGCAGTCTTTCTCCTTAACTTCATCTTTTGCATAAATATTTTCATTTTTTTATCCTCATTTTTGTAACAAAAAAAGACCACCGATTATGAATTAACCGATAGTCTTTTATATTTTTATTTATTTTATTGTATTAGAAGAATGGGTTTGGCGTTCCCCAAAGTTGTGCTGCTCTTCCACAAGAGTCATAATCATATCCCAATGCTCCTATTGGAAAATCCGCATAACCATACCATTTATTTCCAGGATTAGTTTTTGGGTCAATAGTTTTCACCTTGCCGTCAATTATAAGCTGCCCCAGCTCATTAACCATATATCCATCTGGTGTAATTGTATTTGTATAAAGATATCCATACTCGTTAAAGCAGTAAGCATACTTTAGACCGTCTTTCTTTCCATCTGGAGAAACCATGAGCCATTGCCATTTACTTATAGGATAACAGCCATCACTACGTCCATACCACAAATTACTTACTCCTTTCTCATTTGTGGATTTTGTTGCATCTTGATGCCAGGAAAGAGGCTCATAAGTTAATGTATTTGCATATTCTAATTGCCCCTGCTGGGTGCCATAAGAAGCAACATGTCCATTACCAAGTATTACAACACCATCTGCATTAGTAGTCATTCCACCAGCAAATGCTGCATTCTTCATAATATTTCCATGTAAATCTTTTATATAATACGTGTAGGTATCCTTCTTAATTGCTGTTCCTGCATTAAGAAAGAAATTCTTATTTTCCCACTCATTCGTCGTATACCCTGCTGGAAGTTTTTCAGCGGTCCAGGTGATTTCAGCAAAAGCCGGTGTTGCCATTGTTACAGTAAGTAATGTTGATAATATTGCTCCTAATAATCTCTTTTTCATATCATTTCCTCCCTTTTTACCTAAACAATATATCAGCTACAACATGAGCCCATAAAAGGTTATTATTGCTTTGTTGCCTCTTCAGAACCGCATCCATTTTACTTTCTACATTCCAGCGATGTATTTGTTCTTCATAAAGATTCAACGCCTCTTTCATGGTATCTGCTCTTCCACATATCAATACATCTGCAAGAAAATCCGTTGACAATGGGTAACGATATTTTTCAGGTATTATACTAATAATTTCAATTTTTTCTTTAATAACAATATCTAACTGTTTTTTTAACTCATTGCTATTTAAAATTAATTGTTTTAGATTTCTACTTACACTACTAAGCCCCCAAAATAACGATATAGGAAAATCAATTATACTTAAAATTAAGAAATATCTATAGACTGGTATTGCAAACTCATTTAAAAGAACGGCATTTGGATTTGGTGGTTCGATGGGATAAGCTTGAATTAAACGATATATAAATATCCCAAACACTATAATAAATATCATAAACATGCTTGGAAGCCATCTAACTATAACCTGACCAATTTTATGACTTATTCTTTTTTGCCGTTTAATTCCATTTTCACATGTGAGATACTGTTGATTTAATTCTAGAATCTTCTTGCACCAATATCCTGCTTCTTTTACTTTTTCTGCTGTAATATTCATACTCTATGCCCTTTGTTACATAATTGACATCATCATAATTTCATGATATCCTAACAAAAGGTAACGACTTTTTAGTAGTTTCCTAATTATTATTTTCAAAAACAACCATTCTCACTGGTCAGTCGGGGTGGTTATTTTTTTTATTTAGGTCTTAATCTGTCTACAGTATACCATAATATGGTAATTTAATCAAATTTCTCTATCCAATTCCTTTTGAATGAAACACTCTCTTAACATAAGTACATGGTATGGTAAGTTAAGTTTTTCCCACTTTACGTGATTTTTTTGATACCGGAATGAACGGAACTGAGTTCCGCTCACCGATTAATATTAAGCTGAGATTTTATTGCATCCTGCAATAGTTGAGAGAAGTTTATATCATGCTCCAAGGCAACAGCATTAAGCCAAGCAGGAAGGGTTACGGTACGATTCACCGATTGATTTACCCGCGCCATGCGAACAGAAGGCATAAATACGTCTATCAAAACCACCCTCTCATTTTCACCAACATGGAAATTTGATAGCGGTGTAGGCTGAGGTATCTCCTCCTCATCCTCTTCTAATCCGCAAAGAGCACAGCCAAGCAATTCTCTAGCAGAGAGAAAAGCATCATCATCATCGTTTCCACTGGTAGCACAATCCAAATCAGGAAATACCACTGCAATTTCCTTTTCTGGTTCATACGTAAAAATTGCAGGGTAAAAATAACGATCTGTCTTTTTCATGGTAAAAGCCTCCTTCTACTAATTTTGTCAGGAGATAACCAGGGCTATTTAAACTTTAGCCCAGACTGTCTTTCAATACTTTTAAACGTTGGAAGCGGTATGTCTTTGTCAGGATGTTTTACCGTTTTACGCCCCTTTTTAGTTGGATGTTTATATCGGTGATGACTTCTCGTCACTCCAACTTCATACCAACCATCAGCTTAAAGTATCGAAATAACCTCTCTTGATGAGTAACTCTTTATGTAACTTACCCTCCTGACAAAAAAATACAATACATATAATAATATTTGTCTACACGGGCAAAGATTATTATATTTATTAATTCTACTTAGAGGCTTTTTCTATCGGCTAAAATATATATGGTTTTCAATGTACTAGTTTACTTTTTTAATCTTTTTATCTTATCTCTTTTGCTTTTGGGTATATTCTTTTTACTATATGATCCGGAACATCTACATACTCTCCTATATTCAGTAAGACACATATCATATGATAGTCTGTCCCTACCACAATTCCATATTTTTCTCCAGTTTCTGATATTACTGATACCGGAATAACTTTGTTTTTATCTTTAGTCGTTAACTTCATCTTCCCACTTATGAATTAAATGGAAGTCCCTGATCATCCACCCCATTCGGGATATTCATAAAGCCATCTCCCATACTTGATGGTTCTGGTCTGGAGTGAGCCTGACTGCCATCATCTGAAGCTTGTTTGCTATCCGCA
Source organism: Lacrimispora xylanolytica (assembly GCF_026723765.1). Lineage (NCBI taxonomy): Bacteria > Bacillati > Bacillota > Clostridia > Lachnospirales > Lachnospiraceae > Lacrimispora > Lacrimispora xylanolytica. The sequence goes on from NZ_CP113524.1 coordinate 4,024,297, forward strand.
AATTCCTGCTCTTCTATAACAACATCCGTGGTATTAACCTTTATGCCGTCTTTATTTGTATAACTTCCAGTTTGAATGTGTCCTGAAATTAAGACTCTCATTCCCTGGCGGAAATACTTCTCTGCAAACTCCCCAGCCTTGTCAAAAGCCACGCAGTTAATAAAATCAGCCGTCTGTTCATCTTCCTGACTTTTACGCCATCTACGGTCAACGGCTAAGCTATATCTAGCAATTGCCATGGAACGCTCTCCTTGGGAGTATCTTACTTCTGGATCACGGGTCAATCTGCCCATTAAAATTACCTTGTTCATTTCTTCCTCCTCTCCTCCTCTACATTTCAGCAGAGGAGGTATGTATTTAACTTACTGTATCCATTGTCCCTTTTGGTCTACGTGATATCCGTCTGGTGTTATAGTGTTTGTCATTAACTTTCCTCTTGTCCCATTAGAAACCGGATTAAAATAGTACCAAGCTCCTTCAATATTCTGCCAGCCAGTAAGCATCTGGCCCTGGGTTCCATCAGTGGTCATTTTTAAGTAGTACATAACTCCATCTGCATCTGTCTGCCAGCCAGTTACCATAAATCCATCTTTATCAAATCGGAACCAGGAGGCCTTTTCCTGCTCTCCCGTTGCAAACGGGTTACTAATGTAGGCCCATTCATCGGTATAAGTCCGGTCGGAAGCAAAGATCCACTTTCCATTTCCTGCCTGAGTCCATGTGCCGGTAAGCGCACCGGAGGGAGCTGCCGGTCCTTTGATATTTCCTGCGACCGTTACTCCTACGGATCGGCTTCCACCACCGCCTCCAGAGCTGCCTCCGGAAGTGGTATTATCAATGACCTTTAGATTCAATCTAACCTGTACTGGATCAGAAAGCTTTCCATCACTACTTTCTGCATAAATAAAAGCGTTTGTACTTCCGGAATACTGGGATTTACCAATAACCTGGTTCACCCAGCCAGCAATGACTTCCTGCTTTTCATTTATCACCACTGCCTTTACATTTCCATCTGCATCAACAGAAAGGATTCCTGTATCCGAGGCTCTCCACAGGATGTTCTTGTTCTCTCTATTTTCTGGATAAATAGAAGCGGAAAATTTCTTTCCCTCTAGTCCGCTCCAGGTATAAGCCGAGCTGCTTCTTCTTCCTGTTTTGGTCAGGATAAGGTCAAAAGTTTCACTGTCTCTGTCTGCTTCCAGGCATTCTGCCTGGAACAATAACTTCACCAGACAAGTGGCTGCTTTCTTTCCATCCCTTGTAGTGGCTGTAATCTCTACATTTTTCTCTCCCATATAAGGAGCTTTGCGAAGTGCTTCTTTGATCCAGGCTGCACCATCAACTGGCATAACATTTCCCTGTTCATCCACGGATAATGCATCCGGATCAGAGGAAGTCCAGATCACAGTACGGCCATAGGGTTTATGTTCTACTGACTCATCTAGATCCGGTAGGACCGTTGCAGACAGCTTCTTTGCCATAAATCCCTTTTTATTTTTGATCTGTGAATAGACATCTCCGGCCATCTGATAGCCAAGGCGATAGGATAGTTCATTCTGATCCAGCGTAACGCCTTCCGGGACTACTCTCGTCTGGTCATCTGTCACAAAGTTGATGCTTACCTGGCAGACAGCAGAAACTTTATTCCCCAACTTATCTTTTCCATCTACGGTAATGACTACCTCCCGGCTTCCGCTTCCTGATACCTTCGCATAGGGATCATTGCTTTTGATTCCATTGTCGGTCGCTATGATATTACGAATCCAGGCAGCATCCTTGAAAGCAGAAACCGATGCTTCCCGGTAGGCTTCATTTTCCTGAGTCACTTGTACGACTGCCGGATCGGAACTGGTCCATACCACTTCGTCCTTTGAGAAGAAGTCCGGGGTGAATGTTGCAGTCAAGGACTGAGGGGCTGTTACCGTTATTGTTTCACTTGGAGCCTTTCGGTCTCCGGTCAGGGTCCTTTTGACAGTGTAGGTAAGCGCCTGTTTATCAAGGGCTGCTCCTTCTGTTGCAACTAAGGTATTGTCAATGATCTGGAAGGTGACATTGATCCGGCTGTTGGCGGTACAAGGCTTTCCTTCAAAGGAAGTAGAAGGTCTGGTCTGTGCAGTTAAAACTGCAACGCCTCCGTTTTGATGCCCAGCTCCGTAAATCGTATTGGGGATCTTATACTGGTAATTTTCATCTGCCTGTTTCTTTTCTGCGTCCTCTATAATCGTTTGAAAGAAAGAGGAGGAAAGATTGACAGAAAGGCTGGCTGATTTTGCGGTATAACCGTCTGTTTCTTCATCCGTATTCTTTTCCAGGGTAATGAGCTGAGGGTCATCAATGCTCCATTTCACACGGTTATCTGCTACGTCATTGTTGGCATCAATCACAGCCTTGATATTCACCAGCTGTACTTCAGTCCCTTTTTCTAACACGCCGTTAATGTAGCGGGCAATCAGCTTTCCTTCCTTATTCTTGATCTCTGTTGTTATGACCGGAGCCTTTCGGTTCCCGGTTCTTGTCTGGACCACTGCAAAGGTATAACTTTCCGGATCAACCTTTACGGATACCGCTACCTTTTTATAGAGGGCCGATAGGGTAATGTTGTCCTCCGGCATGGTAAAGGTATAGGCATGGCTGCTATCTGAATAGGTGCTGCTCTTTTTGATTCCTTTACTATTTACGTAAAAAGGAGAGCCTTCGATCTGAAACTTTTCCGTATCCGTATTGCTTGGCGCCGTTGTTACAGTAACAGCGGTACCGGCTGCAATGGCCCCCCGGTTCTCTTTATCCATAGGCTTGGAATACTGAGAGCTTCCACGGACTTCTAAGGTAGCAATGTCATAATAGTTCTGACCATTTGCTATGGTATCAATCTGATTGACATTTAATAGATATCCTCTTACGGGCCGTCCAAGGGAATCCGGTGCAAAGTGATCCAGGATATAATCTCCTAATTCCTCATCAAGAACGGTCAGGATGCCTTTTTCCAGTTCTTCATAAAAGTACTGGTCAGAAATGGTCTTTTTGGCTCCGCCCTGCACCAAAGTATAATAGATATCTCCTGTATGCCAGTATCCAATATGAGCGGCGTAGGTATAATCATTATCATCTTCAATCTCTGAACCGCATACATTGGCGCTTATCTTGCTTTCCGTATCAGCAAACAGATACGCCACATCTTCTATGTAGTTGAAATTAGTTGCAGCCCCTTGTCTCGTTCCGATAAAGGTTCCTTCCCTTGCCATGGAACCGAGCTGGGAGTTTCCAATGGTTCCAGCAAAACGGGCCACCTTTAATTTTCCGGCTGTGTACTTTCCTGTGATACCCCCAATGGCGGTGGAATGATAGCCCCCAATGGTTCCGCTTACATAGGTGTTAAATATATCACTAGCATTCTGATAGCCTACGATTCCACCAATGTATCCGGTTCCCTGGATTCTCGCCGTAGTTCCTGTGCCGGTAGATACCTCACAGTCTACAATGAAAGAATCCGAAGCAATACCTGCGATACCACCGGCATAAATAACTTCACTTCCTCCTTTAGCATCAATCATGACTTTTTCACAGATGGCATTTTCAATGACCGTACCACTGATTTCTCCTGCAATTCCTCCGGAAATACCGGTAGAGCTAATGTCAGCATTTTTTACGGTTATGTTTCCAATTTCACTATTTTCTGCATAGCCCACGACCACACCAGTCCGGTCATTTCCCTTAATGGAACTGCTGTCCGGGATTATGGTCAGGTCATGGATATTGGCATCGTTTACAGCTCCGAACAGACCCACGTTGTTATAACTGGCAAAGGAAGCCAGTTTTAAGTTTTTAATGGTGTTTCCGTTTCCATCAAAGAAACCATTAAATGGGTGGGAGACTTCCCCGGCAATTTCTGAAGAATCCTGATAAAAGCCAATGGGAATCCAATTCACTCCCTGAAGATCAATGTTTGCTCCCAGGGCAAAGTAGCATCCGGAATAATCTCCGGCATACTTGGCTCCCTCTGCCTCCGGAACCATCATCCCCATAGCTGTAAGTTCAGAAAGGCCCATAAGCTGCTCCCGGTTCTTAATGAGATAAGGCTTCTCTTCCGTTCCCTCTCCCTGGCTTCCGCTAAGGAATTCAAAACTGGTCTTTCCGGACCAGGAATCCCAGATATCTCCCAGGGAGCTGGAAGTCTCTAACGCTAATTTTTTCACAGCAATCAAGGAGGACGGCAGCAATGGATTTACGGATACCGGCTTCGCCTGGGAAGGGGTGGCCGGCTCAGTCCAGTCAATGTCAGGTTCCGTCACTGGCTCGGTTTCTATTTCATCTTCCGGCTGATCAATTTCCGGTTCTGTTTCTTCGATTATATTTACTGGTTCTTCTTCATCTTCGATCTTCTCCGCCTGAGAAGGGGTCCCCATCCGGGCATACACCGGATTTCCGGAAAGAAGGTCTGTATTGGCATAAACTGCCCAACTTGGCAGTGATGTCATTGCCAGGGCGGCACACAATGCGTATGCCGTCCCTTTCATCATCTTTTTGTTCATTCTTCCTCCTATTTCTTATCTTTGCAAACCCCATTTTCGTCTACCCAAAATCCATCTGGGGTATATTCATTTCGATACATGGAACCATACGGCCGATCCAACAGACTTAGAGGTGTATTAAGTATCTCAAGATCAAATAGCCACCCTATTTTGTTATCTCCCATATAGGTCTGACGCTGGTTCTTTTCTGTAAAGTAATACATTTTATTGTCAATACGCCGCCAACCAGTAAGCATCTCTGTGGTGTTTGGATCAAAGAAATATAACTTTTTATCCATTGGTTCGTTATACCAGCCCCTAAGTGCTGCTCCAAACTGCTCTTCAGGGTCATTGTTCAGCATGAACCACTCATTATCTTTTTCTTTGTACCAGTTGTAATTTAACTTACTTTCTTCATTCACATGATATAAATTGGTACCATCTCCGATCCACTCATTGCTTGCAGGAGTCCCGTCCGGCTTAATATAAGTAACATCCTTTGGATTCTCCGGGTTTACGTTAAAGGTACCACCATCATTCCTCACGCTTGGCTTTGAAGTACTGTCTATGGAAGGAATCTCTGGAACAGTCACGGCCTCATTATCCTTAGCTTTTGATTCATTTGGCTTTACTGGATCTGGCTTTACTGGATCTGGCTTTGTGGGTTCTGGCTTCGTTGGCTCCGTGTCAGTTGGCTCCGTGTCAGTTGGCTCCGGATCGGTCGGTTCTGGCTTCGTTGGTTCCGGGTCAGTTGGCTCCGGTTTTGTCGGCTCTGGATCGGTTGGTTCCGGGTCAGTATTTCCATTGTCTACTTTCTTATAATCATCTGAAGTACCTGGTTCTCCATCTGGCCCATTTAGCCAGGTTTCAGTATCATGATCCCAACTTCCTCCGTTCCCTGGCCGGATATGCGTTACGTCTCCGTTGTCGATGTAATAACCGCCACCGGGCAGTACATGGATCTGCCTATCATTATCGGTTCCCGGTTTTCCGTCCGGGCCATACCACCAGTGTTCCGTTCCACTTGTCCAACTTCCTCCGGTTCCCGGTCTTATGTAGGTTCCGTTTCCGTTGTCAATGTAATAACCGCCGCCGGGCAGTACATGGATCTGCCTATCATCATCGGTTCCTGGCTTTCCGTCCGAACCGTACCACCAGTGTCCCGTTCCACTTGTCCAGCTTCCTCCAGTTCCTGGTTTTATGTAGGTTCCATCTCCGTTGTCGATGTAATAACCGCCTCCGGGCAGTACATGGATCTGCTTATCATCATCGGTTCCTGGCTTTCCGTCCGGACCGTACCACCAGTGTTCCGTTCCACTTGTCCAGCTTCCTCCAGTTCCCGGTCTTATGTAGGTTCCGTCTCTGTTGTCAATGTAATAACCGCCTCCGGGCAGTATATGAATCTGTCTATCATCAGAAGTTCCCGGTGTTCCATCTGGCCCATACCACCAGTACTGTGTTTCACTTCCCCAGTTTCCTCCGGCTCCTGGTCTTATATAGATTCCATTTCCACTGTCAATGTAATAAATGGGTGTTCCGTTGCTTCCATTCCCTCCGTTATAAATCCGGACATCATCATAGGTTCCAGGGATTCCATCGGGGCCATTCCACCAAAGTTCAATTCCACTGGCCCAGCTTCCCCCTGTACCTGGTCGGTAATGAGTTCCATTTCCATTGTCTGCATAGGAACCAGTCCCATTTGCAAAGGTAAGGATTCGCTTGTCATCGGAAGTCAGAGAAATTCCATCAAGCCCTTTCCACCAGAGTTCATCATCAGTGGTATTCCACGTTCCATCGGCTCCGGGTTTTCTGTAAGTCCCGTTTCCATTGTCGATAATTCCGATGGTCCAGTGCCCATAATAGGTCTGATCCCCCAGTGCTGCCAGTGTAGTCTCCTTGATCCGGGTTCCTCCTTCTGGTTCAGTAAACCAACCAAGGAACACATAACCTGTCTCATTTAGATTAGGCAGCACACCAATAGGAAGAGCATAGGTCACGGTCTTATCTTCCGGATCTTCCATGGTCTCAGATTCTGGTAGATTTCGCTCAAAATGAATCGTATACTGGTTTGCCTTCCATTTGGCTTTATACTCTGTATCACCAGCTTCCACCCAACTTCCGGCCGTCACTTGCTCCCCGTTATCTTTAAACCAACCACCAAAGGTATAGCCTGGCTTCTCCGGTGACGGAAGGGTTCCGAGACGGGAGGGATAATCCTGATTTATTTCTATTACAACTTGCTTTCCATCTGCATCATAGTAAACAAATTGAATTTGATAAGAATTTGATTCCCAGCCTGCATGATAGGTATATCCCTCTGCTCCAGACTGTGGCTGAAAGATGGTCTGAGGATTGATTTTTTTGTTTTCCCCATCATACCAACCTGTAAAGGTATACCCTTTCTCTTCCGGAGCCGGAAGCGTTCCAAATGCCTGGTCATAGGTCTGGTTCACCGTAAAGGTCTGTACTGATTCTTCTTCTGGTTGTTGAGCCTTTGAAATAAACCGAACCTCATAGGATATTGGGTACCAATTTCCGTAATAGACCACATCTTTGGATTCCACCATGGAATGGCTAGTCAGTTTTGTTCCTGTCCCATTCTTTCCGGTCCACCAGCCATTAAATTTCCAGCCGTAGATTTCAGGAGCCGGAAGGGTTCCCAGTTCCGTATCAAACGTATGCTCTTTCTTTAACACTCCTTCCGTCCACCTCACATGATCCGGATCAAAAGTCACTTTGTAAGTATTGGGGAACCAATGAGCATACACGGTCACATTAATGGACGGCATCTGGTTACCTCTGTAGGAATAGATACTTCCTCCAGATGCACTTGTGTACCAGCCATCGAACTGATATCCAGGTCTTTCTACAAGATCTTTTCCATCTTCTAGTATCTGGTCAAAGGATTGATCAAAGGAAATGACCACTTCTTTTTTTGGACTTCCCTCCAGAGTTCCACCGTTTCCATCTAACGTTAGTAAATACCCGTTTATGGAATACTGGGCGGTGACTTCCTTATGGTCCTGAATGTTGGCCGTTGGCTTATCCCAGCCAATAAATGTGTACCCAGCTCTCTCAGGTGCTTCCGGTGGCGTTGCATCGGCCCCTAGTAAAATCTCCTGCCTATCAATGACAGTTCCATTCCACTCTTTAAAAGTAACCTCGCTGGAGCTTCTTTCCCACTGTGCATATACAGTCAGATCTGTATCAGGCATTACATTTCCGCTTTCCGGATATTTACTGCCCTCGGTGGGAGCTGTATACCAGCCTGTAAAGGTATAATACTTACGAATTGCATTGTTTTTTCCATCTGTAAGATCCTGATCTAAGGACTCTCCAGCCGTAACATCCATTGTTATGTTTGTTTTTCCGGACAGACTTCCTCCGTTCCCATCTAAGGTAAGGCGATGAGAATTAATCTCATATTGAGCTGTTAGGACCGTATCTTCCTGGATATTTGTGGTTGAATTATCCCAACCAATAAAACGGTATCCAGTGCGTACTGGTGGTTCTGGCAGCACTGCACTCTCACCATATAGAACCGTTTGATTGGATAGAATATTCCCATCCCAATCCTTAAATGTTACTGTGAAATCTCTTACATATTTAGCATACACATTTACATCTATAGTTTTAGCACTTTGTACTGGGTCTTCTGGTTTTAACCCAAGGCTAAAATCTATAGGATTTGTAAACTCTTTATCGTAATAGAACCCCTTAAATACTCTGCCGTCATCGTATATTTTTTCATTCTTTAGGTTAATTAAATTATCATAATTATCTGAACTTATTACCTCATCATATTTACCATACACAAAACCCGATGTATTACTCTCCCAACTAGAAGTGGTATTGCTTGGAAACCAGGCAATAAATTTTAAGGTTTTTGGAGTTCTTGCAAAATATACATTTCTATTTGTAGTAGTGGCATATTTAAGATCAGTTGGTAGTATTACACCATTATCATCACACCACCCGTTACCATATCCAGTACTTATATATCCCGGAACTTCCATACTTGCAGTTGATGGTAGATATCTTTCGCATAACACTTTATCACTATTGCTTGAATTTAGGGTCATTGTTCTAGGTGGTCTGCTATCTCCAATACCATAGTTTATGGTATAATTTACGGTCCAGTTATCCCATTTTCCATATAAGTTTAAAGACTCTCCTGGCATTTTATAGTCTGGCTGTACACCGGAACCATATTCAAAAGCATATCCAAACTTTTCTAAATGCCATTTAACAATTCTTTTACCATTACTACTAGAGAAGTTGGGCGGGTTTCCTATAGCATCACCCTCATTTATTTTACCTACTCTCTGATAATTGGTGTCCGAGCCATCTAAATTTCTATAATAAATAATATAATTTGAATTACGTTCCCATACTGCATATAGAGTTAAGTCGCTACCTAGTCCGCTAGGGTAGTAGCTTGATCCACTTCCTTCTGGATTTGTATACCACCCCTTAAAGTTGTATAAACTTCTAGTTGTTTTTGATTCTAAATTCTTAAGTAAGTCATATGTACGTGTTCCATAAATTAACTCTTTCGTATATGTTTCACTGCCATCTATTAAACCACCATTACCCATTAAAGTTAATGTCACTGTGTCTTTATACTGAGCCTTAAATGTGGAATCTTTTGATATATTGGAATAATCTCCACCCCAACCGGTAAATATTTTACCAGGTATTACAGGAGGTGTTGGAGCTGTGGCTGAATTACCGGATAATACTATTTGCTCACTTAGTATATTACCGTCTATATCTTGAAAAATTACTGTATTTTCAAGTGGCTTAAATGAAGGAAATACCCAAGTAACCTTACCACTAGTACCGCAATTAATCTCTGTACCACTAGCTATATAATCACCATATCCACTACCTAGTCTCCAACCTTCAAAAATATATCCTGATTTTGATGGTTTACTTACTGAATCTATATTAAATGAACTATTTCTTCTTACTTTAATATCTTGAATATCATAGGTATAGTTACCTACATTGAAATACTCTACCTTTTTATTTACACGATCCTCCTGCTCCCTAGCAAAAATATACATGTCTGCATTATCTGGACACCACACACCATATATTGACGTAGGATACCACTCATCAGATTTAAATATAAATCCTTGAGATAGTAAAGTGACACTACTGTAATAACTATCTATATTTGCAGGGTCTCCATTTAGTAAGTCATACCCTATTACTACGTTAGATGCGTTATATCTCGGAACTGAAAAACTATTGTCATTACTTCTATAGCTTGCCCAAGCTACAAATTTTGAAGTAAAGTTCATACCTCTATCTATAGCCGATTGATACGGCTTTTGAGGATACATTGTGCTACCTCCCATAGATGGGTGATCTTTTATAAGGTATTGATTAGACGGAATACTTGACCTAAACTGTCCAGGAGCGTCTAAATACCACTCATAATCATAATAAGTAGTGGCCATCAAACTGGCTCTTAACATATTATTTACATTTATCACTCCATCTTCATCGGAATAGTACCAGCCTGGCTGACCTTCTCGTTCTTCCTCATTTATTATGATTCCATAAAAGTGATATCCTAGATTTCCATTATCATCACTTTCTAAATGCCAAATATAATACCCTGATGTATCCCAATTTTTAAAACCACTTATCTTTTTTCTAATGTAATCATTAATTTCATTATTATTAGAAAATAGCCTCCAAGATAAGCTTGTCCATGCAGTTTCATCTGGCACTACGCTCCTATATACAAAAGGAGCCAAATCGTAATACTCCTCATCCAGATTCACCGAATCAGAAGCATCATCAACCGTCCCGGTCAGATCCGTCACATACCATAGAGGAAATTCTACATCTCCTTGTAAATATCCGTAATCCCGGTACTGCATCATCCCATACCGGTCCTCAAATTTCCAAAATTTCTTTCCTAAATCCGATGCCTGGGAGTAATATTCCGGAATTTCTTCCGGCTCCACTCTCACAAACTTTTTTACTACCTCAGAAGGTGTTGCTTTTCCATCTGGAATTTCTGCTTCCGATGGTGTGGCCTCTCTCCCTAGGCTTTCCGCTTCTGAAGGCGTAGCAGTTGAGCCTTGCTTTGTAGATTCCGATGGAGACGCAAGCAATTCCAATGCTTTCTCCATATTTGTCTTCCAAGATGCTAAGGAAGTAAATGGAGGGGCATATCCTACTGTGGTTACTGCAATGACAGCAGCAAGGAAAAGACTTAATATTCTTTTTCCATTCCCTTTCATGTTTTATTCTCCTGTATCCTTTGTTTAAATTCTCTTATCCACTGCATTTGTTCCTTATCATTAATTGCCCTTTGTTCTGGGCTTATTTTAAGGATATTTCCTAAGAATATTGCAGAGAAGATAACGATAATTAAAAGAAGCAAAGACATAATTAGTAGCATCTTAATCTCCTTATCCTTGTGGAATTGCCATTACAGGTCGGACTCCTATGTTTGTTTCAGAAACCTCCACAGGCCGAATATTACCACCTACCAAACTAACCGTATAAATGGCATCCCCGTACTGAATATCTAAATTTCCACTATCCTGCGGTGTACGAAGATAATATCCTTTAGAGTAAGCTGAAACTTGAGATTCTGGATTGTTATTTACACTCCCGTTAAACTTCCATAAGTAATCCTTATACTTAATTGCCTCATCCACAGACAGGATAAACACCCGGTCCTCTAACTGCTGAAATAACCTTGCCTTTCCCTGTAAGCTGTTCTCTGAAAACTGCTCATATGCTCCCGTACTCGTTGATCCCATATAAGAGTTTGTTATACCTATGTAAGTATCATGAACAAAATCAGCTTTGGCATTTTCAAGGAGCCACCCCCTGACTTTGGAATATTTATAATTATTGTTATCCCCAAAGTTCAATTTTTTAGAAGACCCTTGGACATCAGACCTTATTACACTGTCACAGATAAATAAAGCAAGCTTTTGGCTTTTTCCCAAGGCATCCTCATAATCATCGTCAATGCAGCGGAACAAGTATAGTTTGTCTCCGATAGCTCTTACCTGTACATCTCCAATACTGTAATGTACTGCTTCCGGAGCTTCATCTGACGGCTCTTGACAAATATCACAGGTACCATCATGGTCCTCATCTATATGACCGGTAGCCGGTAATATAACTGTTTCCTCCTTTCCACACTTTTTGCATCCAACGGTTTGATGACCGTTCTCTATACATGTAGCAGCTACTTTATCAATCATTTCATACTCATGGCTGCAAATGTTTTCATCATATGCTTTTTCAAATCCAACCCGCAAAACAGTGTATGTAGTCCCTGAAATAGTTAATTGCTCCACTGGAAGCTCCGAAATATTCTTTATCATTGGTAACCTTTGACTGATAATTCCAGCGCTTGGATAATACCCCTTAGCAATCAGATAAATTTCTTTCCGTTCTGTCCCTTCAGCCATGGAGACCAGGTTGAGGAGCCGCTCATTTCCTTCGGTCTGACTCGTTGAAATGAGCTGTATTTCCGTTGGATACTCACCAGTTATAAGATAATCTGCCATCCTTGCGGTTTCTAGCCAGTCTAGTAACCGTTCCTTTGATTCATCATCTGGATCGGCTTCCTCTGGGATCTGTTCTCCTTTTCTAAATTCAATATAGTACTTTTGTATCCCATTGCCGTTTACCTCAACACTCCAGGGACTTGATACTAGGGAATGGTAATAATATCTGTCCGTCCCTATAAATGTTTCAGGAAAATCTATGACAAGCTCTTTCCCTTCCTCAGTCTCTCCTTTCTGTCCTTTTAAAATTTCTTTGTCTGGTCTTCCCCCTTCAATAAAATATAAATTCCAGCTAATCTTTTTTGCTTCCGACGGAGAAGAAAGAGCTTCTTTTTGGTAATAAACAGATACATTTGTGTGGTTGCCAGTAAGAATAAGACCATCTTTTTGCCCTTTACAAATCCTGTAACCATCAATCTCTATTGGTGTTATCTGAATGGTTTCTCCCTCCTTCCCATATCCCGTTACTACCTGTAGTGTAGATTTGTCATCTATGTCCATATATTTGATGGTATAAATGCATTGACCCTCTGGATTTTTCGGAATTTCACTTTCACTCTTATCGGGTTTGGTTTCAGACGGCTGCTCAGAAGGCGTTACCGGATTTGACTTAGGTTCTTGATCAATTGAACTATTGAAATCCCTGATTTTTCTATTGCCTCCTCCACCTCCTCCTGTGATGAACTTTGATACAGCAGCAGAATTCTTTCTTTCGGTTTGTATGCCTTTTCCGGGAACCTCCATTATTTGTGTTCCCTCAAGCCAGGCTCCGGTTTCACCTACTTGATATCCATCTGGAGTTAAATCATTTAGAAACATGGCTCCTTCGGGATATTTCTCTTCTGTTTTTACTGAAAGGTAGTAACATCGGCCATCAATCCATTGCCAACCGGTCAGCATTTTCCCTGATAAACCATTTAATCCGAAAGCTAAAAAATACCATCTACCGTTAATTTGTTGCCAACCAGTTAGCGCCTCTCCATTTTTATTGAAATAAAACCAATTTTCATCTATGCACTTCCAACTCCCTTCTGTTAAAGGCTCACTGGCCTTTACGTTCATTTGCAAAAGCAAGCAGGTCAGGCACATGGTCAGAATAATTAATCTGCCCTTGTTCTTCTTGTCAGTAAAGCTCCTCATGATCTATCTCCTTTCTTTTTTTGATATGTTTTAATCTTCGTTTCAAGGATATCGCCAATACAATCAAACCAATTATTAATAAAATGGAAAATGTTACAACAACACTTCTACGAAAAATAACCCAACTTCCTTTCTTGTCATTTCCAGTGAAATCTCCTGAGTTTACAAGGTGCTCTCCTGCCTGATCCCAACCATCTGTCACAGAATTAAACCCTCGATAAACAGCTACACATTGATTTCCTTGAAAAGAAGGTAATATTGCTTCTCCACCATAAGTCACATGATAATCAGATACTTTTTTTTCTCCTGTCACCAAAGCATTTCTACAAATAACACCTCCATCACCTATGTAAGGATCTCCTTCCCATGCGGCATCCGTAATCCTGTATTTTTCAGGATCAACCTGTATTTCATTAAGTAGTTCCGTGTAGCAATCCTTTATTTGAGGTTTTTGATTGTCAAATGGAATTTTTTTACCACCCAGCTGATAGTAATCCGCGTCATAGGAGTGAAATACTGCAGTAAAAGAAAATCCAGGAACCCACTGCTCATTACCAGGTTCCATTTGGTAAATGGGGATATCTCGCTTCACAGTTTGTCCAGTAACTTTATCTTTAATAGTTATAGGAGTCTGCTCAGGAATTTGCGCCGCCCACTCCACCTCTTTATAATCTACCGTTTGTACCGCCCACTCCTTCCTTTCTGGTAAATAAAGAGGTTCTATATGCCACTCCTTTAACCAAAATTCTTTTCCATCTTGGTCTGTATAACTCTCATCTGGTATATAGTTGTCATTTTCATCAATGGCGATTTGAGATCTGATGATTACCTCTGATTTTTGAGTATCCACCTTTATTTCAGGATACTCTGCTGCCCATATGTGTTTTTCATACGACTCCCCTTGAAAAACACATACAATCACAGCAAGTAAAAATAAAAGCTTTTTTAGCAAAACAATAAAACACCTCCCGCTTTATTTAAATGTGTTGAGAATTTTTTTGAGTGATTCAGAAATAAATAAGAATAGCAAAAGATATAACAGAGATAAAATGATAGAAATAAAATACCAATATATTGAACTAATAACATCTGTTATAAAACAACTAATGAAAGACAAAAAAAAATTACTTATGGAATGGAATTTGATAATAAAAATGAAAGAGATATAAAATGATATAAAAAAGAAATATAGAATAATTAATACAACATTTAGCCACAGCCCACAGCCCACAGCCCACAGCCCACAGCCCACAGCCCACAGCCCACAAATTATTATTATGTAATGTAAAAAATCCACAAGCCTATAACAATAAATTGTCTATGAAATTTTGACTCATTCAAAAAACAACATCTGTCAGCATCTATAAACAGATAAGAATATTACTAAAAATATAAAGTTAACAACAACAGCAACAACTTTAGACACAAAAATCGTCAGATGCTCATGTACGTTCATAACTATAGTATACTATAATTATAAATCTCTTAGAATTACAATCTAGAATTACAACTAAAAAACAAAACAGAATAAGGAATATAATTCGAAAGAAACAGATAAACAGCGAAATAACACTTTTACAGAATAATCATATGATGGTAGAAATTAAAACTTGTGATAAGTATAATCCATTTTACAAAAATAATCAATTATCTTTTTTCATTTATATAACAAAAATATTTACACTCCGATAGAGAAAATATTATATCAACATTAACTACCGTTAACAGATAGAATCAAAATAAGTTTGCAGCACTCAACCTTCCTCCATCAATTACCAAGCTTTACATCCATATTCTCCTCCCAGCCCTATCTCTACTCATTTCATTCACTCCTCTCCCAAAATCCCCCAAAAAACTGAACTTGTCCCCCCTACAACTATCTATTCACCCAACCACTCATCTCCCCTAAAACCCTCTACCAGATTCTCTCCCAAACCCATACGCAAGAAATCAGCCCCCTATCACCCCCATAACATTAAGATTCTTCTAACAAATCACTTTAAAATCTTATTATTTTGTTACAATTTACAAATTAATTGTATTATTAACTTTGTCTGCATATAATTATATCAGCAGATAATATCTGCAGGCAATCGTGTATAGGGTGGTTGGCCTCTATTCTACATAGAATGGAGGGGTTGCTTATGAAGAATTTTGACTTTAAAGACATGATGTCTTTTGGCATGTTCATCTTAGCACTACTGACATTCATTTTTATGACATGTCAATAAGTAAAAAACCTCCCCTGTACTTTGGCCGGTAGGGAAGGTTTTCTAAAATTTCGATCGGTCAACCACCCTGTGGCGATTGCCTATGTTAAGTATATTATAACAAATAATTGATTTATTACAAGTAAATGAAATAGTTTTTCAAACACTTCTTAATTTCCAGTGTCACTGACAAGATTATAGAAGGATGCCTGCCATAAACGTCATTTTCTCTGATTTTTATTATTTCAGGAATTACAAGCTATTTCTGATTGTTTTATCAATTTTGGTTCAGTCTTGCAAGCTTTTCTGCCTGGTCTGCTGCAATCAGGGAATCCAGTAATTCGTAAATATCCCCGTTCATAATATTGTCAATCTTATAAAGTGTCAGCTTGATCCTGTGATCCGTTACACGGCCCTGAGGGAAATTGTAGGTACGAATCTTCTCAGAACGATCTCCCGTTCCGATCTGGCTTCTTCTTTCCTCTGCCTCAGAGTTTTGGCGTTTTTCCAGCTCCAGATCATAAAGCTTGGAACGCAGCAGGCGAAATGCCTTTTCTTTGTTCTGAAGCTGTGATTTTTCCGTCTGGCTGTAGATAACGATTCCAGTAGGATTATGAGTCAGTCGTACTGCGGAGTCAGTCGTATTGACACACTGCCCACCGTTTCCGGAAGCACGCATTACATCGATTCTCACGTCCTTATCCTCAATCACAACATCGAATTCCTCGGCCTCAGGCATAACTGCAACCGTGGCTGTAGAAGTATGAATTCTTCCGCCGCTCTCTGTCTCAGGAACTCTCTGAACACGATGCACACCGCTTTCATATTTCATCTTGGAATATGCGCCTTTTCCTGTGATCATTGCAACTACTTCCTTGAAACCACCAATTCCATTTTCATTGACACTGATCAGCTCCACCTTCCAGCGCTGACTTTCCGCATAGTTAACATACATACGGTATAACTGAGAAGCGAATAAAGCAGCCTCATCGCCGCCTGCACCTGCACGGATTTCCAAAAGGATATTTTTATCATCATTTGGATCCTTGGGTAATAGTAAAATCTTAAGCTCCTGCTCTAATTCTTCTATACGCTTCTTGGCATCGGATAATTCCTCTTTTGCCATTTCACGCATATCTTCGTCGCTTTCTTCCTCGAGAAGCAAAAGGCTGTCTTCCACGGCCTGTTTTGCCTTCTTATACTGGGTATAGGTCTCAACAAGATCTGCTAAATCTGCCTGCTCCTTCATCAGCTTACGAAAACGATTCTGATCTTCAGCAACGGAAGGATTGTTAAGCTCCTGCATTAATTCTTCATAATGAACCAAAATATCATCTAACCTGTCAAACATAGGTAACCTCCTGAATCTTACAAAACGGGCCTCGCCCAAACTTATTTCATAACGGCACAAACCACACGGTCTAATCCTGCCGCATCTTTTACTACCCGTATTTCAGCAAAGCCTGCATCTTCAAGCAATGCACTGACTGACTCTGCCTGATCATATCCGATCTCAAAATATATCGATCCCCCGGGATTTAAGAATCTGCGTCCCTCTGAAACAAGCTGTCTGTAAAAAAACAGTCCGTCTTCCCTGCCATCAAGGGCAAGCATAGGTTCAAAATTCCGTACCTCCGGCTGAAGCTCCTTTATAATCTCTGTTGGAATATAAGGAGGGTTAGAAACGATGATATCAAACCTGCTCTTAGGTTCAATCGCCTGAAACAGATCGCTTTCTATCAGGGTAATTCTGCCTGGTCCTAAAAGGACGTCAGCATTTCTTTTTGCTACTTTTAAAGCTTCTTTGGATAAATCGACAGCAGCCACATCATCAAATCCACCGATTTTTGAAAGACTGATTGCAATGCAGCCACTTCCGGTACACATATCAAGAATTACAGGCTTTCTGCCCTTATAATCCTTTAAAATCAGTTCTACCAGGGTCTCTGTATCCTGTCTTGGAATCAAAACGTGTTCGTTCACATAAAATTCCAATCCCATAAATTCCCGGCTTCCCGTAATATGCTGTAAGGGAATCCTTTGAGATCTTTTTTCAATCATGAGACGGTATTGTTTCACCTGATCTAAGACCTGGTCATCCTCAGATATTACTCTTCCTCTATCCAGTAGAAAATGGGTCATATCCGTATGAAACACCTCAAAAAGCAGATACCTGGCATCTAAAGTGGCTTCCTCTATTCCTGCCTCTGTCAGCACCTTTACACCCTCTGTCAGTAATAAATCCAATGTCAGGCTCATGAGTATTTCTCCGGAAAATTCTTAGCTAAAAATGCACGCCAGTCAAGAACAGCTTCAACCGAAGAGATTCCAACCTCAATCATGGAATCATCAGGTTCCTTTGTGGTAAGCTCCTGCATCCACATTCCAGGACGGCTTAAAAGGTTTACCAGAGCAGAATCGCTGTGTCCTGCAAGGCGTAATAATTCATAAGAAACGCCTGCAATCACAGGGATTAATACGACTCTGCTAAGAACTCTAAGGGGGACTGTATCCACCTGTACTACCATAAAAAATAAAATACTGATAATCATAACGATCAAAAGAAAGCTGGTACCGCACCGCTTATGTTCTTTAGAACTGTTTCTAACATTTTCTACAGTCAGCTCTAAGCCATGTTCCAGACAGTTGATACATTTATGTTCCGCTCCATGATACATAAAGGTTCTTTTAATATCCTCCATACGGGAGACCAACTTAATATAAGCAATAAAAATTCCAATTCGGATCACGCCCTCTAAAATAGCCATCACCGTATGAGAACTTATAAAACGCTGAAAAATACTGGCCAGAAACATAGGGAGCACCATAAAAATACAAATGGCCATCACCACGGAAAAGACCATGACCATACTCATAAGAGCCTTTTCCATCTTTTCTCCAAATATCTTTTCAAGAAATTTTTCAAATTTAGATGGTTCCATATTTTCTTCATCATCTTCAAAAAAGCTGGCAGAAAATGTCAGAGCTCTCATTCCAAGAATCATGGAATCTGCAAAGCTGAAGACCCCCCGGATAAATGGAAGCGAGAAAAATTTCACCTTTTCCCCCATACTGACATAAGAATCTTTTTTTACTTCAATGGCACCGTCCGGCTTACGGACTGCTGTGGCATACTCATCCCCGTTTTTCATCATAACGCCTTCAATTACGGCCTGACCGCCGATTCCTGAATACTTCATACGCCAACCACCTCTCTATTTAAAATGGAAGCTTTTGCCTTTTTAAAATTTTAAAAAAGGTTGAGCTAAAGTGTTTCCACTAAACTCAACCTTTTTTTGCTCCAAACTTATTCAGCATTAACGCCATATTTACGATTGAATTTATCAATACGTCCACGTGCGGAAGCAGCTTTCTGCTGTCCGGTGTAGAATGAATGGCATTTAGAACAAACTTCTACGTGGATATCTTCCTTTGTAGAACCAGTTACGAATTCATTACCACAGTTGCAAACAACTTTTGCCTGATAGTAATTTGGATGGATTGCCTCTTTCATGATTTTCACCTCGCATAATCTGATTTCTATTAAATCGCGGTACTTAAACCGACTTTGTCTAATAAACAGCTTGTATAGTATAACATAGAAAATTTTCTAATGCAAGCATTTATTTCTATAAAAACCCGTAATTCCTAGAAAAACCGCATTTTCTTGGAAGCCTCGACAAATTCCCAGTTGTTTTTTGTCTTGGAGAACAAATCGAGAATTTTTTCTACTGCATCCTCTGGCTTTAACGTATTGGTAGCCTTGCGGATATTGTCCACTGCCTCTGCCTCATCTCTGCTTAGCAGCAAGTCGTCTCTTCTGGTACCAGACTTTAAGATATCAATGGCAGGGAATATTCTCTTTTCAGACAGCTTTCTGTCAAGAACCAGTTCCATGTTTCCGGTTCCTTTAAATTCTTCATATATGACATCATCCATACGGCTTCCTGTATCCACCAGGGCGGTAGCTAAAACGGTAAGGCTTCCGCCTTCTCTCATATTTCTGGCCGCACCAAAGAAGCGCTTGGGCATATGAAGAGCGGCTGGATCAAGACCACCGGATAAGGTACGTCCGCTTGGCGCCACAGTTAAGTTGTAGGCCCTGGCTAGACGGGTAATGCTGTCAAGTAAAATGACTACATCACGCCCATGCTCTACCAAACGCTTCGCCCGTTCCACTACCATTTCGGATACTCTCTTATGTCTCTCTGGAAGCTCATCAAAAGTGGAATATAGAACTTCAACGTTATCTCCCACAATGGATTCCTTAATATCTGTGACCTCTTCCGGGCGCTCATCAATGAGAAGAATCATAAGATGAATCTCAGGATGGTTAAGGGTAATGGCCTTTGCCACTTGCTTCAGCAATGTGGTTTTACCGGCTTTTGGAGGAGATACGATCATTCCTCTCTGTCCCTTTCCAATGGGGGCCAGAAGATCTAAAACACGCATGGCTGTGGTATTCTTTCCTCCCTGTGTTTCCATATGAAGTCTTTTATCCGGAAAAATGGGAGTCATATTTTCAAAATTTGGACGGCGTTCTGCCACACTGGCTGGAAAACCATTGATTTTCTTTACATACAGCAAAGCAGCAAACTTCTCAGTCGCTGATTTCACTCTTCTGCTTCCATGAATGATATCTCCCGTTTTCATATTAAAACGGCGGATCTGGGAAGGTGCAACATAAACATCATTTTCCCCAGGCAGATAATTCTCACAGCGGATAAATCCAAATCCGTCCGGCATAACTTCTAAAATACCATGTGCATCGATTCCGCTGTCTAATTCCTGCAGTTCAGGGCTGGGCTGAAAATCAGGCTTTACTTCTTCTGCATTATAGTCTAAACGTGGCTCATTGCGAACCGGAGTTTCTGAAGTATAGGCAGGTGCAGAATTTGCAGAGGATGAGTTAGCTGGTGCAGAACGGTATGGAGCAGGTCTCTGCTGTGTCTCTGGCCGATAAGATCGAACAATTGTCTTTCTCTGGCTGTTTCCAGAGGAATATCCTTGCTGATCCACCATACCCTGGCCTTGACCCGTTGACGCTGATGCAGGCGCATTTACCGGTGCCGTTGTAGATGAAGTTGTAGGTGCAGTTGCAGATGTAGGTACAGTTGTAGTTGCAGGTGCAGGTGCAGGTGCAGATGTAGGTACAGTTGTAGGTGCAGGTGCTGGTACGGGTGAAGATGATATATTTGACGTAGATGATGCTATGGTTGATTTCATTATATCCTTATTTTCTTCTTTATTTTCCTGTGAAGCATTCCCGTCTGAAACACGAACCGGAGAATTTTCTTCTTCCTTTTCACAAAGTAAATCTATAATTTCAGCTTTTCGCATGGAACTGCAGCCTTTAATCCCTTTGGCTTTGGCTAGCTCCTTCAATTCCGCTAGGGGGAGTGTCTGTAATTTTTCACGCATATTATTCTCCTTCATGATTCCTTATAACACATTTTTCGTAATCTTGGGAATGATTCACGATAGAATATCGCAAACAGATGGCCGGAAGTGTAATTCCGGCCCAAATCAAACTGAATCAGGTCGTACGATACGCCTATTATATACCTTAACAGAAAAAAAGAAAAGTTATTTTTTCAGAAAGCTTAAGTGGTCTTTTATTTTCTTTTCATAACCATTTTCCGTAGGGCGGTAGAATTGATTTCCCTCCATCCCATCAGGCAGATATTGCTGCTTTACGTAGTTATTAGGGTAATCGTGGGCATAAAGATACCCCTGTCCATGGCCCAGCTTGGCAGATCCCTTATAGTGGGAATCCTGCAAATGCACTGGTATTGGCATGGTTTTATGATCCCTTACTGCCTGCTGTGCCTCAAATATCGCGTTGCAGGCCGCGTTGCTTTTAGGAGCTGATGCTACGTAAGTAACTGCCTGGGATAGTATAATCTGAGCCTCAGGCAGCCCCACTCTCTCCGCAGCCTGAGCTGCCGATACTGCTACCACAAGGGCCTGAGGATCAGCATTTCCAACATCCTCTGAAGCACAAATCATGATCCTTCTGGCGATAAATGTTAAATCCTCTCCTGCATATAACATTCTTGCCAGATAATATACTGCTGCGTCCGGATCAGATCCTCTCATACTTTTAATAAATGCAGAAATGGTATCATAATGATTATCTCCATTTTTATCGTAGCGGACAGCCCGTTTTTGAATGCATTCCTGGGCCACTTCCATATCAATATGAATTTTTCCGTCCTGCTCGTTCCGCCCAGTCGTCATGACCCCCAGCTCAATTGCATTAAGGGCTGCTCTTGCGTCGCCATTTGCCACATCTGCAAGAAATTCCAACGCGTCTTCTTCAATTACCGCATCGTAAGACCCCATTCCTTTTTCCCTGTCATATACGGCACGGCGGATTAGTTCTTTAATGTCGTCATTTCCCAGGGATTTCAGTTCAAATACTCTGGATCTGGAAAGCAAAGCCCCATTCACCTCAAAATACGGATTCTCCGTTGTGGCACCAATTAGTATCAGAGTTCCATCCTCTACAAAGGGGAGAAGATAATCCTGCTGCCCCTTATTAAAACGATGAATCTCATCTACAAACAGAATGGTCTTTTTGCCATACATTCCAAGAGAATCCTTAGCTTCCTTAACGATCTCTTCCATGTCCTTTTTACCGGCTACCGTTGCATTTAACTGCTTAAAATCTGCGCTGGTGGTATTGGCGATGACTCTTGCAAGGGTCGTCTTTCCGGTGCCTGGGGGGCCATAAAAGATAACGGATCCAATCTTATCCGCCTTAATAGCCCGGTAAAGCAGCTTGTCCTCACCAATGATATGCTGCTGCCCAACTACCTCTTCAAGGGTCGTGGGTCGAATTCTGGACGCAAGAGGGGATTCCTTTTCCATGGTATTCGCTCTCATATAATCAAATAAGTCCATTTGCATTCTCCTATTTTACTTTTATTCTATGGGATATGTTCATTCATTTGAGATTAAGACAGCTAAAATGAATGCTTGAGATATATCTTCTGTCAGGTTTCATCTTCATTTATAAATCAACTTTGATTTGAAATTCAGCTAAACTTTATTTAGTTTATGTTCTGAATTAAGGTTTCTCATAAATACATCAGTATATAACCATTATGGGCAGAATCTATTTCTTTGTCAAGAACAGTTCCTGCTAATCTACTATAAATGATTTAGAAATGATGATTATTAATGAACCTATGATTTTTTTAGATTCCCATAGAATCTATCAATGATTAGACAAGCCTCGACATTGAAATTTATGTAATTCTTTTTCATTCTTACTAATTTGAATCCAATGAAAAGGAAATTTGGTGTTACTATGAATTATTCGAGTTTCAATCGTATTTATTTGTTTTAATACCATAGGAAACCGGACCTATGCAAACGTTGTTCCTTGTTCACATATCTTAATAGAAAGATCTTTTAAGTCTATTGCTTTGCAGCTACTCTTATTATTTTTCAAATTGTTAATATACATAATCCATTTTAATTTAATGTAGTAAATGATTTTACTTTTTCGTTTATTACATAATTACGATTATTCTGAGTTAACTTCTCAATTTAAATATTTTTTGGCAATGTCTGATGACATTCCTAAAGCAAACTATTTAATGACGCTTTTAACAATAAAATGGATTATATGTATGCTAAAAATACTATTGCTGATAACTCTCCATTTAGAATATCAACAAATAGCATACGTTTTACAGCTTCATCTTTCATACGAAAGGAGTTCTATAATGAGCAATATTGCAATGCAACTCGTATTAACATCAACGACTAGTGTGACTGTTGGAAATAGAGTATTATTTAATACAACTCTCTATTCTTCTGGAAATATAAGTTACAATTCAGCAACAGGCACTATAACGTTTCTAGAAAATGGTCGTTATATCATAGATTGGTGGCTGGCAGTTCAAACTTCGAATTCTACAAATGGTTTGGCATTTTCGCTAACGTCATCCCAAGGCGATAATATAATAAGTAATTCACCTATAAAAACAACTCAAGTATATGGAATGGGTATTATAGATGTTATATCTGCTCCGGTTACTTTGTCTCTTGTAAATGTAAGCACATTTCCTGTAAACTTTTCCACGTTTGTTCCTGTGGTCGGGAGCTTAATGGTTGTACAGGATGATTTGCAAGGAGTTACCGGGCCAACGGGACCTATTGGGCCTACGGGTAATACTGGACCTACTGGAGCTACTGGGCCTTCGGGAGCTACTGGGCCTTCAGGAGCTACTGGGCCTTCCGGAGCTACTGGGCCTTCCGGAGCTACTGGACCTTCGGGAGCTACTGGGCCTTCGGGAGCTACCGGGCCTTCCGGAGCTACTGGGCCTTCCGGAGCTACTGGGCCTTCCGGAGCTACTGGACCTTCGGGGGCTACTGGGCCTTCCGGAGCAACCGGACCGACCGGCTATACCGGACCTACCGGCATCACCGGACCGACTGGCGACACTGGACCTATTGGCGACACTGGGCCTACTGGAGATACTGGTACTACTGGCGATACTGGACCTACGGGGGCTACCGGCGATACCGGACCTACTGGACCTACTGGCAATACCGGGCCTACGGGTAATACCGGACCTACCGGTGACACCGGGCCTACTGGGCCTACGGGTAATATCGGACCTACTGGTGACACCGGGTCTACTGGACCTTCTGGTAACACTGGACCTTCTGGCGACACCGGACCTATTGGTGATACTGGGCCGACCGGGGATACTGGGCCTACTGGCTACACTGGGCCTAGCGGAGATACTGGATCTACTGGCCTAACTGGACCTACTGGTGCGACTGGAGCTACCGGGCCTACCGGTGCAATTGGATCTACTGGCGATACTGGACCTACCGGCGCCACGGGGCCTACCGGCAATACCGGGCCTACCGGAGATACTGGACCTACTGGCTACACCGGACCGACTGGCGTCACCGGACCTATCGGTGTCACCGGACCGACTGGCGACACTGGACCTATTGGCGACACTGGGCCTGCTGGAGATACTGGTACTACTGGCGATACTGGACCGACTGGACCGACTGGCAATACCGGGCCTACGGGTAGTACCGGACCTACCGGTGACACCGGGTCTACTGGGCCTACGGGTAATATCGGACCTACTGGTGACACCGGGTCTACTGGACCTTCTGGTAACACTGGACCTTCTGGCGACACCGGACCTATTGGTGATACTGGGCCGACCGGGGATACTGGGCCTACTGGCTACACTGGGCCTAGCGGAGATACTGGATCTACTGGTCTAACTGGACCTACTGGTGCGACTGGAGCTACCGGGCCTACCGGTGCAATTGGATCTACTGGCGATACTGGACCTACCGGCAATACCGGGCCTACCGGAGATACTGGACCTACTGGCTACACCGGACCTACTGGCGTCACCGGACCTATCGGCGTCACCGGACCGACTGGCGACACTGGGCCTACTGGAGATACTGGTACTACTGGCGATACTGGACCTACGGGGGCTACCGGCGATACCGGACCTACTGGCAATACCGGGCCTACGGGTAATACCGGACCTACCGGTGACACCGGGTCTACTGGACCTACGGGTAATATCGGACCTACTGGTGATACCGGGTCTACTGGACCTTCTGGTAACACTGGACCTTCTGGCGACACCGGACCTATTGGTGATACTGGGCCTACTGGCTACACTGGGCCTAGCGGAGATACTGGATCTACTGGCCTAACTGGACCTACTGGCGCGACTGGACCTACCGGCGACACTGGACCTACTGGGGACACTGGGCCTACTGGCGCAACGGGGGCTACCGGACCTACTGGCGACACCTAGCCCTTTATATTAGGAAAACATTTCTCTCTATATAGTTTATAATTTTCATATTACTTCCTTCTAACTCTTATATAAATGACCTAATATTATTTAGCTTTTTAAATATTTTATAACTCTATTTAATATTACTTGTACATTTCTTGTAATATATAAAAACTCAACTCGAATCCTAAAAGATGAAAACTATTATATAATTAAAATCCTCTTGTAAAATAAATCAAAATCATAAAATGTCTAATTATAAATAAGTTAATAAAATAAAAACACGACCACATTCTGATGTGACCGCGTTCTATAATATAATAAAGCTGCCAAATACAATTTTTTAAAGCACTTTCAATTCCCCAGTAAAAAAGACTTATATATTCTATATCATAAATTTGGTTACTAATTTATACCCTTATATTAGTTTATTTGTTTCATGTAGCTTTTTCCATTTTCTAATCTTAGTACGGAACGTTTTAAATGGGGCAACGGTATTAATATGCACCCATTTCCAAATAGGCCAATTAGAACTTGTTGATGCAGCCCATTTTCTACCACCAGGTTCAAATAATTCTTCATCACTAAAATCATTTAACCATTCAACAAGAGAATCCACTGTATCAACAAACATTTTCTTTAGTTCTTCCAGAGAGTAGTCCTCATATTTTGCATAAAAGCTTTGATACAATCCGCCTAATTGATTCCATTTATAACCCGGCTCAGGCATTACAACGTCATTTCCCAGAAGCTCATTCTTGTCCCAACTGCGTACCAGTCCCATCCAGCCAAGTTGATATGCTATCATTTCTTGAGGAGTTCGATCGACTTCTCCATAGCGAGTATCTTTATTCAGTTCATCTACAACGTCAAACTCATGAATAAATAAATTAGCCGTTTTATTTATCTCATTAATGAAATCACTTTTACTGTTATACTCTTGCATAATTATTACACCTCAATTTATAAATAGCCAATCATTAATGGCTACATTAGCAATTATAATAATTCTTTTCCTATATCAAACCCTGTTCCTAAGCGTTCACCCAGAGACCAATATTGATTATCCATGGCGTAAATGATCGGGTTGATCTTCTTTGTATCTGCGTATCCATTTGTGCAGTATTTCTCACTTACAAGCGTTTTATCTATATCTGCTACAAACATGTACTGATTATAAATCTCTGTAGTTGAGATTACTTTGCAAAGAATGTTAACAGCGCATTCCTCGATCATAGGTGCTATGTTGCCTTCATTGTAAAAATAATGGAAAAATGTTGATTTATCCACATCTCTGCCGGAAACAAGACCAGCACGATCGACCTCTTTTATCATAGTGCAAGGAGCAAAATTAATGCTGAATTCACCTTCATTTATGATTCCCTTAGCAGTATATGACTGCTTGCTAATTGATATATAAACAACCGCAGGCTCAACGCTCACAATTCCACAATTTCCTATAGGCGCTACATTTGCTTTCCCATCTACTTTTGCACCTATTAAAGCTATGGGCAATGGATAAATTAACGGATACTTACCACAATTTATTTTATTTTCCAAGATTGAATACCTCCTTTTTTTATATCATACATCTTGATTGTGACAGCATGCTGTCAACAATCATTTAATATAATTAAATTTTTTAAATATTCTAGGTATTCCTCTTTTAATTCAATTGGGTGAATAATTTTAACGGTTAAACCAAATCCCAGTATAAAATGTATTAACCACTCCTTATCAGAACAATGAAAAGTCACTATTATAGAGTCATTCTCCCCTTTCTCATAATTCTCTTTTCCAAAAATGTCAATTACACGGTATTCCATTGATTGTTCAAAAGATAATACTATTTTTTCTCCTCTATCATTTGTAAAATCATCATCCCAATCGGTTGGAACTTCCGCATTTCCCGGAATAAAATGTTCATTTATTAATTCTATTTTTTCAATACGATTTATTTTGTAAAAATGATGCTCACTGCTTATGGTGCTCTTTCCATATAAATACCATGCTGCATTTTTAAATATAACCTTATAAGGTGCAATTTTTAATTCAGACTTTTGATGAGACGATATATACTTAATCTTTAAATAACTACTATTCATAATTGCCATACGAATTAAATTTATACTTTGCTTCAAAGCTTCAGTCGCATTTTTGTTCCATGCTGAGAAATCTATTAGTATATCCGAATCTGCAGCAAAATAAGAATCAGCAGGAGACAGCTTAGTTAACAAAATTTGTAGCTTTTCTGGATCTGTTACTGTTTTCAATCCCGATACCCCTGCCATAAGATAATTTATCTCATCAACAGTCAGAGCAGTTTTATTCAGCTTATATTCTTTAACAATTCCAATGCCCCCTCCAGTTCCAGGTATGGCATACAGGGGTATCCCCGCTTCTTCAATTGCTTTAATATCTCTATATATCGTTCGGAGTGATACCTGGAACTTATCAGATAATTCCTTAGCAGAAATCGTATCTCGGGATAATAGTATGGATAAAATACCCAATAATCGATGCAAACGCATGGTAATACCTCCTTAATTTCATTTATTATATCATACTTTTTTGACACCACTATGTCAACAATTGGGGATTGTTAGCTACATCACATTGTTAATACTATTATTTTTTAATAATAAATTTTTAATTGCTTCAACACTTCATATTTCGTTTGCATTAACATAATGGGCAGCATTTTATTGGGTGGTTCTTTAACATTGATTAATCCAAATTTTATAACTAGATGCATTTCCAACTCTTAACGTTTTTAATATAACTATTTCTTCTAAGCTCAAATACATATATTATTCCATTTTCCTAAAATAAACGTCGCCACCGGGCCTATAGGGGCAACTGGGCCTACTGGCGACTCTGGGCCTACCGGCTATACCGGACCTACCGGCTATACCGGGCCTACCGGCAACACTGGACCTACTGGTGATACTGGATCTACTGGCGATACTGGACCTACTGGTAATACTGGACCTACCGGCGATACTGGATCTACTGGCTATACCGGACCTACTGGTAATACTGGGCCTACCGGCGTTACTGGCGATATCGGGCCTACTGGGGCTACTGGACCTACCGGCGATACCGGACCTACCGGCGATACCGGACCTACTGGCAACACTGGACCTACTGGCAACACAGGACCTACCGGGCCTACTGGTCCTACTGGACCTACGGGAAATACTGGACCTACCGGCTATACCGGACCTACCGGCTATACCGGACCTACCGGCTATACCGGACCTACCGGCTATACTGGACCTACGGGCGATACTGGACCTACGGGCGATAACGGACCTACGGGTAATACTGGACCTTCCGGCGACACTGGAAATACCGGGCCTACCGGGGCTATAGGGCCTACTGGCGATACTGGGCCCACCGGCGATACCGGATCTACTGGAGCTACTGGGTCTACTGGCGATACTGGACCTACTGGTGATACCGGACCTACCGGCGATACCGGACCTACTGGCGACACGGGACCTACTGGGTCTACTGGAAATACCGGGCCTACTGGCTATACCGGACCTACTGGCAACACGGGACCTACTGGTGATACTGGACCTACTGGTGATACCGGGCCTACCGGCGATACCGGACCTACCGGCGACACGGGACCTAGCGGGGCTACCGGACCTACTGGTAACACCGGGCCTACCGGCGATACTGGTCCTACTGGGGCTACTGGACCTACCGGCTATACCGGACCTACCGGCTATACCGGACCTACCGGTGGTACTGGACCTTCTGGCGTTACCGGACCTACCGGTGGCTCTGGACCCACTGGTGACACCGGGCCTACCGGCGATACCGGACCTACCGGCTATACTGGACCTTCTGGCGATATCGGGGCTATAGGGCCTACTGGCAACACTGGACCTACTGGTGATACCGGACCTACGGGGGGTACTGGTGGCTCTGGGCCTACTGGCGATACCGGACCTACTGGTGATACCGGGCCTACCGGCATTACCGGACCTACGGGTGATACTGGGTCTACGGGTGCTACCGGCGATACCGGACCTACCGGCGACACTGGACCTACCGGCGACACTGGGCCTACTGGCGATACCGGACCTATCGGTGATACTGGACCTACGGGGGATACTGGATCTACCGGCGATACTGGACCTACCGGATCTACTGGAAATACCGGGTCTACTGGCGATACTGGACCTACCGGCAACACGGGACCTACCGGCAACACGGGACCTACCGGCAACACGGGACCTACCGGTAACACTGGACCTACCGGCGATACCGGACCTACGGGGGCTACTGGTGGCACTGGGCCTACTGGCAATACCGGACCTACCGGCGATACCGGGCCTACCGGGGCTACTGGCGATACTGGACCTTCTGGCGATACCGGACCTACCGGGCCTACTGGCAACACTGGACCTACGGGTGATACCGGACCTATCGGCAACACTGGACCTACTGGTGATACCGGACCTATCGGCAACACCGGACCTTCTGGCGATACTGGACCTTCTGGCGATACCGGACCTACCGGGCCTACTGGCAACACTGGACCTACTGGTGATACCGGACCTATCGGCAACACCGGACCTACTGGGGCTACTGGTGGCACCGGGCCTACTGGCGATACCGGACCTACCGGCATTACCGGACCTACGGGTGATACTGGGTCTACGGGTGCTACCGGACCTACCGGCGATACTGGACCTACTGGCGTTACCGGACCTACCGGTGTCTCTGGACCTACTGGTGACACCGGGCCTACCGGCGATACTGGACCTACTGGTGATACTGGACCTATCGGTGATACTGGACCTACCGGTGATACCGGACCTACCGGCGACACCGGAGCTACTGGCGATACTGGACCTTCTGGCGATACCGGACCTACCGGGCCTACTGGCAACACTGGACCTACCGGCATTACCGGACCTACGGGTAATACTGGGTCTACGGGTGCTACCGGACCTACCGGCGATACTGGACCTTCTGGCGATACTGGACCTACCGGTGACTCTGGACCTACCGGTGATACCGGACCTACTGGTTTAAACGGACCTACTGGTGACACCGGGCCTACCGGCGATACTGGATCTACCGGCGATACCGGACCTACCGGCGATACTGGACCTTCTGGCGATACCGGACCTACCGGGCCTACTGGCAACACTGGACCTACTGGTGATCCCGGACCTACCGGCAACACCGGACCTACTGGGGCTACTGGTGGCACTGGGCCTACTGGCAATACCGGACCTACCGGCGACACTGGACCTACCGGCACTACCGGACCTACCGGCGACACTGGACCTACCGGCATTACCGGGCCTACCGGGGCTACTGGCGATACCGGACCTACCGGCATTACCGGACCTACGGGTGATACTGGGTCTACGGGTGCTACCGGACCTACCGGAGACACTGGACCTACCGGCAACACCGGGCCTACCGGGTCTACTGGACCTACGGGCGACACTGGACCTACCGGCGATACTGGACCTACGGGCGATACTGGACCTACCGGAGACACTGGACCTACCGGCAACACCGGGCCTACCGGCAACACCGGGCCTACCGGGTCTACTGGACCTACGGGCGACACTGGACCTACCGGCTATACTGGACCTACCGGCGATACTGGACCTACGGGCGATACTGGACCTACCGGAGACACTGGACCTACGGGCGATACTGGACCTTCCGGGCTTTCTGGGGATACTGGACCTTCCGGCGATACTGGACCTACTGGGGATACCGGACCTACTGGCCCTACGGGCGATACTGGACCTACCGGAGACACTGGACCTTCCGGCGATACCGGACCTACCGGAGACACTGGACCTTCCGGCGATACCGGACCTACCGGCGATACTGGACCTACTGGGGATACCGGCGATACCGGACCTACCGGCGACACTGGACCTTCCGGGCTTTCTGGGGATACTGGACCTACCGGCGATACTGGACCTACCGGAGACACAGGGCCTACCGGCATTACCGGATCTTCCGGCGACACTGGACCTACCGGCGATACCGGACCTACTGGCGATTCTGGACCTACTGGCGATACCGGACCTACTGGGCCTACTGGAGATACTGGAAATACCGGGCCTACCGGCGACATCGGACCTACCGGCAATACTGGACCTACCGGCGATTCTGGAGATACTGGGCCTACCGGCGATACCGGACCTACTGGGGTTACTGGCGATACTGGACCTACGGGGGACACCGGGTCTACGGGTACTACCGGACCTTCCGGGGATACCGGGCCTACCGGCGATACTGGACCTTCTGGCGATACCGGACCTACCGGGTCTACTGGCAACACTGGACCTACTGGTGATACCGGACCTACCGGCAACACTGGGGCTACTGGGGCTACTGGTGGCACTGGGCCTACTGGCAATACCGGACCTACCGGCGATACCGGACCTACCGGCAATACTGGATCTACCGGCGATACCGGGCCTACCGGCGATACTGGATCTACTGGCGATACTGGACCTACCGGCGATACCGGACCTACTGGCGATACCGGACCCACTGGGGCTACTGGCGATACTGGACCTACCGGCAACACTGGGCCTACTGGAGATACTGGAAATACCGGGGATACAGGACCTACTGGGGTTACTGGCGATACTGGACCTACCGGGGATACTGGACCTTCCGGCGATACTGGACCTTCCGGCGATACTGGACCTACTGGGGATACCGGACCTACTGGCCCTACGGGCGATACTGGACCTACCGGAGACACTGGACCTTCCGGCGATACCGGACCTACCGGAGACACTGGACCTACCGGCGATACCGGACCTACCGGCGATACGGGGCCTACCGGCATTACCGGACCTACCGGCGATACTGGACCTACCGGCATTACGGGACCTACCGGTGATACCGGGCCTACGGGTGCTACCGGACCTACCGGCGATACCGGACCTACCGGCGACACTGGACCTACCGGTGCTACCGGAGCTACTGGTGATACCGGCGATACCGGACCTACTGGGGTTACTGGCAATACTGGACCTACCGGCAACACTGGGCCTACTGGAGATACTGGAAATACCGGGCCTACCGGCAATACCGGACCTACCGGCGACACTGGACCTACTGGCGATACCGGACCTACCGGCGACACTGGACCTTCCGGGCTTTCTGGGGATACTGGACCTACCGGCGATACTGGACCTACCGGAGACACAGGGCCTACCGGCATTACCGGACCTTCCGGCGACACTGGACCTACCGGCGATACCGGACCTACTGGCGATTCTGGACCTACTGGCGATACCGGACCTACTGGGCCTACTGGAGATACTGGAAATACCGGGCCTACCGGCGACATCGGACCTACCGGCAATACTGGACCTACCGGCGATTCTGGAGATACTGGGCCTACCGGCGATACCGGACCTACCGGCGATTCTGGACCTACCGGCAACACCGGACCTACCGGCGACACTGGACCTACGGGCGATACCGGACCTACCGGCGATACCGGACCTTCCGGCGACACTGGACCTACCGGCATTACCGGACCTACCGGCGACTCTGGACCTACTGGCGATACCGGACCTACGGGGCCTACTGGAGATACTGGAAATACCGGGCCTACCGGCGATACTGGACCTACGGGCGATACTGGATCTACGGGGGATACCGGACCTTCCGGCGACACCGGGCCTACCGGGTCTACTGGACCTACGGGCGATACCGGGCCTACTGGACCTACCGGCGATACTGGACCTACTGGCGATACCGGACCTTCTGGCGACACTGGACCTACCGGCGATACCGGACCTACCGGCATTACCGGACCTACGGGTGATACTGGGTCTACGGGGTCTACCGGACCTACCGGCGACACTGGACCTACCGGGCTTTCTGGTGATACTGGACCTACTGGCATTTCCGGACCTACGGGTGATACTGGGTCTACGGGTTCTACCGGACCTACCGGCGATACCGGACCTACTGGGCCTACTGGAGATACTGGAAATACTGGGCCTACTGGCAACACCGGACCTACTGGTGATACCGGGCCTACTGGACCTATTGGTAATACTGGGCCTACTGGTGATACTGGGCCTACTGGAAATACCGGGCCTACTGGGGCTACCGGGCCTACCGGCATTACGGGACCTACCGGAGCTACTGGACCTACCGGCATTACCGGACCTACCGGTGATACCGGGCCTACCGGCATTACCGGGCCTACCGGCGCTACGGGACCTACCGGCATTACCGGTCCTACCGGTGATACCGGACCTACCGGCATTACGGGGCCTACCGGCATTACCGGGCCTACCGGTGCTACCGGACCTACCGGCATTACGGGACCTACCGGCGCTACCGGACCTACCGGCATTACCGGTCCTACCGGTGCTACCGGACCTACCGGCATTACCGGTCCTACCGGGTCCACTGGACCTACCGGTCCCACAGGTTCCACCGGACCTACTGGCGATACCGGACCTACTGGCCCTAACATTGCTGCAACCGGTTTTTCAGCCTTCAAGTCATCACTTTCGGTTTCAGGCAACACGCAAATTACAGCATGGACTATCACTTCGCCTTACTATGGGAATGCGGCTTTAAATGCCACAACAGGAAACTTTACGGTCCCTGTATCAGGTAGATATTCCGTCAGCGCTACCGTTAACTATTCAACCGCTGCAGCTCTGACTGCATCCATTGGCAGCCAGAACCCAACTTTTAGCATAAGAAGAACCTCCCCATCCACTCAGGATTTAATCAGTGGATTGGTACCAGTACTAAACGTAAACGTAACACTTTTAACTTTAAGAGCAATACTAGGAAACGGAACCGTAACATTAAGCGGTGATGTTGAACTAACGGCAGGTGATGTAATCGGATTGTTCTACAACTCCGATGGCTTGGGCCTGAACTTGAACTTAGGTGGTAACAACTCAAGTGGAGTCGTATGGTCGATTCATAGAATGACCTGATTTTTATACGAGTTTACATTGATGAAATAGTAAAACCACATCTGTTCATTACCATCTGACAAAAAGAAAATAAGGAGACTAATCATAAAGAATTCAAAAATAAAGGGGCTGTAAAAAAACTCCCCTAAAAGAAAAATCGCTGAGGTCGTGAGACTTCAGCGATTTTTTGGTATAATTAATTATGCGACTAAATAAAAACACCAATGATAATTATACCGTACGACAGCTGAAATTACCATTGGAAATTGAAAAACTAATTAATATATCTGATCCAGTATACACTTTCTGTGAGGTAATAGACCACATAGACCTATCAAAATATTTTGTAGAGAAAGGCTACAGAGCAGGTCGTCCAAGATGTGATGAACAGAAACTCCTCAAAGTGATACTCTTTGCTTTCATGGAACACGGAATCTGCTCTCTTCGGGAAATCGAAAAACTTTGCAGAAATGATATCCGATATATGTATCTTCTTGATGGCATGAAGGCGCCTTCATTTGCTACATTTGGCAACGTCATCCGAAATGAACTTACTGATTCCATTGAACAGATTTTTTTGGATGTGAATACCTATATTTTTGAAAAGGATCATGTCGACCTGGAACACACCTACATTGATGGGACAAAAATAGAGGCAAATGCAAACCGCTATACTTGGGTATGGAAAAAGTCCTGTACAAAAAACCGTGGAAAGGTTTTTGAAAAGATATCCGTGCTAATTGATGCAATGAACCAGGAAGCATTAGGATATTTTGGTGTAAAACTTGATAAGAGAGACGAGTATGCTGTTGAATATGTATCTGAACTCTTGGAAATGTACAAGAATGCAACAAATCTGGAGGAATCCACGTTTGTATCTGGTTGTGGTCATAGAAAAAGCCTTCAGCAAAAACAATATCAGGAATTAGAGGAATATCTAGAACGATTAAAGACATATGCACATCATATAGAGGTCTGTGGCGTTGAAAGAAACAGTTATTCCAAAACCGATCACGATGCCACTTTTATGCGCATAAAACGGGATTATATGGGCAATGATCAGCTTCTCCCAGCGTACAATCTACAGACCGCTATCTGCGATGAATATATAGCAGTAGTTGATGTAAAACCATATGCATCAGATATGGAATGCTTTGTTCCTTTGATGGAAAAATTCAATAAAATCTATGGTCATTATCCAAAGTATCCAGTTGCAGATGCAGGCTATGGTTCCTATAATAACTATCTTTACTGTGAAGAGCATGGGATGGAAAAGTATATGAAATTCACCATGTTCAAAAAGGAAACATCCGATAAGAAGTATCATGAAAATCCATATCGTGCAGTCAACTTTAAAAGAGACGAGAATGGAAATTTGAAATGCCCAAATGGAAAGACTTTTCACTTCAAAAGCAAACAACATGTCTATAAAAACAAATATGGCAGAACCGAAGAAATCTATGAATGCGAATCGTGTGAAAGCTGCCAATTTAAAAACGATTGTTGTCCTAAGGCAAGCAAAAACAGAACCATTCGAATGAATCAGGAATTAACATCAATACATCAAGAGGTAATTACAAACCTTGAATCAATACATGGCGCACTGTTGAGAATGAATCGTAGTATTCAGGCAGAAGGAACATTTGGCATTTTAAAATGGGATAAGTCCTACAAAAGATTATTTCGAAGAGGTGAGAAAAACGTAATCCTTGAACTCACACTGATTTCTTGTGGTTTTAATCTTTATAAATATCATAATAAAAAGCGGAGAAACGAGTTGGCTGCTTAAAATCCAAGAACTATATTCATAGCTTTATTAAGTGCACGCTTTTTTATGGAAAAATCAATCATTATCATAAAAAATAGATAAAAAAACGAAGAATCGCCAGTTCCGGCATTTGCCGGAACTGGCGATTCTTGATTAAGGACTTATTTTACAGCCCCTTTTACTATTTTAAGGTCTAATCAATCAACAGCTCATCAACTGTAACAAAGGAGTAGCCCTGTTTGGTTAGCGTATCTATTACTTCAAGTGCCGCTTCCACGGAAGTGGGATAAACATCATGCAGCAAAATAACATCCCCTGGTTCAATATGCTTTGTTATACTACGTACGATCCTCTTGGTGCTTTGCGTTTTCCAGTCTAAGGGATCTTTATTCCAAAGAACTACCGTCATATTTGTGGTGCATCCAAGCTCTTCTGTCCATGCACCATATGGCGGTCGGAGATATTGAGGCCGCACCCCCGTAATCTTCTCAATCTGTTTATTGTTTTCCTCGATTTGATCACAGGCTGTATTTACAGACTCTTTGCTCATTTGAACATGGCTGTAGCCATGGTTTCCGATTAAGTGGCCGTCCTCCTGCATCTGTTTCACTATGGCCTCTTTTCCTACCACATTTTCTCCCAAGAGAAAAAATGTAGCGTGAACCCCTCGTTCTCTAAGTCCATCGAGCAGCATTGGGGTATAAACAGAGTGGGGTCCGTCATCAAAGGTCAACGCAATCTGCTTGCTTCCGGAAAACTGCTCTTTTACCTCATCTTTTGCATCTGCCCCCGCATCTGCTGGAAGGAATAAAGTGTCCTTTGTATTTATGTAGGATTCATACATTGCTTTGACACATAGAACGTCCAGTATAAAAACAGCCAAAAAAACGGCAACTTTCCATCTCATTTTCATAATTCACAAGCCCAGCTTTCTGCCATTATTATTTAATCTATGGGCGACAACTGGAAAATAACACTGAAACCTTCCCAGGGCTTGTGTAAAATCAGAAAAAACACACTCCTTATTAAATGGAGCGAAAATAGCTGGTCAGATTTTAACACTGCCAAGATGTTATGTTAGCGACTTCCTACATCCGCACGTCATTGGAATCCGGCATTGCATATGTCTGCGTAATACGATGTAAGGTGATGTAAGGCCATTTAGTAATTCACATCTGCGACCAATTCTCCTCAACTGTCCTATGACTCTCTCCCGCCAGGACCTTTATTGTCATAGGTCTGAATTTCCTATCACATGAAATGTGCCATGTTACGTCCTGTCTTTTCAGCAAAAAAAGGGCTGTTCCTCCATCGAAATGGGGAACAACCCTTAAAGCTCACTTTATACAGAAGCTTTAATTAAGCCATGCAAACGTTAACTGCCTGAAGACCGCGGTTTCCTTCTGTTGTTTCGTAAGTTACTTTCTGGCCTTCTTCTAAAGTCTTGTAACCATCAGACATGATACCAGAGAAATGTACGAATACTTCTTCTCCTGTAGCATCATTAACAATGAAACCATAACCCTTAGCACCATTAAACCATTTTACTGTACCGTTGTTCATTACGTGTACCTCCTATAAAATAAAAAAATAATTTTTGATTTATCGCCTGAAACAAAAAATCACATATTTTTGTAAATCATCATCCGAAAATAATGACTTACAAAAATATGTGAAATCATAACTCCATTCGATAATACACGTACATTCTAACCCGTTTTTGGCAAAATGTCAAGACTGTTTAGACATTTAAAATAGGAAAAAACAGAGCCCTCATCCTTCGAAAAAGATGGGGCTCTGAAAATAGGTCTATAATTACTTTAAAGTAACTTTAGCGCCTTCTGCTTCTAATGAAGTCTTGATCTGCTCAGCCTCTTCCTTAGAAGCGCCAGCCTTTAATACCTTAGGAGCTCCGTCAACTACGTCTTTAGCTTCTTTTAAGCCTAAGCCAGTAGCTTCACGAACAACTTTGATAACTTTAACCTTGTTAGGACCAACCTCAGTTAATTCTACGTCGAATTCTGTCTTCTCTTCAGCTTCTGCTGCGCCGCCTGCTGCTGCAACTACTACGCCTGCTGCTGCAGATACACCGAATTCTTCCTCACATGCCTTTACTAATTCGTTTAATTCTAATACAGATAATTCTTTGATCGCTTCGATAAATTCAGCTGTTGTTAACTTTGCCATGATAATATACCTCCGTATTTAATATGAGTGTTTTTTTAATGGAAGTTCGATTCGCCTTTGGCTCATCGAACGGCTAATATTCTAAATTCAAGCTGCGATTCGCTTGCTTTCATTAAGAAAATTATGCCTCTGCGCTCTGTCCGTCTGCAATCTGCTTGAGGACGCGAGCAAAGTTTGTGATAGGAGACTGGATGCTTCCAAGTAACTTTCCAAGAAGGATCTCTCTGGAAGGAATGCTGGAAATCTTCTCCATAGCTTTTGCATCATAATATACGCCTTCAACAACACCGCCCTTAATCTCTAATTTCGGAGCTGTCTTAGCAAACTCTGCAAGAATTCTTGCTGGAGCTGTTGCGTCTGTCTTGGATACAGCGATAGCTGTAGGTCCTTCCAGACTTGGGGCCAGTGCTTCAAAAACTGTACCCTCTGCTGCAAAGCGGATCATAGTGTTCTTATATACTTTATAAGAAACACCAGCCTCTCTTAATTTCTTACGAAGCTCTGTATCCTGTGCAACGGTGATACCGCGGTAGTCAACAACTACTGCTGTCTCAGCGCCGTCCAGTAATTCTTTGATCTCGCTTACGATCGGCTGCTTTAATTCAACTTTTGCCATTATGGTTTACCTCCTGTTTAGTCTGAGTTCCATGGTTGTCCACAAAACCCGCTCGTATAAACCGCAAAGAAAAAACCTCTCCGCCAAAAATGGACAGAGAGGTCTACAATTCATTTACAAAAAATGATCCTTGTATGTTCCTCGGCAGGCGTTTACACCTTATGCCTTACGGCACCTGCTGTCTTCGGCAGTCAATACTAAGTTAGTATAACATTATTTATAATTAATGTCAACCACAAAACAAAATTAGTTCATTAACTTTGCTACGTTAAGCTTAACGCCAGGTCCCATAGTGGAAGCCAGAGTTACGCTCTTTAAGTAAGCACCCTTAACTGTACTTGGTTTTGCTTTAACGATTGCATCAACAAGCGTCTGGAAGTTGTCCGCTAACTGATCTTCTGTGAAAGAAGCTTTTCCAACTGGCACGTGGATAATATTTGTTTTATCAAGTCTATACTCAACCTTACCAGCTTTGATATCGTTGATTGCCTTGGTTACGTCCATAGTAACGGTACCAGCTTTTGGGTTTGGCATTAAGCCTTTTGGTCCAAGGACACGTCCTAAACGACCAACAACACCCATCATGTCTGGTGTAGCAACAACTACATCAAACTCCAACCAGCCTTCGTTCTGGATCTTCGGAATTAATTCCTCAGCTCCAACATAGTCTGCGCCTGCAGCTAAAGCTTCGTCAGCCTTAGGTCCCTTAGCGAAAACTAAGATACGAACAGTTTTTCCTGTACCGTGTGGAAGTACAACGGCACCACGGATCTGCTGGTCTGCGTGACGTCCGTCACAACCGGTTCTGATATGAGCTTCAATGGTTTCATCAAATTTAGCACTTGCATTCTTCTTTACTAAAGAGATTGCTACTGGTGCATCGTAGAGGACAGTACGGTCTACTGTCTTAGCTGCTTCTACGTATCTTTTTCCTTTTTTCATTCTAAATAACCTCCTAGTGGTATTGTCGGGGATTTTCCCTCCCACGTTCTCAAAACTTCGATGATTGCAACAAAGGAAGTTCGGCTGGCCAAATGCCTTGCCGAACGGCTCATTTTCGACTAGGTCTGAAAATTAAGCCTCTTCAACGGTGATACCCATACTTCTTGCGGTACCAGCGATCATGCTCATAGCTGCTTCTACAGATGCAGCGTTTAAGTCAGGCATCTTAAGTTCAGCAATCTTCTGTAATTCAGCTTTGGAAATCGTAGCTACTTTTGTCTTATTCGGAACTGCGGATCCGGATTTAAGCTTGCAAGCTTTCTTTAACAATACAGCAGCTGGTGGAGTCTTTGTGATGAAGCTGAAGCTTCTGTCAGCATAAACAGTGATAACGACTGGAATGATTAAATCACCCTGATCAGCTGTTCTTGCGTTAAATTCCTTTGTAAACTGAACGATGTTTACACCATGCTGTCCAAGAGCTGGACCTACAGGAGGAGCTGGTGTAGCCTTTCCTGCTGGAATCTGCAATTTGATATATCCTGTTACTTTCTTTGCCATAATTAGGCACCTCCTAAATAAATGTGGTATTGTCGGGGATTTCCCTCCCACGAGCCTATACACCTGTATAAGCCGCTTTTACTTGTTACATCTTCTTTATCTCGCTGAAATTCAGTTCCACCGGAGTCTCCCGGCCAAACATCTCAACATTGATGGTGATGGTTTTCTTACCTTCGTTGATGGACTTGATGGCACCAACAGTATCCTTCCATGCACCGGAAGTTACCACTACGGTATCTCCCACTTCAAAGCCAACAATGACCTCTTCGTTTCTGAATCCAAGTTTCTCCATCTCTTCTTCTGTCAGAGGAACTGGTTTTGATCCAGGACCTACAAAGCCTGTCACTCCTCGGGTATTACGTACCACATACCATGTGTCATCATTCATGACCATGTGAATCAGTACATAGCCGGGAAACATCTTTTTATCGGCCTTTTTCTCCACGCCATTTTTAAGCTCAATGACGGACTCAAGAGGTACCGATACTTCCAGAATCTGATCCTGCAGGTTTCTGTTCTCGATTGTTTTTTCAATATCGACTTTTACTTTGTTCTCATAACCTGAATAGGTATGGACTACATACCAATTTGCTTCTGACATAAAATCACCTTAACCCTTACGAATTATAAGATAAAACTGAGACCGAACTTGATGATCAGATCAATAATCGCAATAACCAGTCCTAAAGCAATCGATGCTGATACAACAGCAATTGTCTGTTTCGTTACGGTATCTTTGTCAGGCCAAACGATTTTATGAAACTCAGCTTTTAAACCTTTAAAAAAGCTTCTCTTCTGAGCGCCCTCGTTGTTCACTGTATCTCCCATAATTTCACATCCTTTACAAACTGATTACTTTGTTTCCTTGTGCATTGTATGGCTCTTACAGAACTTACAGTACTTCTTAGTTTCCATTCTGTCCGGATGAGTCTTCTTATCCTTGGTCATATTGTAATTACGCTGTTTGCATTCTGTACATGCCAGTGTGATTTTTGTGCGCACGACTTCCACCTCCACTTAAATTTTCGTTGTTGTGTTTCAGTCTCTTTTTATCCGCTGTAAACATTTTTGAGCATAAAAAAAAGACCTAAGCTCTTCCATTCGCCCAATTACTATAACACACAGGGGCAGGATTCGTCAATCTTTTTTTACAAAAACCTATGAAATTGCAATGTCTTGACATTATAACACGGGAAACTATAAAAAGCAAGTAAAAAGTTTCCCGTGTTTTTAATTAATACTCGATTTCCGTCAAATACCGGGCAAGTGCATCCTGCCAGGAAGGAAGGGGGACAAAGCCGTTTTCTGTCAGCTTATCCTTGTTCATACGGCTGTTCATCGGCCGTTTTGCCTTGACCGGAAACTGGTCTGAGCCTACAGGCTCTACAGAAACATTCATCCCAGCCTGCTTAAAAATCTCACAGGCAAAGTCGTACCAGCTGCAAAGTCCTTCGTTGGTGGCATGATAGCGGCCGTACTTGTCAGTCTCGATCATATCCACCAAAAGACGGGCAAGGTCATACGTATAGGTAGGGGAACCGATCTGGTCAGCTACCACCGTAAGCTTATCTCTGGTCTTTCCAAGGTTCAGCATGGTCTTAATAAAGTTCTTTCCATTCACACCGAACACCCAGGCAATACGAACAGTAAAGAACTTATCAAGAGTTTCTTCTACCAAAAGCTCTCCTTCGTATTTGGTCTGACCATAAATATTCAGCGGCTCTCTTACATCATCTGGCTCCCACGGGCGGGTTCCCTGGCCGTTAAATACATAATCCGTACTGATGTACATCATCTTAATATCTAAATCCTTACATACTTTGGCGATGTATCCGGTGCCTGTTGCATTTACCTTCCGGCAAATGTCCACATTGTCCTCTGCTGCATCAACAGCAGTGTAGGCGGCACAGTGAATCACGGCGTCTGGAGCTGCTGCTTTTATGACACGGTTCACACTCTCCTCATCGGTGATATCCATTTCTTCAATGTCAACACCAATGGCTTCATGTCCCCGCTTTAAAAGTTCGTTTACAACGTCAAATCCAAGCTGGCCTTT
Organism: Lacrimispora xylanolytica; assembly: GCF_026723765.1. NCBI lineage: Bacteria > Bacillati > Bacillota > Clostridia > Lachnospirales > Lachnospiraceae > Lacrimispora > Lacrimispora xylanolytica. The sequence continues at coordinate 4,066,604 of NZ_CP113524.1, forward strand.
TACGCCAGTTACTAATACTTTCATAGCTGCCTCACTTTACAGATGGATTTTATAAACGGTTTCCGTACATTGTGTCGAAATAACCCTGATACTCTCCATTTATAATATGTTTCCACCAGTCTTCATTATCCAGATACCACTGAATGGTCTGACGGATTCCGGTGTCAAAGTTATATTTTGGCTTCCAGCCAAGCTCTGTTTCCAACTTCTTAGGATCAATGGCATAACGTCTGTCATGACCTGGACGGTCTTTTACATATTTAATCAGGCTTTCTGGTTTATCAAGAGCTTCCAGAATGGTTTTTACCACTTCCAGATTGGTGCGCTCGTTGTGTCCGCCTACGTTGTAGACTTCTCCTTCTTTTCCTTTGTGGATGATTAAATCAATGGCTTCGCAGTGGTCTGATACATGAAGCCAGTCTCTTACATTCTCACCTGTTCCGTATACCGGAAGCTCTTCATCTGCAAGAGCACGGCTGATGATCAGCGGAATGAGCTTCTCTGGGAAATGGTAAGGGCCGTAGTTATTGGAGCATCTGGAAATAGTAACCGGAAGTCCAAAGGTTCTCTGGTATGCCAGAACAAATAAATCCGCACTTGCCTTTGAGGATGAATAAGGGCTTGAGGTGTGAAGAGGGGTTTCCTCGGTAAAGAATAAGTCAGGGCGGTCTAATGGAAGGTCGCCGTATACTTCATCGGTAGAAACCTGATGGTAGCGCTTAATGCCATAGGTACGGCAGGCATCAAGTAAGGTTGTAGTTCCCATTACATTGGTTCTTACAAATGCTTCCGGATCGGTAATGGAGCGGTCTACATGGCTCTCTGCTGCAAAGTTTACGATGATATCTGGCTTTTCATTCTCGAAAAGCTGGAATACAAAATCTCTGTCTGCAATGTCACCTTTGATAAACTTATAATTCGGCTTATCCTCCACTGGCTTTAAGGTTTCCAAGTTTCCTGCGTATGTTAAAAGATCTAAATTAATGATCTGGTAATCCGGGTATTTATTTACCATGTGATGTACGAAATTTCCGCCGATGAATCCGGCTCCGCCTGTAACGATGATTTTCATTGATCGTTCCTCCTAACTTTCTTTCACTCTACAGTTTATCGATATATTTTCCGGCAAGGACATCCATTAGATACTGTCCGTACTGGTTCTTCTTTAAAGGCTCAATGCTTGTCATAAGCTGATCCTTTGTAATCCAGTGGTTTAAGTATGCGATTTCTTCCAGGCAGGCAATCTTTCTATGCTGATGAGTTTCCATGGTGCGCACGAAGTTTGTGGCATCTACCAGGGATTCATGAGTTCCTGTATCCAGCCAGGTAAAGCCCTGACCTAACAGTTCCACATCAAGCTGGCCGTCTTCCAGATAAATGCGGTTCAGATCCGTGATCTCAAGCTCTCCTCTAGCCGATGGCTTTAAGTTCTTTGCATATTCCACGACTTTATTATCGTAGAAATAAAGTCCTGTAACACAGTAGTTGCTCTTTGGCTTCTCTGGCTTCTCTTCAATAGAAATAGCCTTTCCGTCTGAATTAAATTCCACAATACCAAAGCGTTCCGGATCATCCACATAGTAGCCGAATACAGTAGCTCCGTCTTTTTTGTTGGCAGCGTTTAATAAGCGCTTGGTGAGGCCATGGCCTGCAAAGATGTTGTCGCCTAATATCATGGCAACGCTGTCATCACCGATAAATTCCTCTCCAATGATAAATGCCTGAGCAAGACCATCTGGAGATGGCTGTACCGCGTAGGATAACTGGATGCCAAACTGAGCTCCGTCTCCTAAAAGTGCTTCAAACCTTGGAGTGTCATCTGGGGTAGAGATGATCAGGATATCACGAATCCCTGCATTCATAAGCACGGATAAGGGATAATAGATCATTGGCTTGTCATAGATAGGCAGAAGCTGCTTTGATGTTACCATGGTCAGCGGGTAAAGTCTGGTGCCGGAACCCCCGGCAAGAATAATTCCCTTCATTTTTACAAATCCTCCATATTATTTCATATCTCTATCATACAGGGTGACGTAAGGTCACTGTCAAGGACTTTCTGCCATTTTACTGTTTTATTTGACGCAAAGGAAGGCACCGGCCTGTTTTGTGATGTGAATATACCCCTTTTTTTCCATCTTTCGCTCCAGAAACTCCCGGAACTCACCAAATCGGTCGCTTAGATACTCCTGCTGGTTTCCATGACAGGAGAGAATGTATTCCATCAAGGCTCCGGCATCCCTGACCTCAAGATGATCATTGAATTCCCTTTTTTCAACCGAATGAAAATAGGGTACCAGCTGCTCTTCTCCATTTTCAAGTCCGAACACATCATAGAGGTTTACTTCGGAAAGTGTGATTCTGGAATCGAATTCCTTTACCAGCTGGCTGATTTCTTTCATGTGACCGGCTCCGTAGGTACTGCAGCAGAAGGTTCCGCCCGGCTTTAATACCCGCTGCACCTGACGGAATGCACCATCTAAATTGGAAAGATAGAACAGCACATGGTTTGCTGCCACCAGATCAAAGGTTTCTGATGGCTTTGGAATCTGTCTGCAGTCAAATACTTCAAAGGAGAAATTACCGGATACGTGCTTAAAGTTTTCTTCCACGTCCCGAATCATTCCTTTTGACACATCAGAAAGACAGATGGCTGCACCTTCTGGAATCCGGTCCCGGTTAGTGAGCCACAGTTCTCCATTTCCGCAGCCCAGCTCAAGAATGTTTTTTCCGGCAAGGGGTTCCATCAGCCCGAACAGCCACTGGAACCAGCTGATTGGGCTTTTGGCATATTTTTTGTGAAGTCCGATCCGTATATTAATATTAGCGGCATCTTTATATTGTTCCACCAGTGTTTTTTCCATATTCGTAATATGTATCAGGTGAAGAATCTTGTTCCAGTCCACTGCCTGGTTATCCGTCACCAGCCTGGAGGTCTCCGAAAGTGTCTGCTCCACAAGCTTTAAATGCTCGATCCGCTTGCGCACCAGATTAAGCTGAAGTCGTAAGGACTCGTCCACATAATCGTTGTCATCATCATTGATGGTAATGGAGCGAATCTCGTCCAGGGAAAAGCCAAGGTATTTTAAGGATAGAATTTTCTGCAGCTTGGCAAAATCAGAATCCGTATAAAGGCGGTATCCGCCCTCACTGACTCCTGCCGGCTTTAAAAGCCCCTGCTTGTCATAATAGCGGATGGTACGTATGGTTACATTTGCTTTTTTGGCGAACTGGCCGGAGGTATAAAATCCATCTATTTGACTCATTCTAAAATCCTTCCTTTCTATACCATGAGCTGGTAATTTATAATATCAAGCATTTTGCCGAATTTCATTCCCATTTCTTTCATGGTACCGCAGTATTCAAAGCCCAGATGCTCATGAAGAAGAATGCTGGCCTCATTTCCACCCGTAATAACAGAAATAACGGTGTGCACATCATCTCTTTCCCTTGCAATCTCTATTATAGAAGAAGCCAGCTTTCCTGCGATTCCTTTCCGTCTGTAGTCTCTGCTTATATAAATGGACAGCTCCACAGTCGTTTTATAAGCTTCCTTGGGTCGGTAAGAGGAAAGACTTGCATAGCCTACCGCCTTTCCGTCTTCTTCTGCTATAATGAGGGGATGGTTTCCTATATTATGTTCGCGAAACCATACCATTCTCTCTTCCAAGGTCTTAGGAGTTAAATCAAAGGTGGCAAATCCATGCTCTACTTCGTAATTATAGATGGCCAGTAACTCTGGCATATCCTTTTCTTCGGCAGTTCTAATTATCATACGCATTCCTCCAAATTATAATTTATCTTATCATACATCATTCTAATACCCTCGTCCAATACAAATTGTGAGGAAATATATCCTCTTAATTCCTGCTTTTTTCAACGCTCTGGTGCAAGCCTCCATGGTACTTCCTGTGGTATAAATGTCATCCATTAATATAGCTCCTTCTATTCCTGGTTTTCTTTCTCCAGGCACAAAGGCCGCCTCCAGATTCTTAAGCCGCTCGTTAGGATCCAGGCCCTTTTGAGGCATGGTGTTTTTATTTCTAAGAAGCATCCCGGAAGCCACCGGAAGGTCTAAGGCTTTCCCCACCTTATTTGCCAGCACTTCGGCCTGATTAAAGCCCCGTTCTCTTTCTCTTTTAGGGTGAACAGGAATCGGGACTAATACACCGGCATTCATCCGGCGTATCTGCTTTTCATAACGGGCTGCAATGCCTTCCCCATAAAAATCCAGGTACTCCCGTCTGTTTTTATATTTTATCTTTATCATGGAACTTTTGGCCGTTTCATCATAATTAAGAAGAGCCAGACCATAATCAAAGGATCGTTTGTGCCTGACGCAGTCGAAGCAGTATTCTATGTTTTCACTCATGACTTCCTTGCCGCATTTTTTACATACAGGACCTTTGACAAAGGATAGCTTTTTAAAACATGCCGGGCAAATGAGCCGGCCTTTTGGCATAACAATATCATCACAGACAGGGCATCGCCTGGGAAAAAGAAGATCGACAAAAAAAGAAGGATTCATAGCAGAATGTTCTCCTTGCAAATAAGAATGGCGAGACAGGCAGGAAGGGATCCCTTCCTGCCTTAAGAGTATCATGAAAGGTGATTGATTTCACAGATCCGGTCCTTAAGGCCGGAATATCTGCGCTGTTCTGTTTCGTTATTTACCATTTCCTGAAAGATCTCAGGGATTCCCACAAGACACACACAGGACTTTGCCCGGGTGACTGCGGTATAGATTAAATTTCGGGTCATCAGCATCCGGGGGCCTGAAAATACAGGAATCACCACGGCTGGGTACTCACTTCCCTGGGATTTGTGAATGGTGATGGCGTAAGCAAGCTCCAGCTCTTCCAGCTGCTTGTAGCTGTATTCTACCAGCCTTCCCTCGTCGAATTCAACGGTAATAAGCTCTGCAAAGCTGTTGATCTCCCGGATAATTCCCATATCTCCATTATAGATTCCGGTTCCTTTGTCCACAGGAATTCCGTACTTGTTCCGTACTTCCCATTCAATGTTGTAATTATTTTTAATCTGCATGACCTTATCGCCCACCCGGTAGATGGTTCCTGGAGTCTCCTTCTGTGGCTTGTCCTCGGAAGGAGGGTTTAAAAACTCCTGTAAAATAGTGTTAAGCCGTTCTACTCCCATGGCCCCTTTTCTCATAGGGGTCATAATCTGGATGTCAAAGGTGTCTGCATGAACATAATCCGGCAGCTTTTGCTGCACCAGAGTAATCATTGCATTAATAATGGTATTGGGGTCTTCCCGTTTGATGAAAAGGAAATCATTGCTTTTCTTTCCCAAGGGAATGACCTCTCCCCCATTGATTTTATGGGCATTGACCACGATATCGCTCTGGGTGGCCTGACGGAAGATCTTTGTCAGCATGACCACATTAAAGCACTCAGAGTCTATCATATCCCGAAGCACATTACCCGGTCCCACGCTTGGAAGCTGGTTTACGTCACCCACCAGGATCAGTCTGGTTCCAGGGTTTATTGCCTTTAGGAGGGACTGCATCAAATGGATATCCACCATGGAGGTTTCGTCTATGATAACTGCATCTGCATCCAGGGGATTTTCCTCGTTCCGTTCAAAATGCATGGAGGCAGATCGATCATCTCCCGGTGCACCGGACAGCTCTAAAAGCCTGTGAATGGTTCTGGCTTCATAGCCGGTCGCCTCTGTCATTCGTTTGGCCGCACGTCCTGTAGGCGCTGCCAGAAGGATTTCCATCTCCTCGCTTTCAAAGAAGCGGATTATGGTATTAATGGTTGTGGTCTTACCGGTTCCAGGTCCTCCGGTGATGATTAAAAGACCGCTGTTTACGGCCTCCACCACAGCCTTTACCTGCTTTTCGTCAAGCTCGATCTGCTCTTCCTTCTGTATTTTTAACAGCTTGGTCCGTATCTCACCCTCCGGCATCTGTCCCCGTATATTAAGGTCGTGAAGCATCTTGGCGGAGTTTAGTTCCATATAGTAATACTGGGAAGCATAGACCACCCGCCTGCCGTCAGTCTCTCTGATGACCAGGCGTTTATCAAGCTGCATGTCCATAAGATGCTTTTCAATCAGCTGGCGATCCACCTTAAGAAGCTCTGAGGCCTGGCAGAGAAGCTCCTCTTCCGGAAGATAGGTGTGACCATTTGACGTGGCCTGTAAAAGACTGTAGAGCACTCCGCACTTGATCCGGAAATCGGAATCCGTGAAAATGCCTACCTTTCTGGCAATCTCATCTGCCATCTTAAATCCCACGCCCGGAATATCATCTGCCATCTGGTAAGGATTTTCCTTAATAATTCCATAGAGTCTGGGGCCGTATTCCTGATAGATTTTTGCAGCCAGATTCATGGATATTCCATACTCCTGGAGAAACATCATAGCCTGACGCATCTCCTTTTTCTGCTCCACCTGCTGGGAAATGGCCATTGCCATCTTTTCGCTGACTCCCTTGACCTCAGAAAGCCGCTCCGGCTCCTCCTCCATAATGCGGAAGGTATCCGCTTTAAAGCGCTTGACAATTCTTGCAGCTAAAGCCGCTCCTACTCCCTTAATGGCCCCGGACCCCAGATACCGTTCCATGGCAGCGGTATCCTCCGGTGTCTTGATCTCATAGGTTTCCACCGTCATCTGTTCGCCGTAGACCGGATGCTCGGTCATGGCACCAACCGCTTCCACCATCTCCCCCTCGCTTATGTAATGAAAATTACCTACAAGGGTATATTCTTCGCCTTCATTTACGAGACTTAAGACCGTATAGCCGTTATCTTCGTTCCTGTATTTAATTCTCTCTACAAATCCGCAGACAGTTGCCATAATCCCTCCCGTAAACACAGACAGACTGCCCCAAAACAATCCCTGACGGAATCATAAGATACCGCCAGGGCTGTTTTAAAGCAGTCAAATTTATATGTTGTGTACTCAGTTTAAAATTCTCTTTTATTATCTCCGCCGTGGGTAAATTCGATAAATTTACCGGTTCCAATGGCTACTGCTGTGAGCGGGTCTTCTGCGATCATGGTAGTGATGCCTGTCTTCTCTTCAATGAGAGCATCAAGGCCGCTTAAGAGAGAGCCGCCGCCTGTAAGGACGATTCCGCGGTCAAAAATATCTGCTGCAAGCTCCGGTGGTGTGCGCTCCAGTACATTATGAACCGCATCAACGATCTGCATTGCCGGCTCCTTTAATGCATCAAGAGTCTCATCAGAGGTAACCACAATGGTCTTTGGAAGGCCGGTAACCAGGTTACGTCCTCTTACTTCCATGGTCAATACTTCTGGTCTGCGGTATGCAGCACCGATGTTAATCTTTATTTCCTCGGCAGTTCTCTCACCGATTAAAAGGTTATGTTTCTTACGCATATAGCGTACCAAAGCTTCATCGAAATCATCACCAGCAACCTTAATGGAGGTGCTTACCACCGTTCCGCCAAGAGAGATAACTGCAATGTCGGAAGTACCGCCGCCAATATCGACAATCATGTTTCCGCATGCTTTGGAAATGTCGATTCCTGCGCCAATAGCTGCTGCTACCGGTTCTTCAATAATCGATACTTCTCTTGCGCCTGCCTGATAGGTTGCATCTTCAACAGCCTTTTTTTCGACTTCTGTCGCACCGCTTGGGATACAGACGCTGATTCTTGGCTTTCTTAAAGTCTTTTTACCTACAGCTTTATTGATAAAATACTTCAGCATCTTTTCAGTTACCGTATAATCAGAAATGACTCCCTGACGGAGGGGTCTGACAGCAACGATATTACCAGGAGTTCTACCGATCATCAGTCTGGCTTCTTCTCCAATGGCCTTTATTTTATTGGTGTCACGGTCAATGGCAACCACTGAGGGCTCTTTTAAAACAACGCCCTTGCCTTTAATATACACCAGTATACTGGCGGTTCCTAAGTCAATTCCAATATCATTGGACATCATAAACATTCTTCCTCCTGATTCCTGTATCCTGTTCCCAAAGTTTCCTTTATCTTCAAATTTATGTGTAATTCGCAAATTAGGTCGCACTTTCTACCCTATTATATACAATAACCCCAGGTTTTTAAAGGGGTTTTTTTATTTTTATTATCTTTATTAATTTTTAATGTATCGTACACATTTTCGACACATTTTCATTGTATACTTATGATACGTTATCCAAAAGGATAACGGGCCTTTTGTTTCAAGTAACTTACTTGAAATCACAAAGCTTTTTCATACTCATACCGGACGGTGCAAACCGTCCGGCCCCCCTAAATAACAATTTGATTACATTTTTGAATCATTTCTGATAGAACGTGATAACAGGACCTGGCTTTCCTTGTGAACCAGGTCCTGTTTTTTATTGAAATTTTTTTCTTATCTTTTTCCAAACCCCATTATAATAGGATGCTTCTCCCTTAAGACAGCCTTAATGCCCATTCCCGACAGTCGATGACTCTTGTTGCAAGACCCTCGTAAAACTCTGGCTCATGACAGATTAAAAGTATGCTTCCCTTATATTCTTTTAATGCCCGCTTTAATTCATCCTTTGCATCTACATCAAGATGGTTGGTCGGCTCGTCCAAAAGTAGAACGTTAGATTCCCGGTTTAACAGCTTACATAGACGCACCTTAGCCTGCTCTCCACCGCTTAATACACGGACCTGGCTCTCGATGTGCTTTGTGGTCAGTCCACATTTTGCAAGAGCGGAACGGACCTGATACTGAGTATAGGAGGGGAACTCCTTCCAGATTTCTTCGATGCAGGTGGTGTTATTTCCTGGTGTCATCTCCTGCTCAAAATAACCGATGGATAAATAATCACCAAGCTCAACGCTTCCGCTTAAAGCCGGAACAAGACCAAGAATACTCTTTAAAAGAGTGGTCTTTCCAATTCCGTTGGCACCGACTAAAACCACCTTTTCTCCACGCTCCATAGAGAGATTTAAAGATCTTGACAATGGCTCATCATATCCAATTACCATATCACTTGTTTCAAAGATAACTTTTCCCGCTGTCCTTGCTTCCATAAAATGAAATTCCGGCTTTGGTTTCTCTCTTGCAAGCTCAATGACATCCATCTTATCCAGCTTTTTCTGCCGGGACATCGCCATATTTCTGGTGGATACCCTGGCCTTATTCCGGGCTACGAAATCTTCAAGCTCTGCGATCTCCTGCTGCTGGCGCTTATAGGCTGCCTCCAGCTGGGAGCGTTTTACTGCATATACTTCCTGGAACTTATCATAATCGCCTACATAGCGGTCAAGATTCTGGTTTTCCATGTGGTAAATAATATTGATTACGCTGTTTAAGAAAGGAATATCGTGAGAGATCAGGATAAATGCATTCTCATATTCCAGTAAGTAGCGTTTCAGCCATTCGATATGAACCGTATCCAGATAGTTGGTTGGCTCGTCAAGAAGAAGAATATCCGGTTTTTCCAGAAGAAGCTTTCCAAGAAGGACCTTGGTTCTCTGTCCTCCGCTTAACTCGGTCACATCTTTATCAAGACCCATTTCCGTTAATCCCAGGGCTCTTGCCACTTCTTCCACCTTGGAATCAATGATGTAAAAGTCATGAGCCATAAGAAGATCCTGAATGGTTCCAAGCTCTTCCATCATTGAGTTCATGGTCTCTTCATCTGCCTCTCCCATGCGATCACAGATATCATTCATCTGCTCTTCCATCTGGAACAGGAATGCAAAGGCGCCTTTTAACACTTCACGAATGGTCATTCCCTTTTCAAGAACCGTATGCTGATCTAAATATCCGACCCGGACTCTCTTTGACCATTCCACTTTTCCTTCATCCGGCTGTAATTTTCCGGTTATGATATTCATAAATGTGGATTTACCCTCACCATTGGCTCCGATTAGTCCAATGTGCTCTCCCTTTAACAGCCGAAAGGAGACGTCCTGAAATATAGCTCTGTCTCCAAATCCGTGGGTGAGATGCTCAACATTTAATATGCTCATTGATATAACTCCTTTATTCATGGGTATACAATACGAAACATCATAATTCTACATGACAGAAGCAATTAAGGCAAGTAAAATACCTTGATTCTTCTAAGACTTTTTTCCAGTTGCAAAAAAGGACAAAACCGTATATGATAGTTCCAATACAGTGATTGATCGAAAGGAGTCACGCTTATGTACGTATATTCTTGGTCTCAATGGCTGCTGTTCTTTTTCATCTATTGTTTTATTGGCTGGATCATTGAATCTACCTATGTTTCCGTAAGAAGTCTTCATTTTGTAAACCGTGGATTTTTGCGCCTTCCGATGCTTCCTTTGTATGGAAGCGGAGCCATTATTATGCTATGGCTGTCTCTCCCTGTTAAGGGTAATTTAATCCTTGTCTTTTTGTTTGGTATGGCGGGGGCTTCCCTTTTAGAATACGTGACCGGATACGTGATGGAACGTCTGTTTAAGATGAAATACTGGGATTACAGCAACAACCCTTTTAATATCAATGGTTACGTCTGTCTGGGTACCTCCATTGCATGGGGCTTTTTAACGCTTCTTTTGACTGAGGTGGTTCACAGACCTTTAGAATGGCTGGTCCTTAAATTAGATAGTAGCGTAACCATCTATCTGGTCATAGGGATTTCCATTGTATTTACCATTGATACCGTTCATTCTGTGAAGGAAGCACTGGATCTTGGACGGATCCTGGAATCTATGACAAAGCTAAAGGCAGAGTTAGAAGAGGTTCAGGTTCAGATGGCTCTTTTAAAAGCAGAGACCACACAAAAGGTATCGGAATTTAAGACTGAAACTCTGGTGAAGATCACCAACTTAAAATCAGAGACAGCCAGTGTGATCAAGGAATCCGCTCTGGTGGAACGGCTTCAGTCCTTGACAGAGACCAAAGAAAAGCTAAGTGGATATTTAAACTTTTACCGGAAAGGAATCCTTCGCCGGAATCCTACTGCTTCCTCTAAGCTGTTTGGGGAAGCGTTAAAGGAATTAAAAGAATATTCTAAGAAATATAAAAAATCCTGATTGTATAAAAAGTGGGAACGATTTTATCTCGTTCCCACTTTTTTTAATTGAATCATATTATAGCATCTGGTTGACCATGGCCATAACAGCCTCTCCCAGATTGTTAGACATTTCCTCTGCTTCTTCCTTCGAAGCACCCTTGATTCCATAATAGAACTTAATCTTTGGTTCTGTTCCTGATGGTCTTACGCAAAGCCATGCATCGTCGGATAAATCATAATAGAGAACATCAGACTGAGGAAGCCCGGTTGGTCTCACCTCACCAGTTGCCATATCCTTAATGGTATCTAGCTTATAATCTCTGGCAGAAAGTACCTTGTAGCTTCCAACCATCGGAGGAATCTCTCCTCTCATGGTCTCCATGATTGACCTGATTTTTGCCTGGCCTTCAATTCCCTTTAAGGAAATAGCCTGAACCGAATCCTTATAATAACCATATTTTTCATACATGGCTGTCATGGCATCCCATAAAGTCATGTTCTTTGTCTTATAATAGGCAGCTGCCTCGCACAAAGCCACGGAAGCGGAAATGGCATCCTTATCTCTGGCATACGTTCCGATGAGACAGCCATAGCTTTCTTCCAGACCGAAGAGATACGTTCCGTGCCCGGAAGACTCATTCTTTAAGATCTGCTGTCCGATGTATTTAAAGCCAGTCAGCACTTCAATGAGCTCACAGCCATAGGATTTGGCAACTGCGTCCACCAGATTGGTGGTAACGATGGATTTTACAACCTGTCCATCCCCTGGAATCTCTCCCCGTTCCTTTTTCTGGCTGAGCACGTATTCACACAGGAGAGAGCCTGACATATTGCCGGTAAGAGGGATATAATACCCTGTTTTACTATCCTTTACATACACTCCAAGACGGTCTGCGTCAGGGTCTGTTGCCAGAACCAGATCCGCATTCTTCTCTTTTGCAAGAGCCAGTCCCAAGGCAAAGGCTTCCTCTGCCTCCGGGTTTGGATAGCTGACCGTAGGGAAATTCCCATCTGGCAATTCCTGCTCCGGAACCACATAGACATGAGTAAAGCCAATCTCTTTTAACGCTCTTCTTACAGGAAGATTGCCAGTCCCATGAAGAGGGGTATAGACAACGGAGATCTCATCCTGCATACGGTCAATGGCGTCCTGGTTCACGACCTGGGCCTTTACATGAGCAATGTATTTGTCATCCACAGAAGCTCCTATGATCTCATAGTTCCCCGCTGCCACAGCAGCTTCTCTGGTGGTAGTCTTCACAGTGGAAAGGTCTGTAATGCCTAAGACCTCCTCTGTTACCCCTTTGTCATGTGGGGGCGTGAACTGGGCGCCATCCTCCCAATAAACCTTGTATCCATTATAATCCGGCGGGTTATGGCTGGCCGTTACATTAATACCAGCGATACAGCCTAATTCCCTTACGGCAAAAGAAAGCTCCGGTGTCGGTCGCAGAGATTCAAATTTGTATGCCTTGATACCATTGGCAGCTAATGTTAGTGCAGCTTCCTCTGCGAACTCCGGAGACATATGCCTGGAGTCATATGCGATGGCTACGCCTTTGTGGGCGCCGCCCTGTTTTATAATATAATTTGCAAGCCCCTGTGTGGCTCTTCTTACAACGTATATGTTCATTCGGTTGATGCCTGCTCCGATGATTCCTCTTAAGCCGGCAGTCCCGAATTCAAGATCCTGATAAAAGCGTTCCTTGATCTCATTGTCATCTTCCTGGATTTCCCGAAGTTCCTTTTTGGTGGCCTCATCAAAATATGGATTCAAAAGCCATTCTTCAAAAATGCTCCTGTAATCTTTCATAGCAAATTACTCCCTTCTCTCCATTCCTGTTATGGCTATTATAAAACATAACATAACAAAAGAAAAGCGGATTGTGCTATTTTATTCTTGACAGAAATGAGTTCCTTACCGACTGCTGAATCTCAAGATCCTTCAGTTTTTCAATGTTTCTTGCCGGTATCCAGGCCTTGTTGGCATTATAATAGAAGTTAATCTGCTTCCAGTATTTTTCCGGGTATAAGAATAAATAGTAAAGGCAGGTCCTGTCTGCATCCGAAAGAGGAAGGATATCAGAATAAGCATCAAGCATTGCCATTCCAAGCTTTAAGTTCCAGTCATGTTTTTCCATGGCTTTGCGCATAAAATGATACAGATCTTCCATCTGCATCCCTTTATGCATACGGTTAAATTCTACAATTGCGACATTATGGGCACACATTAAAATGTGATGCTGGTTTAGATCCCCGTGGCATAAGTACTCCTCTCTTATCTCCCGGTTCTCCAAAAAGCCTGCCATTCCGATACAGGCCTCCATAGCCTGTTCATAAAAGGTATCATAATTACCCATCACGCAAAGTTCGAATTCCGATTTTTTTCTCTTATTCCGGATAAAGGAACGGGCCCTTACCAGTTCTTTGTTGTGACGCTCCATTTCCTCTGCCGGCTGCTGCACTAAAATGGAACCTAAGTTCCATTCCTCCTTAAATTCAATCCCTCTTAGAATTTTATGTAGGCAGGCTATCTGTTCAATGGCACACAGTACTTCCTTGCTGTCCTTTAAGTTGCATTCCCGGTCCGCATACCAGTCCTTTACAATCCACCTTGTACCGTCCTCAGCGACGGAGAGGAGTTCCCCTTCCTTATTCCTGACGTAACGATCCACGTTCAAATGGCCGGCTTCTTCCATCTGTGAAAATACCTGATCTTCAAATTCCAGGCGCTTTAAAGTTCCTTTATATTCCCGAAGCAGTTTCAGACCCTGATTCGTTTCACACAACCAGGCGCCCCGGCCGCGCTTTACATCAAGAACTTCAAGCTCATACTGCGAAAGCACCTCTGTGTATTTCTCGTTCACAACCACCCCTCCAACTCTTAGCTCATCAGCTACTTCTAGGGTATGAATGGGCAGGAAAAAATATGCAAAATCTGGCTGAAAGTTATGCGGGCCAGCAGCCCGTTTTTCATAACATTTCAGCCAGATTCATGAGGGTATCTTTTTTATTATGTTCTGGATTCTTTAAGACTTCTTCAAACAGAGCGTCTAAAACCTCTCCAATCTCGGGTCCTGGCTTCCTGCCTGCTGCTATCAGCTCCCTGCCGGTCACTGCCATGTCCTTTAATCGGATGCAGTCCTTGTCCCTTATGATTTCATTGGCGAATTCTTCCACCTTTTTAAGACTTTCTAAATAAGGTTTTCTTCCGAATATATTTTGAAAATAAAGGAGATCTTGAAAGAGCTCCGGAGTCAGTCCGCTCATCACCTTTCGGATGGCAGGCTTATCTTCCGGTATCTCCTGATCCCAGAGGGCGACTAAGGTCTTAACCTGGCTGATGGTGTCATTATCCAGCTTTAAATCCCTTAATATCTCTACTGCTATTTCCGGCTTCTGATGCCTCAAAATCCCAGCCCAGCGCATATGCTTCTTGTCTGGGAGCCGTACCAGGTTCTCCTCACCGGAAAGTGTTTTTAAAGCCTGGTGAAACACACCTGATATATAAGGAGAGATTCCGCATTCATTTACTTTAACAATTGTTTCCGGATGCTTTGATACCAGCAGCTTGGAAAGCTCCACCTGAATCCGCTCCTTACTGACCTTTGCCATATTGGGAGCAATCACAGTGATTGCTTTTCTCGTCTCCTCTTCGATGGAAAAGCCAAGCTGGGCGGAAAACCGTACAGCCCTTAAAATCCTCAGGGCATCCTCAGTGAACCGGTCCCTTGCATTGCCTACACACCGGATGATACCCTGCTCCAAATCCTTTTGCCCGTCAAAGATATCCACCAGACCATCCCGGTCACTGTATGCCATGGCATTAATTGTGAAATCGCGCCGTTTTAAATCCTCTTCCAGATTTCTTGTAAACTCCACAGATTTTGGATGGCGTCCATCCTCATATTCTCCGTCAATGCGGTAGGTGGTTACTTCATACCCAGTCTTGTCACAAAGCACTGTAACCGTCCCGTGCTGAATTCCAGTGTCAACGGTCCTTGGAAATATATCCTTTACCTGCTCCGGCTTTGCGGAGGTTGTGATGTCCCAGTCTTCAGGGGTCCGATTGAGCAGACTGTCTCTGACACACCCGCCTACCACATACGCTTCAAATCCATGGGCATTCAGTTGTTCTATGATGTTCCCTGCAGCCTGGGGCACTAAAATCTTCATCACGCTCTCCTTTTCCTTGTTCCTATATAAGATTAATACGCTCTTCCCCAGTAAACCATCTTAACCGCAGGCTTTCCGCAGCAGATACAGGTATCGCTGAGTTTTTCCTGGTTAAATGGCATACAACGGGAAGTTGCTCCTGTTAATTCCTTGATTTTATCTTCACATTCCTGATTGCCGCACCACATAGCCTTTACAAAGCCAGGCTTTTCTTCTACGGTTTTTGTAAAGGCCTCCATAGTAATGGCTTCACTGGTATGTTCATCTCTGTGGCGTTTTGCCCGCTCAAACATATCCTTCTGGATAGCGGTAAGGAGCTTTCCTACCTCTTCATCCAGTTCATCAATGGATACGGTCATCTTTTCATGGGTATCACGGCGTACTAAGACTGCCTGATTCTGTTCCATATCTCTCGGTCCGATTTCCACACGAATGGGGATACCCCTCATCTCAGATTCGCTGAACTTCCAGCCCGGGCTCTTGTCGCTGTCATCTACTTTCACTCTGTAATTAGAAAGCATGCCTTTTAATTCTAATGCCTTATCAAGAACGCCTTCCTTCTGCTGCTGAACCGGAACGATAATCACCTGAACCGGAGCAATTCTTGGAGGGAGGACAAGACCGTTATCATCGCCGTGTACCATGATGATACCGCCGATTAATCTGGTACTTAAGCCCCAGGAGGTCTGATGTACGTAGCTTAACTTATTTTCTTTATCGGAATACTGAATCTCAAAGGCTTTGGCAAATCCGTCTCCAAAGTTATGGCTGGTTCCGGACTGAAGTGCCTTTCCGTCATGCATGAGGGCTTCAATGGTGTAAGTTGCCTCAGCACCTGCGAATTTCTCTTTCTCGGTCTTCTGGCCTCTGATTACGGGCATTGCAAGAACTTCTTCGCAGAAATCTGCGTATAAGTTAAGCATCTGCTCGGTTCTTGCCTCTGCTTCTTTCGCTGTGGCATGTGCGGTATGGCCTTCCTGCCATAAGAACTCTCTGGAGCGTAAAAATGGTCTGGTCGTCTTTTCCCAGCGGACTACGGAGCACCACTGATTATATAATTTAGGTAAGTCACGATAGGACTGGATCTCTCTGGAATAGAAATCACAGAATAAGGTCTCTGAGGTAGGTCTGACACAAAGGCGCTCCTGAAGGGGCTCCAGTCCGCCATGAGTGACCCAGGCAACCTCCGGTGCAAAGCCTTCCACGTGGTCTTTTTCCTTCTCGAGAAGACTTTCTGGAATAAACATGGGCATGTAGACATTTTCAACGCCTGTTTCCTTAAATCTGCGGTCCAGCTCGCTCTGAATGTTTTCCCAAATGGCATAGCCTGCAGGCTTAATGACCATACAGCCCTTTACGCTGGAATAATCAATCAATTCTGCTTTTTTTACTACATCCGTGTACCACTGGGCGAAGTCCACATCCATGGATGTGATTGCTTCTACTAATTTCTTGTCCTTTGCCATGACAATTCTCCTTTATTCTTTGAATTAAAAAAGAGCCATCCGTTCCCTCTATAAAAGGGACCGAACAACTCGGCGGTGCCACCCAATTTAGCCAAAGATACATTCAATGGCTCACTTTTAGATCCGATAACGCCGGAAATTGCGCCGCAGTTTGCTGCGGGACTCCGAGGTAGGTTGGGTCATGAGGGGTATAAAGGCCTTTCACCAAATGGCCTTCTCTCTGGAATACATCATCACTTAGTAATCCTCTTCAACGTCTTTTGGTTGATTTTACGTTATTTGCATATGTTTGTCAAGAGGAAGGCCTGGCTTTTGTTTATTTCCTGCCCTTCTCTTCCTCCATTAACCTTATGCTGTCCTCCCTTACCTGGTTCCTTAAATCCTTTGTCTGGGGAAAGCTGTCACAGATTTCATTTCCATAGGTTAAGTTTAAATCATATTCCAGGGGAAGCCAGTAGCCAGTACCTCCCTCATTGTGCTGAATCACAGTTTCAATCTTATCAAGGGCTTTAACCAGCTTTGCTTCCCTTGTCTGGCACTCTAACAATTCTAGAAAAAGAGAGGTAAAGCGGTCAGAAGCAGCCTTTGGCAATCTGTCTAATAAGGAATGAATGGCTTCTTCCTCTACTGCCTCATCACTATCGGTCTTAACAAAGGCTGGAATATCTCCGGTTACCGCCTCGCCCCAGTCATGGATGAGGCACATGCGAATCACCTTATTCATATCCAGGTCTTTAAAATCCGGCTCCATTAACATAGCAAGAACCGCCAGCCGCCAGGTATGCTCTGCCACACTTTCCTGGCGTCCGGAGGTTGTCCAGTTGTGCCTTGTATTGCATTTTAACGTTTCTATCAATCCTAAAAACTCAATCAATTCCTTTGGGTTCATCGTGCCTTTTCATTTCCTTCCCGATTCGTTTGTTCTCTGCAATTATAGCACGATCCGCCATACAGCTCCACAATATCTTCAATAATTAATAATCCGATCGGCCCCATAATAAAGCCAAATAGCCCAAAAAGCTGAAGTCCTACAAACATGGACGCCAGGGTTTCCAGAGGTGTCAGACCTACCTTTCCTCCCATAATCTTTGCTTCCATCACTTCTCTTATGAAATAACAGATAATGTAAATGACTATCAGGCCAATACCATATACCCAGTTTTTCCCCACCATAGCAGCAATTGCCCAGGGAATTAAGACAGTTCCCGTACCAAAGATAGGAAGGGCATCTAAAAAGCCAATTCCGATTCCAAGGAGGATAAAATATGGATTCCCCATGAGAAACAGACCCACAGAGCAGATGATCATGGTGAAAATCATGATGGTGGCCTGGGTCTTTAACCATGCGCTGCCCACTGACATCAGACGGTTTCCAAGCATGGCGTATTCATAACAGAACATGGAATTATCTCTTCTGGTTCTGATATCATCCATTTCCTGAAGTGTTAAGATGGTGGCAATAAATAAAATGACAGTCAGAATGGTCACCTGCACCAGCCATTTGATAATGCTCATTGAATTTAACATGACAAATGACATGGCTCTGCTTTTTATTGCGGCTTCTCCGCCTGATATAATATCCCGAACCACCTTAAGGAGATATCCGTCAGGCAGCTTTAAAAACTGCTCCGCAAAGGTGCAGTTTTCTGTCAGCCAGGCATCGATGCTCCTCATAATCTGGGGAAGATTCTGGAATAGAAGCTTGGCCTCCATGGTAAGCTTTCTTCCTCCGGCATATAGAATAATCCCGAATACGATCATGAAAAGAATGATTTCGATTCCGCCGATGACTGCAAGGGGAATGGAAATCACTTTTTTCTTTATGGTGAACCGGGTCTTTCGTTCAATCCAAAGGGCAGAAGGACGTAAGGACAATGCAAATACATAGGCAATCAAAAAGGGAATCACGAGGGGCAGCAAATAGCGAAAACTCAAATACACTGCCCCCGTAACTCCCAATATTAATAATGTTTTCTTCAGTTTCCTGCTCGGTTTCTCCATGGACTCACCTGTTTCTGTTTTGTACTTCTTTTGTACATTGACTAGTATGAGCGCCAGGACTTTAAATTATTCAGATTTGAAATTAGTAAAAAATTCCTCATAAAAACGAGTTTTTATAAGGAAAAAAGATCAAACATTTCGCCTTTTGGTTTCACAGAAAATGTCATCTTCTTGCCTGTTACAGGATGGGTTATGGTAAGACTGGAGGCAAATAAAGCTACATTGGTCCTATTGCCCTTTTGCTGAAAACGAGGGTTGTACTTTTGGTCGCCCCATAGAGGTGTTCCATGTCCTGCCATCTGTACCCGTATCTGGTGATGGCGTCCTGTTTTCAGCCTGATTTCAAGAAGGCTTAATTCCTCTCCTTGAAGCTCTTTGTTATCCACAATCTTAAAGTCAAGTTCTGCTGCTTTTGCACCTTTTATCCCCTTTTCCACAATCTTAGAACAATTGTTTTTTCCGTCTTTCCACAAATAATCCACGTAGGTGCCAAAGTTTTCCACAGGTTTTCCACATACGACAGCATAATACATTTTATCTGTTTCGTGGCCGGAAACCTGCCTGCTTAAAGACTCTGCGGCATTTTTTGTTTTTGCATAAACCATGACGCCGCCGACCGGTTTATCCAGCCTGTGGATAACACCCACATAAGACTCCCCTGATTTTGGGGATAAGGTGTGGATATGTCGCTTTACTTCACTGACCATATCCGGTTCAAAGGATCTGGCTGACTGGGATTCTATGCCCACTGGTTTTTCCACGATCAGGATTTCTTTGTCTTCATATAGTATATTTAAATTCATATTTTTTCTAATCCTCTTTTTCCCAGGCTTCTATCATGGCCTTTACGGAGCGGCTCATTTCCACACTGAAATCACTATTCCATTTTCTGTTACAAAATGCATTGACCCAGGCCTTAAAATCCGGCTTTTCTCCTTCACTGTATGTAAGCTCTTTTTCAAATTCTTCCGGGCTTTGGCGGCGGTATGTATTTTCAAACACCACACATTCCCTTCGCTGTCGGGCAGGCTTTATTCTTTCCTTTTGCTGCTCCGTTGGATATCCGAATACGACCATTGCCGCAGGGACCGCATATTTGGGCAGACCTAACAGCTCTTTATGAATTTCATAATTTTCTATAATATCTCCAATATAGCAGGATCCGATTCCCATGGACTGAGCGGCTACGACTGAGTTCTGGGCTGCGATTAATGCATCGTCTATGGAAAGCATAAGGTCACCAAGGCCAGGGTGTCTCACTTCTTCCACATGGCGGCAAAACAGATCATACCATTTTTGATAATCTGCTACAAACACTAGGACAAGGGGCGCCTTTGCAATAAATGGCTGGTGATCACAGGTTTCAGCCAAGCGGTCCTTTATCTCTTGATCGGTTACCTTTATTATGGAGTATAAGGTCATCTTACCGGCTGTAGGAGCCTGCAAGGCGGCTTCCAGGATTAAATCTTCTTTTTCAGGTTCAATTGCTCTATCTTCGTATACCCGCACTGATTTTCGTTCTGTTAATTCCCTGATTGTCTCATTCATCATAGCCTTCCTTTCTAAACCGAAACATTTGTCGTCTTTTTATTATATTAAATATCTGAGGTACAGGCAAATACATTTCAAAGAACTTAAACAAATATTCATCTATTTATATCCAGAACCTGGCAACCCAGGGTATTATGAGATCCGTCTGCCCAGCAGTTGACATCTTTATCATTTCGGTGTAAAATGAAGATAGCCAAAGAGATTATGTAACATGTACATTAGTGTACAAAACGATACCCCAGGGAGTGGAAGTCCCTGGGGTATCTTTATGCTTGCTGCTATCATCCTTTTCGATCAAGCCATTTGCAAATATAGTAGCCAGCTATACGTGCTGCGATCGAAACACAAAAAGAGATTATGTAGGACATTAGTGCACCCCCTTTCTGCCATGCAGTCTGGGAAATAACAGCAATTTATATTTTCTTTTTCACGTTTCGTCTACAATTATTGAAAAAAGGGGAGCTCATTTCTTAGGAGCTTCCCTTTTGTATATTTAAATAAGCTTTTCAGGTTATCAGAGCTGCTCCCATCTGAAAATGCTTTTTGTATCTTGAATTTTTGTTACCACATTTATATTTGCTTCGAGCAGTTTTGAAACTTCAGGGGATTCTGTGATAAAAAAATACTTTGACCTTCAAAAAACTCTTGCAAATTTCAAACAGGAAGTGTATAGTATATAAATATAGATTACATAGTATTAATAACTACATTATATATTTTCATTAACTAATAAGGAGGAGATATCATGAACATAAAAATCAAGGATCCAATGAGCGCACTGACCCATTTCATTGCGATGGTACTGGCAATTTTGGCCGCAGTCCCATTGCTTTATAAAGCGTCCTCGGCCGGAGCTCTTCATATTACTGCTCTTACGGTCTTTATCACCAGTATGATTTTACTATATGCCGCAAGCACGACCTACCACACCTTGGATATCTCGCCAAAAGTCAATAAACTCTTAAAGAAAATCGATCATTTTATGATCTTTATCCTGATAGCCGGAACCTATACTCCTGTTTGTCTGATTGTACTGGGCGATAAGACTGGATACGGCCTTTTGGCACTTGTCTGGGGAATTGCAATCACCGGAATTATAATTAAGGCCTGGTTCATCATGTGTCCCAAGTGGTTTTCCTCCTGCATCTACATTGCCATGGGCTGGGCTTGTGTACTGGCATTTAGTAAGATTACCCAGGCACTTTCTCCTGCTGCATTTGGCTGGCTCCTTGCCGGGGGCATTATTTATACCGTTGGAGGAGTAATCTACGCCTTAAAGCTTCCCATCTTTAACTCCAGGCACAAGGGCTTTGGCTCCCATGAAATATTCCATCTCTTTGTTATGGGCGGAAGCTTCTGCCATTACATGCTGATGTATCGGTTCGTTGCTTAAAAAGAGGACCATCAGATTCTCAAGTCTCTCCTGGAATCTGGCGGTCCTCTTTTTGTGCTTCCATAACCAGCTTAAGCTTGTCCTTTCTGGACATCTTCTTTATGGCGGCCTCCCGCTTCATGGCCTCTGTCTTTGATTCAAACTCCTCGTAATAGGCAAGAAGCACCGGTCTTCGGGCTTTGGTATATTTTGCGCCCTTTCCCTCGTTGTGGGCCTTTAATCTTTTTTCCAGATGGTTTGTCCATCCGCAGTAGAGCGTATTATCCGCACACTGTAAAATATAAGTATAATTCATGCTTACTCCGTAAAAGATATATTATGTAAACGGTAATAACGCCTTGCAATCACGTCACTACCGCCCAGGCTAACCTGTCATCTATCTAAAGCACCAGCTGGATGCGTTTTGGCGCCATCGATTGGTTGATACCATAGCTGAGCTATAGTATATTATATAACAGGACAAACCGTTATGTGAATAACATTCTTTATAGTACCCTGTTTTTTTAGATTCATTCTTTTTTTACGAAACGATGCCAGGCAGATTATATAGATTCTGCCTGGCATCCCATTTTAAGACAATTCTTTTACTAAAATCAAACGATCCCCTGGTTTTACCGCTTTTTCCGTTAAACCATTGGCAGTCATAATGGTATCAATGGTGGTATGGAATTTTTTGGCAATTTTCCATAGAGAATCTCCAGGCTGAACGATATAGCCAACGATTCCAGGAAGTTTTTGTAAATTATTTAAATCCATAGGCGCATCCGTAGCACTGGTGATGATCTGCTCACAGATTGGCTGAAGGGCCAGTAAGTCAAGGGAAATAGTAGCTTTGATCTCTACGGTTCCTCCGCCCATCATAACTGCACTTAGCTGCTCTAAACCAAAATTCAACTGGTTGATGGTATCCGAATTGATTCCAGGCGCCTCGATTAAGTAATGGAACGGAACATCTTCTACGGCCGACTGAATGGGCTGGGAATCATCAGAAGTTAAGAAAAGGAGCCTTACCTCTAATACACCTTCTACATGAAGTCCGTCTTCCTTAACTTCCGTATCATCAATCTTTACGGTTCCATCGCTGTGACAGATCTGGAGAATCCGGTCTGAATTGTCAAGTGCCACCTTCTCTACGATTTTACACTTACTCATATTCTTGGTGAGAATCTTATCAAAGCATGCCTCTCCTGTCTGTAACGTCAGCTCACGGTTGGTAGAATATAAATCGCTTAACAGCTCCATATTTTCTTCCCTGTAAAGCTTCATATCAAGCTCCAGAACGGCATCAAGATCCATCTCCCGCATTTCTCCGTCGGCATCTGGCTTTGC
Organism: Lacrimispora xylanolytica; assembly: GCF_026723765.1. NCBI lineage: Bacteria > Bacillati > Bacillota > Clostridia > Lachnospirales > Lachnospiraceae > Lacrimispora > Lacrimispora xylanolytica. The sequence goes on from NZ_CP113524.1 coordinate 4,089,482, forward strand.
TTCCATATCTTTATGAATGAGATGTACATTCACACTTGGAACCATGTCATCGGTTACATCAGCCATATCAAGCTCACCGGAAAATGGAATGCTCTCCTCCAGCCACTGAATGGGAGCACCTTCTCCTTCTCCCTGATAAATCAAAAATACCATCAGTTCACCGTCAAGCATCATTTTGCCATCCATTGGTCTTGTGCTGACGCCTCTCAGCCTCATCTCACTCCATAAAATGTGATCGATGTTTGGCTTGTTTCCTGACAGCGTAATATTTTCCTTAATGCGGAATGTGTCCTTATGACGAAGAGCGGTAGCCGCCACATCTACGTTGCGGCGGAGCACCTCTACCTGAGGACAGTCAGAATATCCGCTTCCCGTGTCCACTTCTACGGCAGCGTCAACGTCATAGGCAGTCTCCACCTTTACCTGCAGTGTTACGATCGCCTTCACACTGATTTTTCTGGAATTGATAATTCCGGCATTTAAGTCTTCTAAGTCCCAGGTCAGTGAAACCACATCCTGTTCTTCCAGACCAGGTACATTAATCGGCTCCTCAAAGCTGATGCTTCCGGAAAGGGTCTGAAGTCCGCCTTCTGCTCCCCGGTAGAGGATTGTGAAATCCAGTTTGCCCCTTACGGTGACTCTCTCGGTCTGGTTTTTCACGGATTCGATTGTAATTTCGCCGGCACTTAAAATAATCTGGTCCACATCATCCATGGTATCTGGAACAATAAAATCATCATCCAGAGTTACCTGGGATGTGGCATTTCCTTTCCAACGATTCATATGTATGTTTTTCTTCAAAAGCTCCAACATAAAACAGCACCTGCCTTACCTTCTTTATTCCTTTAAGAAAGTTTATGCAGGTGCATGTTTCAATATACTTTTTTTATACCTAATGAATGACTTCTAATGATTTGACTCATCGCTGTCACTATTTTTATACTGAGAAAGCTCCTTTTGAAGCTCTGTTATGGTTTGTTCCATGATTCTGATCCGCTCTTCCATACGGCAATAGGATTCCATGGTTACCTCTTCCTTCTCTTCCTTTGGAATCGGCACGCCAAGAATCTTAATGGGCCGTGCAGGAATACCTACAGCAGTCACATTCTTTTCCAGAGGCTTTAATAAAACCGCATTGGCTGCAATGGTACAGTTATCTCCTACATCAAAAGAACCTAAAATCTTAGCTCCTGCTCCCACGGTCACATTGCTTCCTAGGGTCGGATGGCGCTTGCCTTTATTTAGTCCCACGCCTCCTAAGGTGACGCCCTGATAAATCGTACAGTTATCACCCACCACAGCAGTCTCTCCGATGACCACGCCGCAACCGTGGTCAATCAAAATCCCATGGCCCATCTGGGCTCCGGGGTGAATTTCTATTAAGGTAAAAAATCTTGCCATCTGAGAAATAAGTCTGGCAATGAAAAATAATTTATGACAATAAAACCAGTGTGCAAACCGATGCCAAATTAATGCATGGACTCCCTGATATAAAAACAGTACTTCCAGTGAGTTTCTTGCTGCGGGGTCCCGTTCTTTCACCGCCTTAACATCAAGCCATATGTCTTTTAATATCATATAACCCTTCCTCTTCTCCTACTGTTGACTTCTGTTTTAGGTAGTATATCACAGGTCGCCACAAGAAAAAAGAAGAATTTTAAAATAGCCGCTCTGCAAATCAAAAAGCAGAGCGGCTAACCTTTTTTATTCCTTATTGAAACACGACCGGGAGCTCCGACATCTCAGTTTTAATGACGATAAACGGATAAGAGGCGTCTGTCGCTGTGACTTCTCCCTTTCCTGGACCGATGAGCTCTGTTTTTAAAACAATGGAATTGTCGGTAAGATACAGATCATTGACGGCAATGCTGAAGCCTCCGCTTGGCTGCTGTCCATAACCAACTACTATGTAAAGATTCTGGTCATCGCTGTAGGTCAGCTTAAAAGGCGATTGCTGCTTCTGTGAAATAATATCCTTTAATTCCTGAGGGATATCGGTATCTGGTGTTACGGAAAACTCCATATCCTTTACTTTGTTACCGCTGCCTCCTTTTCCAAGGCATCCACTTAAGGTAAACGCAACCAATCCTACCAGAATAAATCCCAGGCAAATCAGCCGTTTTCTGATTGACAATTTTTTCATGACACATTCCCCGATTTATTGATTATTACAATCTATATGGGGAATGTGCCGTTTTTATGAAAACTTTACGCCTTTTTTCCTACCGGAATCCAGATTTGGCTGACATAATCCTCTTTGGAAGGATCTCCCATGGAATACCATTCTATCTGAGGTCCGTCCATGATCTCATATCCTGATGTGGGGAAGAACTCTGTAAATATTCGCTTCCATACCTTTTGCTGACTCTCCGGTAGTTTACCCACGCACTCAAAAATCACGTAGGTGGCTGGAGGAATCACCAGTTCCACCATACCTTCTTTTAGCGGCTGGTCAGAACCAGTGGCAATATAGTAATCAAATTCATCATCACTGCAGTTTGCACACACACCAAGGCAGGCAAGGTCTTCCTTGTCATTGAATCCCAGCACTTCGTCGTAACGGCCGTCTTCCGATAACCGGTCCCACATATCCAGTACTCGTTTGAAATTCTCTCCGCCGGTAAGAGGGACCCGCTCCTTATAACCGATGACACGAAATCCTTCCAGTTCCTTCACATAATAATTCATAGCTTCTACTCCTTTAATGGTTATTTCAAATGAAATGCGGGAATAGGATTTTATCTTTGCCCCGGGCTTTTTCACCTCACTGGGATTCATTCCATGCATGGCATGAAACGCCCTGGCAAAGGAAACCGGAGATTCATATCCATACTTAACTGCCACGTCAATGACTCTGGTATCTTCCGTAAGAAGCTCAATGGCAGCCATGGTCATCCGCCTTCTGCGAATGTAATCCCCAAGTGATACGTCTGCCATATAGGAAAACATGCGTTGAAAGTTAAAGCTGGAGCACAAGGCTATTTTCGCCGCTTCTTCCACCTTGATCTCTCCGGTTAAATTGTCTTCAATATATTGAAGCGCTTCATTCATCTTACCAAGCCAGTTCATCAAATCCCTTCCCCCTCATTTGATATGACCTAAGAATAGCAGAAGCCGGGAGAATTCTCCCGACTTTTTATGCACAAAAAAGTGCCCTTATGTTTTTTATTTACCAGCAATGGATTTATACTGCTCCGGTCTCCGATCACGGAATAAGCCCCAGTTTCTTCTGTCCTGTTTGATCTGGTCAAAATCATAGGTTTCCAATAAAACCCCTTCTTCATCCCTGCCAAACGACTTTAATAACGCACCTGTGCTGTCTGTTAGAAAGGAGGAACCATAAAATTTAAGAGAAGAGCTTTGGTTTCCATTTTCTTCACAAGGAGTGACTATTTCCTCTCCGATCCGGTTAGCCGCAACTACAGGCACAATGTTAGAGGCTGCATGGCCCTGCATACACCGTCTCCAATGCTCCATGCTGTCGCATTCCAGAATGGGCTCACTTCCAATGGCTGTGGGATATAAGATGATCTCTGCCCCTAAAAGAGCCAGACATCTGGCTGTCTCCGGGAACCACTGATCCCAGCAAATGCCGATTCCAATGGTGCCATATAAGGTATCAAAGACTTTAAAGCCGGTATCTCCCGGAGTAAAGTAAAATTTCTCCTGATAATAATGGTCATCGGGAATGTGGGTCTTTCTGTAAACCCCAAGATTTCTTCCGTCCCCATCAAGAACTGCCACTGAGTTATACATGGTATTGCCGGAGCGCTCATAAAAGCTGATGGGAAGCACCACAGAAAGCTCCTTTGCAATGGATGCAAAATGAGCGATGGCAGGATTTTCTTCTACGGTGGTGGCATAGTCGTAATATTCATACCGCCGCTCCTGACAGAAATAAAGGCGCTCAAACAGCTCTGGAAGAAGAATTACATTGGCACCTTCTCCTGCTGCCTGCCTAACCAGTTCCTCTGCCCTGGCTATATTCTTATTGATGTCCTGGCAGCATTTCATCTGAACCGCTGCAACTGTTACCTTTCTCATGCACGTCTCCTTTTGGAATCTGCTGGGTGATGCAGTGAATGTTGCCTCCCCCTACTATAATATCTCTTGCAAATATGGGATAAATCTTTCGTTCCGGAAAACAATCCCCTAAAATCTTAAGAGCCATGGAATCATTCTCATCTCCAAACTGAGGAACAATGACCCCTCCGTTTGAAAGATAGAAGTTTACATAGCTGGCGGCCAGACGCTCTCCTGGCTCTCTGGTATCCTCTCCCGGCTCAAAGGTGAAGCCACAAAGCTCCTCCGGTTTGATACATACCGGCATCTTGGGAATAGGAAGCTTATGGACGATAAAATGCTTTCCCCTCGCATCTGTCTCCTCTTCCAATACCTTTAAATCAGCAAGAGACATCTCATACTGAGGATCCCTCTCATCATCGGTCCAGGCTAAGACAACTTCTCCCGGGCGGACAAAGGCACAGACATTGTCCACGTGCTCATTGGTTTCATCCTGATAAATTCCATAGGGAAGCCAGATAATCTTTTTCCCTCCCAGATAAAGTTTCAGCTGCTCTTCAATCTCCTTCTTTGTTAAGGAAGGGTTTCGTCCCGGGCTTAAAAGGCAACGCTCTGTTACCAGTATGGTTCCCTGCCCATCGGAATGAATGGAGCCACCTTCCAGAACAAAATGTCTGGCATCGTATGTCTCATACCCATAGGCATCCAGGAATCTTGCTGCTAAAAGCTCATCCTTTTTCCAGTCCGCATAAAGACCGTCATACTCTCCGCCCCAGGCGTTAAACTGCCAGTCAACGCCCCTGACCTGTCCATAATCGTTTCTTACAAAGGTTGGGCCTGTATCCCTTGCCCAGGCATCATCAGACTCCATAAGAACCACCTCGATCCGGTCAGAAAGCATCTCTCTGGCAGAATCTATTGTCTCTGCTTCTGCCAGCATGATCACATGCTCACTGTCTGCAATGGCCTCTGCAATCTTTACAAATGCCTTTCTGGCCTCCCTGGCATCAAAGGGCCAGGATCCCGGCCTTTTCGGCCATATCATGATACAGCCGTCATGGGGCTCAAATTCTCCTGGCATATAAAATCCGTCCTCTGCCGGAAGACTTGTCAGTCGTTTCATCATTCTTATCCTCTTACTTTATGGTCTTAAGACAATCTGTTCTTAAAATCTTCGTATCCGAACTCTTTTACCACACGGCACTCCCCAGTTTGATCCATAACAGCAATGGAAGGGAGGGGCATCCCGTTAAAGGTATTATTTTTCACCATGGAATAGATGGCCATGTCCATAAAATAAAGCTTATCTCCCGGCTTAATCTCCTGGTCAAAGGAATAATCTCCGATTACGTCTCCAGCCAGACAGGTGCAGGAAGAAAGGCGGTAAGTGTAGGGCTTTTCTCCTGGTTGTCCGCTGTCCTTAAGGGGCGGACGATAAGGCATTTCCAACACATCAGGCATATGGCAGGAGGCAGATGCATCTAAGATCAGAGTCTTTATTCCATTGTCTACCACATCCATAACCTCTGTCACCAGATACCCGGCATTCAATGCAACCGCTTCTCCTGGCTCTAAATAAACTTTAACCCCATACTTATCCTGCATGTGTCTGATGCAGGATTCCAGAAGCTCTAAATCGTAATCCTCTCTGGTAATGTGGTGTCCGCCTCCCAAATTCAACCAGGAAAGTCCCTTTAAGTACTTGCCAAACTTTTCTTCCACCGCATCCAATGTCTTTTTTAAGTCATCCGAGTTCTGCTCACATAAGGTATGAAAATGAAGGCCGGAAAGATAAGGCAGCCATTCTTCCTTAAAGTTCTCTTTCGTAACTCCAAGTCTGGAGCCAGGAGCGCAGGGATCGTAGATGGCATGATCCTCCTGAGTGGAGCATTCCGGGTTGATCCTCATGCCCACACTCACTCCTTCTAAAGAATCCTTGTGCTTTTCCAGCTGAGAAAAGGAGTTAAATACCATATGGTCACAGATCTTAACAAGCTCCTTTACATCCTCTTCCTTATAAGCAGGAGCAAACACATGGTTTTCCAGTCCCATCTCTTCTTTCCCAAGCCTTGCTTCAAACAGTCCGCTGGCTGTAGTCCCGTCGATGTATTTCCCAATGAGGGGGTATTCGGCAAAGCAGGAAAATGCTTTCTGGGCTAAAAGAATGGTACAGCCGGTATTGTCCTTCACCCGCTTTAACACCCTTAAATTCTCTTCCAGTTTCCCTTCATCGACCACATAGCAGGGAGTCTTTAAATCTTCTATTCTCATCACTTATTCCGCTTTCCATACTGTAACAGTTTCCGGGTTTTCACAAACTACCCATGGAAGGCCCCATTTGTTTAAAGCCTCCATGTATGGATCTGGATCAAACTCTTCCACATTGAATACGCCAGGCTTTCTCCACTGTCCGGTCACTAACATCATTGAACCGATCATAGCTGGAACTCCGGTGGTATAAGAAATGGCCTGAGACTCTACCTCTTTATAACATTCCTGATGGTCACATACATTGTAGATGTAGATGGTCTTTTCCTTGCCATCCTTGACTCCAGTGAAAATACAGCCGATGTTTGTCTTACCAACGGTTCTTGGTCCCAGAGATGCAGGATCTGGTAACAGAGCCTTTAAGAACTGAATGGGAACGATCTCCTGTCCATTAAACTCAATGGGAGAGGTAGAAAGCATGCCTACATTCTCCAGACATTTCATGTGTGTTAAATAGCTTTGTCCAAAGGTCATAAAGAAACGGATCCGCTTTACTCCTGGGATGTTCTTTGCCAGAGATTCAATCTCTTCGTGATGGAGTAAGTACATGTCCTTTTCTCCAACCTCCGGGAAGTTATATTTGGATTTATACTCCATGGGTTCTGTCTCTACCCAGTGGCCGTTCTCCCAGTAAGAGCCGTTTGCAGAAACTTCCCTTAAGTTGATTTCCGGGTTAAAGTTGGTTGCAAATGGATATCCATGGTCGCCGCCGTTGCAGTCTAAGATATCAATGGTATGAATTTCATCAAAATAATGCTTTAAGGCGTAAGCGGAAAATACACTGGTAACGCCTGGGTCAAAGCCAGTTCCAAGAAGAGCGGTAAGTCCGGCCTGTTCAAAGCGTTCTTTATAATCCCACTGCCAGGAATAATCAAAGTAAGCGGTAAAGCCAAGATCCTTACAGCGTTTCTCATAGATTTCACGCCACTGAGGATCATCCGTATTCTCCGGCTCAAAGTTAGCAGTATCGATGTAGTGGACTCCTGCCTTTAAGCAGGCATCCATGATGGTTAAATCCTGATAAGGAAGGGCCACATTTAAAACAGCATCCGGATGGTAGGATTTAATCAGCTCCACTACCTCATCTACATTGTCAGCATCGACCTTTGCAGTCTCAATCTTAGTGCTTGTCTTTCCTTCCAGCTTTTCCTTTAAGGCATCACATTTTTCCTTGGTTCTGCTTGCGATACAGATGTCTGTAAACACCTCGCTGTTCTGACAGCATTTCTGAATTGCTACAGAGGCAACGCCTCCACATCCAATAACTAATAATCTGCTCATTCTTTTTCCTCCTCTTCCAGTAAATCTTCTACATATTTGGGCAGCATGAATGCTCCCATATGAAGATTCGCGGTATAATACCAGGTCTCTATTTTTAATTTTTTCCAGTTTTCCGGTTTAAAATCATTGATCGGGTGATACTTTTTTGATGCAAAACCAAAGAGCCAGTAGCCAGACGGACAAGTGGGAATATGAGCCTGGTACACCCGGCTGATGGGGAAGGAACGGTATACCTTCCGGTGCATGCTCCGGCAGGCGTCCTCATCTTCATCGTAGAAGGGGCTTCCATGCTGATACACCATGATTCCATCACTTTTTAACGCCTTATAACAGCTGCCGTAAAACTCCTTGGTAAACAGCCCTTCCGTATGCCCAAAGGGGTCTGTGGAATCGTTGATGATCAGATCGTATTCCTCTTTTTTATTTCTTAAGAATCGCAGACCATCGTCATAATAGACCTTAACCCTTGGATCCGAAAGTCCGCATGCCACCTCAGGAAAGATGTCCCTGCACACGTCTACAAACAGCTTATCCGTCTCAACCACATCAATGGATTCAATGGAAGAATACTGTAACAGCTCCTTTGCCACACCGCCGTCTCCTCCACCGATGATCAGCACGCGCTTCACGCATGGGTGAACTGCCATGGGAACATGGGTCACCATCTCATCGTATATAAATTCGTCCTTTTCTGAAAAAACAATGTCTCCGTCTAAAGCCACGAATTTTCCAAATTCCTCTGACTCAAACACGTCGATTCTCTGATATTCACTTTCTCCGGAAAAAAGCTGCTTGTCAATCCGGACAGAAAGCTTCACGTTTGAAGTATGCAGTTCAGAAAACCATATCTCCATCTTTCCCACTCTCCTCTCTCCATGGAAGTTTTATTATTTTAGTACCATCAGATGTTCCACTGCCGGATCTTCCGTTCCCTGCATGGAGCATCCCTTTTCTTTTGCATAAATGATATATTCCACAATTTCCTCTGTAATTCTCTCCCCTGGTGCTAAAATGGGGATTCCCGGAGGATAGCACATAACAAATTCTCCGCTGATCTTACCTGCGGCTTCTTTTACAGGCACCGATACCTTACTGGAGTAAAATGCCTTCTGAGGAGAAATTTCCACCTTGGGTGCTATGTATTCTCCTGAGAGCATTCCGCTCCGGTCCTTTTTATAAAGCCGTTCAATATCAGCCAGAGCACCTACAAGGCGCTCAATATCCTGAATCCTGTCCCCGATGGAAATGTAAGCCAGAATGTTGCAGATATCTCCAAATTCAATCTGAATATCATATTCATCCCGAAGCAGGTCATAAACCTCAATGCCGGCAAGACCGATGCCAAGGGTATAGATGGAAAGCTTTGTCACATCATAATCAAAGATGCTGGTGCCGTTGATTAAATCTCTTCCATACGCATAATATCCCCCGATGGAATTAATCTCTTCCCTGGCATACTCTGCCATTTCTACCACCTTTTGAAAGGACTCCTCACCACGAAGAGCCAAGTTCCTTCTTGAGATATCAAGGCTTGATAATAAGAGATAGGAAGCACTTGTGGTCTGAGTCAAGTTAATGATCTGGCGGACATAATCCCCATTCACACCCTCATTGATCAGGAGCATGGAGCTTTGTGTCAGGCTTCCCCCTGATTTGTGCATGGATACTGCCGCCATATCTGCGCCTGCTGCCATGCCGGACACCGGAAGTCCTTTCCCAAAGTATAGATGGGTACCATGGGCCTCATCAGCCAGCACTTTCATTCCATGGGCATGAGCCAAGGTTACAATGGAACGCATATCGGAGCAGATTCCATAGTAGGTGGGATTATTAACAAGAACTGCCACTGCATCCGGATTCTCCATAATAGCCTTCTCCACCTGGCTGATTTCCATTCCAAGAGAAATACCTAAGGTACTGTTTACCTCCGGGTTTACATAAACAGGAATTGCTCCGCAAATAACAAGTGCGTTAATGGCACTTTTGTGAACATTTCTTGGAAGTATGATTTTATCCCCTGCCTTACAGACAGATAAAATCATGCTCTGAACCGCTGAAGTGGTACCACCTACCATTAAAAAAGCATCGGCTGCTCCAAAGGCTCTGGCTGCCAGCTCTTCTGCATCACGGATAACGGATACCGGGTGACATAAATTATCAAGGGGCTTCATGGAATTAACATCAAGCCCTACACATTTTTCTCCCAAAAGCTGAGCCAGTTCGGGGTTTCCCCTTCCCCTTTTATGCCCAGGCACATCAAAAGGAACCACCCTTTTCTTCCTGAATGTTTCCAGCGCTTCATAAATCGGCGCTCTTTTTTGATCTTCTTTGTTCATACGGCAATTTACCTCTCCTTCGTCACATTCTTGGGAAGCGCCTTTTGGGGCGTTTTAACACACAAAAAAGGCAGGTGACCGTACATCACCTGCCTGAAAATCTCATGAATGATTATGGAAACGGGCATGAAGCCCTCCAATTTTTCATGACAATTATCGTTTTCGAGTCTACATAGCAAATATATTGTCCCTGCTATTATTGATCGTTTCACAAGATGATGTGCATTTGCACTGATTATAAAGTAATCAACTTATAAAATTTGAGCTTCTAACTCAATCAATAATGTGGTTTCCCACGCTCGGCAGCCGACCCGCCTGTCCGTCTGGGCTTAACTTCATAAGAAGTGGTCGATATTTGCATGAAAACGATAATGTCTCTTCATACTGGGAAAAAGAATAACATATTTTGCAGTTTCATGTCAACAAATTTTTTGTGAATTTTTGTTTAGAATGGAAACAGCCGCTGACTGAGAACGTCTACTATTTCTCAGACAGCGGCTGATCCTCTACCCATTTTTTCAAGAATTCTTTTTACTGCACATCTGCAAACGATGTTGATACTTTTCCTTGGTGGCTAGGCCGCCCCTGATGTGGCGCTCGGACTTGTTAATGTCCAGGATCACCCTGGCCCGGGCTGCCAGGGATGGATTGATGTGTTCTAAGCGGTCCGTTACATCTTTATGTACCGTTGATTTGGAGATACCAAACTTCTTCGCTGTCTGCCTCACGGTCGCATGATAGTCTATGATGTAGTTGGCGATCGCAACCGCGCGTTCCTCAATATATTCCTTCAAGAAAATCCCCCTGCTAGGACGTTTTTACATACTTATGCAGGTTGTGTAACAAGTATGAATGGGTTGCAACGTATTTCTTAAATCAAATCATAATCTTTTTGAATCTTTCAAAAAAATTCCATACAATTCCTTTTATTCCAGTTAAATACTAAGAGTTAGAATAAAGGGGGATGCCGGAAGGCCGCCCTGACTGAATAAGAGCCCTTTTGAGGGAGCATTGGAGTAAGCGTAACGAAGAGCTTTAGGCTCTGCCACTTCCCTGCTCCATAAGGTAACAGAAGTTCCTTTTACGTCCCCTTTAGCCGGGTAATAAATTCCGTCCGCTCCAGCCAGGGAAAAGGCTTCTACCCCCGTTCCATTCTTTACAACCATATCCTTACCTTTATGAGTTTCAAAAGAAAGCGAAACACGGCCCTCTGAAACCTGATAAGAGCGTACTTTTGGTCCGAAGTACTCCACAGGCTCTCCATAGATCATACCTCTTACTGCCAGAGAAAGTCGTCTTGCCACTTCCTTTTTATTTAGTGGGTGAAGGTCATTCCACTCCCCAAGGTCGAGGTTTACCGTCACAGCTACCTCGGGCAGTCCGGCTGCCTGGGACTGGGCGTGCCTAAGCTTTGGCCAGGCCTCTGAATCCTCCAGAAGATCAATGGAAAAACCGGGAAGCTGGGCTACTACAAAGGGAAGCTTATCCTGCTTCCAATTCTCTCTCCAATTTAAGATAAGACGTCTTAAAAGGTCCTCGTAGGTATCGGGACTGCTGTCATTGGACTCTCCCTGATACCAGAGAACCCCTTTTACAGTATATGGAAGACATGGAGCCACCATGGCATTAAAAAGTCCTGTAGGCTTTCTGTTTATAAAATCCATCTCCGGAGCAGGACCGCACCGAAAGCCAATCCGGTATTCCCATGTCCCTTCCAGATCAATCCTGTTATCCTCTGTAAAAATCTGGTATTTCTTTTCCGGAGTCATCCGGCCTTGTCCATGGTCACAAACCAGACGGATGGTGATTTCATTCTCCCCGTTTTTTAAAACACCCTTTGGAATCTCGTATTTTCTTGGAGGATATTGGTAGCCGGTTTCACCTACTAAGACTCCATTGATATAGGTTCTGTCACTGTCCACCATGGTGCCGAGCCACAGTCTGGCTGATTCTCCTGCCATAGTCTCAGGAACCATAAACCGTCTCCGAAGCCAGATACTTCCACAGAAATCCTCAATTCCTCCATCCTTTAAAAAGCCTGGGAGATTGATTTCCTTCCACGGCTCCAAGCTGCCTTCACAGCCCTTGTCATTCTGATCGATATTTTCATGCCACTCTCTTTGCAGTCTTTCATTTTCTGCCATGCGGCTTTTCACAAATTCCTTGTCCTGGAACTTCTTTAAAGTACTAAGCGCCTCAGGATAGGACTGAAGCGCCTCCAATCCCATCCACGCCTCTGCCGGTGTTCCGCCCAGACTTAAGTTAATAAGGCCCACAGGCACCTTTTTATCCTCCAGAAGGTATCTTCCAAAGAAATAGGAAACTGCCGAAAAGCTTCTGATGGTCTCCGGAGAACAGGCGTACCAGGAGGCCTCCCTATGGTCATCTAAAGGACCGTCAAAGTCGTAATGCTCCTTCACCTTATAAAGCCTGATATAAGGTCTCTCCGGCCGTTTCAATTCCTCCGGATACTGGTCCTTCACTCGTTCCATAGGCAGCTCCATATTGGACTGACCAGAGCAAACAAATACCTCTCCCACATACACCTCTTTGAGACGTATGATTTCTTCTGTTTCAGACCGTATGGTCAAAGTAAAGGGGCCTCCCGGGTTTAGGTCTGAAAATAAAAGCTGCCAGTCCCCCTTATCATCTGCCCTGGTAAAAATTGTTTTTTGCTGAAATTCTACGGCCACTCCCTTTAAAGGAACTGTTTTTCCCCATATCCTTGTGCTTTTTCCCTGCTGAAGCACACAGCCTTCACTGAATATTTTAGAAAGGCAGAGGGGCCTTTCGGCCCCCCTCCCTTCTGCCTGACTATTCAAGGACTCTTCTCTTTCTGTCATTCTCTCACCTTAAATCCTTCTTTTGTTAAATGCAGCACGCTTCAAGAACTACCTGATCTGCTGCTGTTACTGTCATGCATTCCGGCACTTTACCTGTCAGCTCCATGCTGCGGGCATCTGGCTGCTGAGTTCCTGTATACACCAGATAATCGCCCTGGTAAAGAACCAGGTCACCCTTTTCATCTCTAAGTCCAAAGGAACGGTCACTTAAGGTAAGTGCCACCTCTTTTTCTTCCCCAGGATTAAGCTCAACCTTTTTAAAAGCCTTTAACTGAGCATTTGGAGTATCAGGCTGGCAGGACTTTACGTAAACCTGTAAGGTTTCAGCCCCTTTCATGGTACCTGTGTTCTTAAGAACCGCCTTAACCGTTATGTTTTCCCCTTCCACTACCGTATTCTGGCTCAGTGACACGCCGCTTACTGTAATATCAGTATAGGATAAGCCGTATCCAAAGGGATAAAGGGCATCCTGCTTCATATAACGGTAGGTTCTTCCCTTCATATCATAATCTCTGAAATCAGGAAGCTCCTCTGAAGTCCTATAAAAGGTCACCGGAAGCTTTCCTTCTGGTGAATACTCTCCAAATAAGACAGAGGCCAGTGCTCTTCCTCCCTGGGCTCCCGGATACCAGCCTTCCAAAATAGCCGGAATATGCTCATCTGCCCAGGTAACTGCAAGAGCACTGCCGGATAAAATCACTAATACCACTGGCTTTCCGCTCTGATAAATTTCCTTTAATACCTCTTCCTGAAGTCCTGGAAGAGAAAGGTTTGGCTTATCACCGCTGGCAAACTCATTGCCCTCATCTCCTTCTTCGCCTTCCAGACTGGAATCAAGACCCATGCAGGCAATAATCACATCGCTCTCTTCACAGACTCCCCTTACTTCAGATATACGGTCATTCTCCTGACCAAGACCGCTGACCTTCGGTCTGCAAAGATGGCAGCCTTCCGAAACCATGACACGAACGTCCTCACCCAGATAATCCTGAATGCCTTCTGTTATGGTAAAGTATCTGGAAGCAGTGCCCTCATAATTACCAACCAGTGCTTTTCTGTTATTGCTGTTGGGACCAATGATGCCAATGGTCTTTATTTTGTTCTTATCAAGAGGCAGAAGGTTATCCTTGTTCTTAAGAAGAACAAAGGACTTTCTGGATGCAGTGAAGTTAAGCTCCTTGTGCTCTCTGGTATCATTATCCTTATATGTAATCTTGTTAAATGGAATCTTCTCCTGCTCGTCAAATACGCCAAGCTTTAACCGGGTCATCATGAGGTTTTCCACGGCTTCATTTAACCGCTCCTCTGAAACCATTCCACGATTCACTGCCTCAGTCAAGTATAGGAACAAGCTGCCACAGTTTAAGTCACAGCCGTTTTCCATGGCCATTGCCACAGATTCCACGGCAGATGAAGTCACTTTATGATGTTCATGGAAATCCTTAATGGCCCAGCAATCGGAAACCACATGGCCCTCAAAGCCCCAGAAATCTCTTAAAATATCTTTTAACAGCGTTTTGCTTCCACAGCAGGGCTCTCCATTGGTCCGGTTGTAGGCGCCCATGATGGCCTCAACTTTTCCTTCCTTTACACAGGCCTCAAAAGCAGGCAGATATGTGTCAAACATATCCTGTTTGGAAACCACAGCATCAAAGGAATGGCGTTCTTCCTCCGGGCCGGAATGAACCGCAAAATGCTTTCCGCAGGCAGCTACCTTTAAGTAATTCTCATCGTCTCCCTGAAGTCCCTCAATAAAACGGACGCCCATACGGGAGGATAAATAAGGGTCCTCCCCAAAAGTCTCATGTCCCCTGCCCCAGCGCGGGTCCCTGAAAATGTTAACGTTAGGAGACCAGAAGGTAAGACCTTTGTAAATATCCGTATCTCCGCATTTTTGCTGCAAATGGAATTTAGCCCTTGCCTCTGTGGAAATAACATCTGCTACCTGGTTTAGTAAATCCTCATCAAAGGTAGCTGCCAGTCCGATGGCCTGTGGAAAAACAGTAGCCACTCCAGCCCTTGCCACTCCGTGAAGTCCCTCATTCCACCAGTTATAAGATTTAATCCCCAGCCTTTCAATTGCTGCCGCTCCGTGAATTGTCTGGGAAACCTTTTCCTCCAATGTCATTTCTGCTACCAGTTCTTTTGCTCTCCTACGGTATTCTTTCAATTTTTCTTTATTCATGAGATATGCCCTTCCCTTTACTTATAGTGATGCGATTCTGACCATTCAGCCATTTTCTGTAATCCCATCATAGCATTCTATAAAAAACAAGACATCTCATTTCTTGCTTCGATTTAAGCACATATTGCTAATTATTTTTTAATTCTTAACAATGGCCTGATAACGGATCTTACGATAATCGCTGGGAGAGCAGTTCTTAATCATTTTAAAGGTGCGGTTAAAAGCGCTGATGGATGAAAATCCAGCTCCCATGGCAACCTCCGTAATACTTAGCTCCTTGGTATAATAAAGAAGTTCTTCCGCCTTTTTCACCCGCTTGGAATTTAAGTATTCATAAAATGTCATATTCATATACTGCTTAAAGATTCTGGTAAAATGATACTTGGAAAATCCTACGATCTGTGCCACTTCCTCTAAATTAAGATTTTCCATATAATGCTTGTTAATGTAGGTGCAGGCACTCATTACGGCCTCCAGATACTGCCTCTCCTTGGTGGATTCCTGGATTCCTGGAGAAACATTTTTATAAACTTCATTTCTTCCCAGTTCCACATAAATCTCAATCAGAGCTGCATATATAGAAGCTTCCCGAAAGGTACTGTTATCCTGGTACTCCATAATGATCTTATCCAGTTTCTCCTTAAAGAAACTATGAAGTCCGTCTCCCTCTTTCTTTTTAAGAAAGATAACGGGAGGCATCATAAATAAAAGTGTTTCCATTTCCCGAAGATTATGAAGCAATGTAGTATCAAACTGAAGAATATATCGTTCCCCCTTAGAAGGCGCTCTTAATGAGTGGATCACACCGGAATGAATCAGGATGATATCATCCGGCTCTAAAAAATAACATTCCTCACCAACGGTAACCTCATAATCTCCCTGTGATGGCATAATGATCTCAATTCCCACATGCCAGTGCTTTGGATAATCCTCCTGCTTCCCATTACGATATAGCTGAAGCCCCATGGCACACTCATAATTTATGGTTTCATGCATTCCATTTAATATTTTGATCATATTTTTCCCTCTGTCTTAACCTTTAGTCCTTATGCAAAATTCTGAACAAAACAGGATGCTTTTTCTCATCTCATTATTTATTTTATCTGATTTTCTCTCTTAATACAATCTATTTTCATGCCTTTTAAACCTATCCTCCACGATTCTTTTCCTTACCAGTGGTTACAAAATTTCATTGACTCAGCCGTCAATTCCAACTATAATTTAATGTGGTGTTACATAATTATTCCCAAATTTGACAAAAGAAGGAATCTACTTAATATATAGAGAAAAGACTGCCATTTAGTCTGTTGAGGTGAAAGAATTGATTTATCTTCCTATAGAGAAATTGACCGAAGGTATGATACTAGCCCGTAATATCCCTGGGACAAATTCAATACTTCCATTTGCAGTTGCCGGTTATCAGCTAAGTGACCGCATCATCATGCGCCTTAAAAATATCGGGGTTCAGGGCGCCTATATCCATACGGCACTGACGGAAGGCATTGAGCCCGTGGATTTTGTTGAACCTGAATTAAAAGCCAAAATGCTTACCAGCATCCGCAGTACCTTTGACCAAAGCTTAAAGAAAATGACCATACAATCCAGTATGCAAAACTACCGCGACCTCACCTCTGTGGCTAAATCAGTGGTAATGAATATTTTAAATATGGACAAATACCTGTTTCAGATGATCGATATCAGGGATTATGACAATTATACCTACTCTCATAGTCTGTATGTAGGTATATTAAGCGTTCTCTTAGGACGTTTCATTGGCTTGTCCCTGGACCAGCTCAACGATCTGGCGCTGTGCGGACTGATGCATGACATAGGGAAAACCGATATCCCTCTGGAGATCACCAACAAGGCCGGCCCTCTGAGTGACGAAGAATTTGAAATCATGAAAAAGCACCCTGATCTTTCCTATGAAAAATTAAGCACTTGCAAGCTATTTTCTCAGAAGGTTCTTCAGGGCATCCGTGCTCATCATGAAAAATACGACGGAACCGGCTATCCCTTTGCCCTTATCGGAGACAGCATTCCTCTTTATGCCAGAATTCTGGCAATCGCAGATGTCTACGATGCCTTAAGCTCCACAAGACCTTACCGGAAAGCATGGCCTCCCAAAAAAATATTTGATTATCTGACCAGCCGCTGCAGCTCTCATTTTGACCCGGATCTTTTAACCGCCTTCCTCCAATGTGTATCTGCATACCCAATCGGTACAGTTGTCCACCTAAGCGACGGAAGCACGGCAGTCGTCAAGGATAACACGCCTGGCTTCACCCTGCGGCCTATCATCCGCTTTATCGCTCCTGCTGCAAAAGCCGGACAAGAGGTGGATCTTTCCATAGAAGCATTAAATCTCACAATTCTTGATGATATGGATGATTAACCGTTTATCAAAAGCTTTACATAGACAATGAAAAATGCGTCTTGATATGGTCAGCCAAAAAAAGGAGCCATTTCAAAACGCATTTTAAATTATTTGTCATTCTGATTGCATATATGGAGAAAGAGAGCTTCGCACCCTTCTAAAACATCTTCATAGGTTGTATCAAAGTCTCCGGTATACCACGGATCTGCAATATCTCTTGGCCTTTGCCCATAATCCAGCAGCCGGCTTACTTTGCCTTGCGGATCACTGCCGAATATTCTCATCATGTTAGTTATGTTTCGTGATTCCATTCCAACAATATAATCATACTTGTCATAATCATCTCTGGTGAGCTGAACTGCCTGCTTTCCCTCTACGGATATCCCAAACTCACTTAACTTCTTTCTCGTTCCAGGATGCACCGGGTTTCCAATCTCTTCACTGCTGGTGGCAGCAGAAGCAATAAAAAATAAATCTTCCATATTTCTGTTTTTCACGAGATCCTTCATAACAAATTCCGCCATAGGGGAACGGCAAATATTGCCCAGACAGACGAATAGTATCTGAATCATTTATCTTTACTCCTTTTTTATTTTCTCTCAGTACTAGAATCAGTAAGCTGTTCCACTATCTTATCTCTTAATTCCCTTAAATCTGCGACAGGGCCAAACATACTTTTAACCACGTGATAACCATATTCATGACATAGAATGGCACCCATACATTTCTCTGTTAACTCTTCCGTACTGATCTTTCCATAATATCCTTCTAAAAAATCTCTGTCAAAATGAAATGCGTCGCAGATCAGTGTCATATCTTCATAAATTCCTGGTGCAATTAATGAATCTGCAAAATCAATCACCGTCAGCTTCCCACTCTGATCCACCATCAAATTATCTTCTGTTAGATCCCCATGAACAAATACAGACGATTCCTTCTTTAAACCTTCCAGGAACTTTTTCTGCGCATTCTTTATTTCGTCAGAAGCCTCCTCCCACCGCTTACTCCTTAAAGTCCGGCCAATGGCATCTACTCCATTAAAATTTTCACAAGGCGTCGCCCAGCCCCTTACAATATCACGAAGCTTCTTTCCAATTTCAAGTTTCTGTTCTCTTCCTAGGGTATCCTTTATCTCCCCTAAGTTTTCTCCCTTCACGCATTCCATAATCAGATATCTAAATAAATATTTATCCTGTATCTGCCCTTTTGCAATCAGCTTTGGAACGCTGACTCCAACTTCATTTGCTCGTTCCATGGCAAAAAGCTCCGCTCTATAATCCGGCAGACTGTCATACCCCGATTCCAAAGGGACAAACACCTTTATCACATATTCTCCCACCCGGAAAACTCCGTTGGTCCCTGGTTTGCAATTTTGTAATGCTTGAAACTCTAAGCCCTCACATTCAAATATGTATTGAATCAATGGCGTAAATTCTTCTTTTGAACAATAAACTTCTCCCCAGGTGCTCCAGTCATGTATATCGAACTGAAATAGATGGTTTGTCATAATCTCCCCCTCTTAATCCATGCACTTAAGGATAAACTGACGAAATAAATTTATCATGGTCTCATTCTGAAACTTCGCCATCATTTCCGGGTGCCATTGTACGCCGCACATAAAGCTGCCTTCCTGCCGCTCGATGCATTCCACCACTCCGTCATCGGCTCTGGCTGTAACCAAGAAGCCCTCTGCCATGTCCTTAATCGCCTGATGATGGAAGGAATTGACCCAGCCCCTCTTACCAGTAATACTCTTAATAAAGCTCTCCTCTTCCGTATCTACCATGTGTGTAGCGTCACCTCTTGGTGCCTTTTGTACGTGCTGAAAAGAGCCTGTCAGCTGGGAGCCAAGATCCTGATACAGCGTTCCCCCAAATGCCACGTTCATCATCTGGGCTCCCTTACAGATGCCAAGAACCGGTTTTTTACGCCGATCTGCCTCTCGAATCAGCTGTAAATACTGGGTGTCCACCTCCCGCATGGTAAATCCCTGTAAAGGGGAAGGCTGCTCTCCATATAAATCTGGTGCCACATCATATCCCCCGGAAAGAACCAGTCCGTCCACCAGCTCCAGGAGCCTGGCCCCATCCTCCTGATTCGTTAATACAGGTAGCAGAACCGGGATGCCTCCCCCCATTTCAATGCTTTCCACATAATCATTGTTCACGTAGGCACGGTAAATTCCGGGCATGGTACCGCCCTCCACAATTAAAATATTTGCCGCGATTCCTATGACAGGTTTTTTCATCTTAGCTCCTTCTTTTGCCTCAAATAGACCGGTTTCCAATCATGATATTTAATATTTCCACATCAGTCTTTTTCATTCCCTCTTTTCCCATATAGCCGATGGCACGGATGGTCTCCTCCGGCTCGTCCTGCACCAGCCCCTCTCCAGGTTCAAATGTTATGCCCTGCATCGCCATCTGATGCCCTAATATGGCTGCCTGGAGAGCAGAGGCAATCTTTGCCGCACAGCTAGCCTTTGCCCCATCACAGATCATTCCGCCTACATTGGCAATGGTGTTGACTACGGTATGCTCAATCTGCTCCACGGTTCCCCCATAAAGATAGGTAATGGCAGCTCCTGCACTGGCGGCGGCACATACCACTCCGCAGTATGCCGACAAAGGCCCGATATACTGCTTCTGGTCCTGAGCCGTCAAATTAGAAATACATAGAGCACGGTAAAGCTCCTCTTTCGTCTTTCCAAGCTCCCTGGCATACTCAATGACCGGTATGGAACAGGTCATTCCCTGATTTCCAGAACCAGAATTAATGACCACCGGAGAAGGACATCCTGCCATTCTTGCATCCGATCCGGCAGCCGTCTTTGCTATGGCAAGCCACTGGATCTCAGGCCGATAGCCTGACATAAAAATCCTTCCAATCTGAGCTCCCCATTGCCCCTTAAGTCCTTCCTCAGCAATGGCAGAATTATAGGAAATCTGCATATCAAGGACATCCTTAACATCTTCTATATTGACCCGATCTGCAAACGCTACAATATCCCTTATATTAAGAAGGGATTTATCACTTCTCGTATCATTCACATTATAGGCCTGTTCATATAAGGTCACTCCATTTTTCTTTATTAATGTGATATTGGTATGGGCGTGTTCAATGGTCACTTCTGCCCATTGACCCCTATTAACCGCCTTTATTTTAAGGAATAAATTTCCAACTTCTTCTACTAATATACAACGGCAGAAATCCTTGTCAAGCAGTTCTCTTGCATTCCGCCTGTCTTTTTCTGTGATTGATTCCAGTATTTCCAGCTTTTTATCAGAATCTCCAGCAAGAGCCCCTAAAATCACTGCGGTCTCAACCCCTTTAAGCCCTCCTGAGTTTGGTACTCTCACTCCCTTTACGTTTTTAATAATATTTCCGCTGCAATGTGCCTCTATCAGTTCAGGAAATTCACCAAGAATCTCCCTGGCTTTTGCAGAAGCATAGGCAAGGGCAATGGGTTCTGTACAGCCAAACGCCGGAATCAGTTCATTCCTTAAGATCCTCACATAGCTGTCGTATATTTTTTGATCCATTGTTCTCCTCCCATTTCATTAGTATTGTTACTGATTGTATTACTAATAATATCACTGGTATTATTATATTTCCACTGCTTTTTTATTTTCTTACTAAAAGCCGTTCCATTTCTCCTCACCCTTGAGCATAACGCAGGAATACTGAAGAAAATAAGGTGATTTATGAAAATAACCTTACATATTTTTCTAATATTACGTATAATAGATTTGTTATCCATTTGATTATGAACGTAAGCTTAGGAGGCTGCATGGAAAAACAGAACTTAAAGGAAATTGTTTACCACGAGGTATTAAAAAGTATATATTCCTCAGAATATAATCCTCATAAAATCATAACAGAAAATGAACTGATCAAACGCTTCGGCTACAGCAAATCCCCGATTCGGGATGCATTGGTATCCTTATGCCACGAAGGTGTTTTAAAAAGCATTCCGAGGTATGGTTATGAGGTAGTTCCTCTGACAGCCGAGGATATTTATCACATACAAGAATATAGAAAAGTGGTGGAAACTTCATTTCTGCACCTTGGATATCCAAATATCACGGACCGGGATTTAAAGGCTTTGGAAGAACTGAATGCACATTGCTGGAAAGAAACAGAGGATTTGATGGAACGCTGGACAAACAATGCAGACTTTCACACTGCCCTTATTTCCTTTGCCAAAAATCCATTTGTATATGAAGAGCTTCGCCGCTGCATGAATGTTCTGGGACGTGCCTATGCCCAGCTCCACTGGGATAAATGGAATCGTTTTTCCATGCTCAATGATATGAAGAACCACGATCTGATCATTCAATCCTTGAGAGAAAAAAACATCGAGCAGGCCATCTCTTATCTGGAAAATGACCTCAATGACTTTGGAACTTGATTAGATTCTTTTAAATAAGTCTCTATTAAAGAAACAAAGTTTGTTTTAGCAAACAGTACATTATGCCTAATACATAAATATCTAAGCAACAAAAACGCTTTGACCGGAGATATTCTTCATCTTCCAATCAAAGCGTTTTCTTATAATTCTAAACAATCCAATTTTAAATAAAAAAGCGCAAACCCAAACCTGGATTTACGCATTTATCACATATTATATATTCTTAACTGGTATATGAAACCTACACATACCCTCAAAACCACACATTGTTATATATCTTTCATCCGTTCTTCCTCTTACCTAAACCAACCTGGTTAAGCCCTCGACCTATTAGTGACAGTCAGCTACACATGTTACCATGCTTCCACCTCTGCCCTATCTACCTCGTCGTCTTCAAGGGGTCTTACTCTTGCGATGGGATATCTCATCTTGAGGGGGGCTTCACGCTTAGATGCCTTCAGCGTTTATCCCTTCCCGACTTGGCTACTCTGCCATGGTGTTGATCACCAACAGATACACCAGAGGTCAGTCCATCCCGGTCCTCTCGTACTAAGGACAGCTCCTCTCAAATATCCTACGCCCACGCCGGATAGGGACCGAACTGTCTCACGACGTTCTGAACCCAGCTCGCGTACCGCTTTAATGGGCGAACAGCCCAACCCTTGGGACCTACTACAGCCCCAGGATGCGATGAGCCGACATCGAGGTGCCAAACCACTCCGTCGATGTGAACTCTTGGGAGTGATAAGCCTGTTATCCCCAGGGTAGCTTTTATCCGTTGAGCGATGGCAATCCCACTTTATACCACCGGATCACTAAGTCCTAGTTTCCTACCTGCTCGACCCGTCGGTCTCGCAGTCAAGCTCCCTTATGCCTTTGCACTCTTCGAATGGTTTCCGTCCATTCTGAGGGAACCTTTGAGCGCCTCCGATACACTTTCGGAGGCGACCGCCCCAGTCAAACTCCCCGCCTGACATTGTCCCCCAGCCAGGTAATGGCTGCAGGTTAGAAACCCAATATCGCAAGGGTGGTATCCCAACATCGGCTCCTCAAAGACTGGCGTCCTTGATTCACTGCCTCCCACCTATCCTGTACATGCAATACCGAATCCCAGTATCAAACTAGAGTAAAGCTCCATGGGGTCTTTCCGTCCTGGCGCAGGTAACCAGCATCTTCACTGGTATTTCAATTTCACCGGGTGCATTGTTGAGACAGCGCTCAAATCATTACGCCTTTCGTGCGGGTCGGAACTTACCCGACAAGGAATTTCGCTACCTTAGGACCGTTATAGTTACGGCCGCCGTTTACTGGGGCTTAAATTCAGAGCTTCGCGTTGCCGCTAACCCCTCCTCGTAACCTTCCAGCACCGGGCAGGCGTCAGCCCATATACCTCACCTTTCGGTTTTGCATAGACCTGTGTTTTTGCTAAACAGTTGCTTGAGCCTATTCTCTGCGGCCTGATTTCTCAGGCACCCCTTATCCCGAAGTTACGGGGTCATTTTGCCGAGTTCCTTAACAATGCTTCTCCCGCCGGCCTTAGGATTCTCTCCTCATCCACCTGTGTCGGTTTACGGTACGGGCACATATTACACAATAGCGGCTTTTCTTGACAGCCCCTACAGAGACTTCCCTACTTTTGTTCGGTACGCGTCACACCTTCCTGTTGTTAAGCGGATTTGCCAACTTAACCAGTCCAATGCTTGCCCCGGTCTTTTCATTCCCGGGTTCTCTCTCGGTTCTGTGTCCCCACAGTTCTGATAATATGCGGTACAGGAATTTCAACCTGTTGTCCATCGACTACGTCTTTCGACCTCGCCTTAGGCCCCGACTTACCCAGAGCAGATCAGCTTTACTCTGGAAACCTTAGATATTCGGCCTGGAAGATTCTCACTTCCATCTCGCTACTCATTCCGGCATTCTCTCTTCTTAACACTCCACATCTCCTTACGGTAATGCTTCAGCGCGGTAAGAATGCTCCTCTACCAATGTATCATTCGATACATTCCACAGCTTCGGTGTCGTGTTTTAGCCCCGGACATTTTCGGCGCAAGACCTCTCGACTAGTGAGCTATTACGCACTCTTTGAATGTGTGGCTGCTTCTAAGCCAACATCCTAGTTGTCTCTGAAATCTCACATCCTTTTCCACTTAACACGCACTTTGGGACCTTAGCTGGTGGTCTGGGCTCTTTCCCTTTTGACTGCCCAACTTATCTCGTGCAGTCTGACTCCCGTACATCATCTGACCGGCATTCGGAGTTTGATATTCTTTGGTAAGCTTTGACGCCCCCTAGGAAATTCAGTGCTCTACCTCCGGCAGACTAATACGAGGCTAGCCCTAAAGCTATTTCGAGGAGAACCAGCTATCTCCGGGTTCGATTGGAATTTCTCCCCTACCCACACCTCATCGCCACCCTTTTCAACGGATGTGCGTTCGGTCCTCCACCGCCTTTTACGGCAGCTTCAACCTGGACATGGGTAGATCACCCGGTTTCGGGTCTACCTTTACTGACTCATTCGCCCTATTAAGACTTGGTTTCCCTTCGGCTCCACACCTTAAGTGCTTAACCTTGCCAGTAACGGTAACTCGCCGGACCGTTCTACAAAAAGTACGCGGTTCCACTTTAAACGTGGTTCCACAGCTTGTAAACACAGGGTTTCAGGTTCTTTTTCACTCCCCTCCCGGGGTCCTTTTCACCTTTCCTTCACAGTACTATGCGCTATCGGTCACTAAGTAGTATTTAGCCTTGGGGGGTGGTCCCCCCGAATTCCCACAAGGTTTCTCGTGTCTCGTGGTACTTTGGATCCTGCTCGCTGACTATTGTTTTCCCATACAAGGCTTTCACTTTCTATGGCCGGTCTTTCCAGGACCGTTCTGGTAACAAATCGTCTCACTTATTGCAGTCCGTAACCCCAGCATGCACGCACGCTGGTTTAGGCTCCTTCCATTTCGCTCGCCGCTACTTTGGAAATCGAGTTTTCTTTCTTTTCCTCCGGGTACTTAGATGTTTCAGTTCCCCGGGTTCCCGACGTATGGCTATGAATTCACCATACGACAACTGAGGTTTGCTCAGTTGGGTTTCCCCATTCAGATATCTCCGGATCAAAGGATATTTGCTCCTCCCCGAAGCTTTTCGCAGCTTATCACGTCTTTCATCGGCTCTTAGTGCCAAGGCATCCACCCTGCGCTCTTATTAGCTTAACCAATTCGATGTTCACCTGCGGGTGCGGGCTACTAATCTAAGATACATAGCGTTGTATCTCTGGTCTTAGGTTTGTTCTCATATCGTACGTCACGATACTTGAACGAGTTTTTATTTGGTTACATCTTTCGATGTAACACCTCGGATGTCTTGATGTCGTCTTCTTTCGAAGACTATATCTAGATATATTTCAATATGTGGTTTTCAAGGTACGTATGCGACGCAGTCAGTGACCAAAAAGCAATTGCTTTCCCAGTGCACCTACAAGCTCCGCTGCTTTGACTGAAGTTTATCAGTCATTCGAAAGCTCGATGTACTCAAACTTACGAATCACTGGTAAAAACCAGTTATATAAAACAGCACTGCCCTGCTGAATCAGGTTAACACATTCTTTAACACAGGTTTCGTTTTTCTCCTCCACCCATTGGAACGTGTCCGTTCTATATAAAACACTCTTTCGAGTGATTTTTTTAAGGTAATCTGGCACCCACCTGCTCTCCCATGCCGTTTCCAGCATAGTACCATCGGCCGCTTAAGTCTTAACCATCGTGTTCGAGATGGGAACGGGTGTTTCCCCTAAGCGCATCGGCACCA